>JBAZMB010000059.1:0-7548 GCA_041649975.1 Candidatus Margulisiibacteriota bacterium | reverse complement strand
TGCCGGGAGAGAGGGCGACTAAACTGTCGGTCTTGATCCCGGCGAGATATTCTTCCGCCGTCTTTTTATTCTCCGTCGTCAGCTGGAGGTCGAGTTCGATCGGCGCGGCGGCCGCTCCCAGCGCCTGGAGGAGGTCGCTGTTGCGCTCAACCTGATGGCGGGCAAAGTTCAGGCGGCGAAACGTCCCCGCGTTGTACAACCAGCCGAATTTTCTTGTTTCCAGGGGGCCACAGCGGTGGGCGATCCGCGCCCGCCAGGCGGCGAGAGGAAAACGCTCTTCTTCCCAGAGTGAGATCAGCAGGTCGTACTCCTTAAATAGTTCGATCAGGGCCCCTTTGTTTTCCGGCTCGATCACGACCTCATTTATCGAGGGATGACCGGCGACCAGCTCCTTGGTTAATTCCCGGCAGAGAAAGTCGAGCTTTGCTTCAGGATAAAGCTTTTTGAGCGGGGCGATCGCCGCGGTCGCCAGGACCGTGTCGCCAATGGCGTCGGCCCGTTGCAGGATGATCCTTTTAACGCCGGTCGGCCGGTCGGTGGTCGCGAGGTAATAAAGAGCCGCCGCGATCTTGGGCGCGAAGTAGACGACCGCCGTCAAAAGGAGGGTGAGGAACCCGGCGAGCGAAAAGAGGACCGCGATCGTTGCCACTAATAATAATTGGCGTTGAGTCGGTTTAGTCAAGCGGAGGGTTAAGACCCCGGAACCGATCAAGACGGTAAAAACCACGACCAAAGAAAGAGGCCCGCGCCAGATCAAGAGAGCGGCCAAAAGGGTCAGCAGGGCGTAAGTGTCGGTGAGTTGCCGGCTCATCAGGCTTATCTTAGAAAATAATTTCATTTTATCCTCTTCAGGAGAACGTAATAGTTCTTTTCCGCGACCACGTTAAAATGTTTGTCCGCTCTGATCCGCGCGTAGAGCGGAGCGTAATCTTTTTTCGACATTGGACCGGGGAGGGGTGATTCGCCGACAAAAGTATATTCCAGCAGTTTGCCGTAGTTTTTCTTTTTAATGAGCTGGGTCAGGGCGGTTGAATAATCGCCGTCGAGCGGCCAGGTTGGATCGAGCTTGCAAAGGATCAGATAATCGGACTCCGCCCAGTTCTTGGGGAAGAGCCAGATCTTTTCCCGGTGAGCGAGCTGGGGATAAAGATTGCCGAGCGCGGAGATCGCCGCGTTATCCGGGACTTGCCGGAGAAGTTGGTGGGCGTCCTTAACCGGTTCGGTGATGACGGTGTAGCGGAAATAAAAGCCGGTGAAGAAATACAGGGCTGACAGGACCATGAAGAAGACCATTGTCTTGCTGATCCGGCTGATCCGTTTAGGGTCGGTGATCGGGGGGAGAGCGAGGATCGCGGCCATAAAGACGAAGGGGATAATTGCCGAAGGATAACGGGTTCCCAGCTGGTACATATCCCGGTAAGTGCTTAGCAAATTAATGGCGAAGATCGGCAGGGCCGGGATCAGCAGGGCCGGCCGCCGCCAGGAAAGAAACGCGACCGGCAGAAAAAGTCCGAGCACAAACCAAATCTTTTCGGGAGTGATGACGTATTGTAAAACATAAAGCGGCCGGGTGACGATCGTCAGGAACATTGCCGGAAGCGAATTGCCTAGATAAGCGTACCGCTCGTAGTAAGCGTAACTTCCGCCGGTGTTAAAGTGGGGAATGATAACCGAGATCGCCACGATAAAGAGACCGAGTCCGCCTAAAAACAACAACCCGCCCAGGAGCTTCTCTTTTTTGAAACCGAGAATATAGAGGCCGAAAAAGGCGGCAACCAGGTAGAGGTTTTCCTGGCAGAGCATCGCCAGCCCGAGATAAAGAAAAAATAACGGATAGCGGTCCTTCATTAAATAGTAAGTGGCGAAGAGCAGAGGGGTGATGCAAAGGGCGATCGGGTAATAGCCCTGGAAGGTGATATTGACCGTCGGTAAATACAATAAGTAAGCGAGCGGCAGCAGCCAGACGAACGGACTATCATCTAGGCTGTCGCGCGCCTGCCAGTAGATCGGGATCGCCCCCAGGCCGATGATCAGCGTTTGGCCGATAAATAAAATAAACGGTCCCAGCCCGAAGAGATAGAACGGCAGAAAGAGGAGGGTCGCCAGTTCCAAGTGGTCGCCCAGCGTCGTCGAGCCTTTGATGTCGCTGTACATGAACTTGCCGTGCAGGGTGTTCCAAATTAAATTATCGTTGAAGCCGTCGTCGAGGGCGTTATTGTTGAGCGTGTAATGCTGCATCAGCCGGAAGCCGCTGAAGAAGAGGGTGAAGAGGACGATCAGCCAGACGACCCGGCTGGCGTACTTGCCGGTCATCCGATTTTTTCCAGGACGAGTTTAACGATCCGCTCGGTCCCGCCCCAGTCGGGTTTGCTCTCTTTGCCGATCCGGGCCATCTCCGCCATCTTTGCCGGGTTGCGCAAGATTTGCCAGATCGCGGCGGCTTTGGCTTCGGCGTTGCCGCTTAAGATCGCCATCGACTGGCCGGTGATCTTTTGGATCTCCTGCCAGCGGCGCAGAGTTGTTTGGGCGCCGCTGCCGGGGAAACAGACCGCCGGTTTGCCGAAAGCGACCGCCTGTTCGTTGGCGATCCCGGCCAGGCCGATGATCAGGTCGGAGCGGACGCAGACGTCGCCGAATTTCCCTTCCGACAAATAGACCGCCGTACCGCGCGGCGAAGTAAGCATTCCGGTGATCCCCCGTTTCAGGTCGGCGGGGAGCGGTTCGTACATCCGCCAGCCGATGTCGGTCATTTTCTTGGCCAGTCTGGTCCGATCGAGGGTCGAAGCGACCAGCCCGACAAATTTCTCTTGCTTATTCGCCTGGACGGCCATTTTTTCAATAACCTCCAGGATCAAGCCGAGATTGTTGTAAGCTTCGTCCCGGGTGCCAGGAAGTATGCCGATCACTTTTTTGTTTTTATCTAGCCCAAAGTCCTCGCCGGTTACGGGGACGTAATCCATGACCCAGGTCCCCAGGAATTTTGCCGGGAAACCTTCCCCGGTCAGATAATCGGCGGTCGCCTGGTCCTGGACGATGATCGTCGCGCAAAATTTACGCATTAGCCACTTTTCCAGCGGCCAGTAACCGGCGATCTTCACCGACTTTGGCCCGTCGATAAAGAGCAACGGTTTTTTGACGAAGAGGCCGCAGAGGGCGACAACGTACGCGTCGCCGACCGCTACCACGAGGTCCGGTTGTTGCGCTTTAAGAAGTCTGATCTGCCGGCGAAAAGTCGAAAACCAGCCGGCCCTTAAGTCTTTAAGAAAATGGAACAGTCCTTCCTTGGCGAAGCCGCCGCTGGGAAGAAGTTTTTTCAGGCCGAGGCTGGCCAGCCCTTTTTTTTCGTAAGCCCGGCCAAGACCGACAAGAGGGAGCGCGACGATTTCAACCTCGGGCCGTAATTTCAATAACCGGGCGCCGATCTCGGCGGCCGCTAAGTCTTCGGCGTGTCCGTTGCTAACCAGTAGGATTTTAGCCACGGGGTAAATACGCTCCTTTAACGAAGATCGCGAGGATCTCCAGATAGGCGGTGAGTTTGTCTTTGTGCTTCAGCCACGGATAGGTCAGGGCGGTGAGCAAAATGACCGGCAGGAGAAGGAGCGCTCCGAGCCAGCGGTAAAGCTGGTAGGCGATCAGGCCGTAATGTTTCCGACAGAAATACAGGCCGCCGCGAAAACCTTCGACGAAGATCATTTTTTTAAAGAGGTTAGTGGTGTAGCCACCGTAATGAACGACTTCCGCCTGGGGGACAAAATATATTTTCCAGCCGTCTTTGACGATCCGCCGGGTGTAGTCGAGGTCGTCGTTGGAGAAAAAGAAATTCTCGTCGAGCAGGCCGATCCGGTCGATCGTCCCGCGCCGGATCAAAAGGCAGGCGGCGATCAGGTAATTAACGGTCACGGGTTTGGTCGCCAGCCAGAAGCGGCGGCCAAGCATTCCCCCCTGGTGCTGGATCGTCCCGTCCCGGTTAAGGAGCTTTGGTCCGCAAGCGCCCGCTCCCGGGTGGGCGTCCATAAATTCGACCAGTTTGTCGAGCGCCCCTTCTTTGACGACGGTGTCGTTGTTGAGGAGGAGGGCGTAGCGGCCGTGATAAATCTTGAGCGCCTGGTTGTTCGCTTTGCAGAAGCCGACGTTCTCGTCGTTGGCGATCAGCTCGACTTTCGGGTATTTCTTCAGGATTAGCGGCGAGCCGTCCTCGGAGTGGTTGTCGACGACGATCACTTCGAAGGTCGCCTTTTTTACCGTGTCATAGATCGAACGGAGGCAATCTTCCAAGAGCTTGGCCCCGTTATAATTAACGATGATAATGGATAGATCGATCATGAGGCCTACTTTCTCAGGACTTTGCCGAGCTTGTAGAAGTTGAGAGCGAGCAGGTGCTGGATGTATTGGAACGTTTCGCGGCTCCCCATTTTACTTTCGCCGGCCGCCCGTTCGGCAAAAACGATCGGGTATTCGACGACTTTCCCCTGGTGGTTCCCTTTGACCATTAACTCCAGGCCGACCTTACAGCCGATCGGACTGATCTCGATCCCCTCGAGGATCTTTTTGTCGAACATAAAGAAACCGGAGGTCAGGTCGTTGACCGGCGTTAAGATCCGGCCGAGCATCCGCGCCCCCCAGGAGAAGAACTTCCGGTACCAGATCCAGTCGGAAGTCCCGCCGCCGGAAACGTGGCGGCTGCCGATCACCAGTTTGGCGGTGCCGTTCTTGATGAGCTTGTACATTTCAGGGAGGGCTTCGGGCGGGTGGCTCAAGTCGCCGTCCATGACGCAGACGACTGGAGCGTCGGCCAGGCGGATCCCGTCCATGATCGCCGGGCCGGGGCCAAGGCGTTCCTTGCGGACGTAAACCCGGACCGGGTATTTCTTGGCCAACTGTTCGGCCAGGTCGGCGGTCTTGTCGGGGGAATCGTCGTCAATGACCAGCATTTCGGCGTTGATGCCGCGCAGGGCGGCGAAGACCCGCTCCGCCAGCGGGGTTAAGTTCTTGCTTTCGTTGTAGGTTGGGACCGCGATGGTCAATTCCGGTTTCATTGGCACTCCAAGACTAAAAGATCGCCTTTCACTCCCAATATTTTAACATATTTGGGGAGGTTGAAGCGGATCTTTTCGTATTCCGGCATTGAGATAAAGAGGTAGCCCTGCCGACCGTTGATGAAAGCCCAGGCGGCCGGTTTATCTTTCAGGAATTCAACCGTCCGCGGGCTGTAAAAAACGACGCCGGGGCGGTTGCCGGTCCCGAAGGCGGCGATCTTTTGTCCCGGCTGAAAGACCCGCTCGATCTCTTTACCGAGCGGCTTGGCTCCCTTAAAATCTTCAACCTGGGGGAGGACCATCAAAGTTAAAATGAACATGATGGCAAAGACCATCCCGGCCAGGGTGTTGATCGCTAAACTCCGGTTTTTGCTGAAGTACATAATGATCGACAAAAGCGAGCAGGCGGCCAGGACCGCGCCGAGCAGATAGAGGACCGGGAGGAACGCTTTATACTGTTCCGGGTAATTGATGTTCCCCAACATGGCAAAGCCGATAAAGAGCATGACGACGACGACCAACAGCAGCAGGTTGGAAACGATCATCCCGATCTTCAGCGCTTCCGGCTGGTCGAGCGATTCATCGAGCAGGCGGCCGACCATCAGGCCGAAAAATGGGTAGAGGGGGAGGATATAGCTCGGCAATTTCGTCTGGGCGACGGAAAAAACGATGAAGGCCGGAATAATAATGGCGAGCATGATCAGCGATGGGTCGCTCCGCCAATTCCGGACGGTCCGCCAGAAAGCGAAAGGGATGAACGGCGACCACGGCGCGAAGCCGACGATCAACATCAGAAAATAGTAATACCAGGGGCCGGTGTGGTTAGAAACAACCCCCTGGAACCGGGAAAGAAAGAGAAAGCCGATGGTGAAGTCGAGAAAAGGTTTGCCGTGGCGGACCAGTTCAATCAGGTACCAGGGGAGGCCGATCAGGGCGAAGATCAGGATCCCGGCGGTAAGCTTTAGCTCTTTGATCTTTCCGAGTTCACCTTTGAGGAGGAGAAATAAAAAGATCGTCCCGGCGGGAAGGGCGACCGCCAGCAGCCCTTTAATTAAAAAGGCGAGGGCGATCGGGAAATAGCTTAAGGTGTACCACCATTTCTTATGGCTGGAGTAACCTTGATAAAAACAGAAAAGGGCGAGGGTCACGAAGAAGGTCAAGACGATATCGAGCTCGGCGATCCGGGACATGATCATAAATTGGAAGCTGGTCATAGTAACGAGCCCGGCCAGGAAGCCGGCCCGTTCGCTGTTGAAAAGTTTCCGGCCGAAGAGATAAGTGACGGCGACGGTCAGCAGGCCGGAGCAAGCGGCCGGCAGGCGCATCGCCCACTCGTTGAAGCCGATGATCTTGGCGAGAATGGCGACGAACCAGTAATAGAGCGGCGGCTTGTCGAAGATGACCGCGCCGTTAAAGTGGAGCGTTAACCAGTCGCCGCGCAGGATCCATTTGACGAACTCGCCGTAAGTCGTCTCGGCGGCGTCGTAGAGCGAAAAGCTCCCGAGCATGAAGAAGTAAAGGATCGCCGCCAGAATCATCAAATAGGATAAATACGATTTCTTTTCGGTCATTTAATTGACTCCTTTCGATGGACAAGGCCGTGGATCTCGTCTTTAAGCAGGAAGATCGCCCACTGTTCGGGGTGGTTCTTCACGAAGGTTTCAAAATAATTGCGAATCCGGTCGAGCGCTTCCGCTTTGGTCTCCCGGTCGATCCGGAAGGGGGGCTGGAAGTCGATGACGACTTTCTTTCCGACCCGGCGGGCGAGGCACATCACGATCTCCGCCCGCGAACGCTGGGCGAGCGTCAGCCAGCCGGTCGCGACCGGGATCTGCCGGCCGAGGAATTCCATCTCCTCGTGGCGCCCTTCGTTGGCGCCGGTGTCGAGGAGGAGTCCGATGATCTGGTTCTCCGCCAGCGACTTGATCGACTCGAGGTACATGTTGCTGTCTAAGACATTGATCAGTTTGGTCCCGTGCTTGGTCCGTGACTCGTTGATCATTTTAAAGAGCGGGTCGTCCGGTGTTTTGACGATCGAGGTGACGTGGTAACCGAGATGAGCGAGGACCGACGGGACGATCTCGTAATTACCGGTGTGCATCGTTAAAAAGAGCCCGCCGCTCCGTTTAGCCAGGGCCAGGTCGATATTTTCGATCCCTTGCAGTTTAACGACCCGGGCGAAATGTTCTTCTTTAAAGAAGGGGAGGCAGATCAGTTCGAAGAGCGAATAGCTGACGTTGCGCAAAAGCTGGTCGGCGTTGTGCCTACCGTCGGTCCCCGGAAAGAACATTTCGTAGTTTTTGGCGACCATCCCCCGGAGCGGGGTAAATTTGGCTAGCTGGAAGAGCGCTTCGGCGGCAAAGCGCATGATATAGACTGCCGCTATCGGCGGCAGCCGGAAGATCAGCCAGAAGATTGAACGTAATGTTTTCAGTAAGATCATTTGGCCTGGATCTCGTTGAGATATTGGTACAGGCCGCCCTTGGCCAGTAACTCCTGGTGGGTGCCGACC
>JBAZMB010000058.1:0-7549 GCA_041649975.1 Candidatus Margulisiibacteriota bacterium | reverse complement strand
ACATTCACCTTTTGGAGGACAAAATGTTAATTCAATTCTTGTTGGTCGTTTTATTCCTGCTCAATCTTGCCTTTTTTTGGTTTTTCGTTTACGGCCGGAAATTCACCGGTTATAAATACCTTGGGATCGCGCTCTTTCTTAGCTTGCCGTTGATCTCGGTTTTTTTCGAACAGCCGCGCTTCGATCTCGATTACTTCTGGTGGTACGTGGCCGGCTATCTTCTGGCCGCGGCCGGGATCGCCGGGCTTATCTGGGCGCGCCGGGAATTCAAAAAGCTGGGAGTGCCGGCCGATGGTTTGCCGGGAGAAGTCCTGGTAAAGAGCGGGCCTTACGCCTGGCTTCGGCATCCGCAATATCTGGCCTGCGTTTTTATTTTTGTCGGCTGGTGGTGGATCTTCGCGGCGGTCTTTTCCTTTTACTTCGGCATGTTCATCCTGGGGCTGATCTGGAGCGAAGCGTACCTTGAAGAAAGGTATTTGATGAAGAAATTCGGCGAAAAATTCACCGCTTACCAGGCGGAAACCGGAATGTTCTGGATTAAATAGGAATTATTTAGCCGTCCAAATCTTATCGTTGTATTCCCCGACCATCCGATGAGTGGAGAAAAAAGCGCTTTGCGCGACGCAGTTGATCATCATGTCGATCCATTCCGACTGGCTTAAATTTCCCTTGACCGTTCCATAGTAAGAAGCCGCCATTTCTTCCAGCGCGTTATATAACGCTTTTGAATCTTCCGTCATTTTCAGATCGGTTTCGTTGCCGATCTCGCCCGGAGGCGGAACGTAACCAAAGATCTTGCCGATCCCTTTGTCAGCCGCTTCAACGACCCAGCCATCAAGCGTACTTAACTGCAAAACGCCATTCAAGATCGCTTTCATACCGCTGGTCCCGGACGCTTCAAACGGCGGCAGGGGGTTGTTCAGCCAAACGTCAACTGAATTGGTCAGAAGTTTGCCGAAATAAGTATCGTAGTTCTCCAGGAAACAGATCCGAAGGAGCTTACGTTCGCCATTGAGCAAAGTGATCTTTTCCAGCATTTCATCCATATGGACCGAAGCGGGGACATCGGCCGGATGCGCTTTGCCGGCAATAACGATCTGCAACTGACCATACTTGCGGGCTATCTCGATCAGGCGGTTCGGGTCCTGGAGCAAAAGGCTTGGCCGTTTATATGGCGCAATGCGGCGAGCCCAACCAATCGTAAAGGTATTGTGGTCAAAATACCAATATTCAAGCATTTTTGCCAGAATTTGTTTGTTATCTTGATGCGCTCGCCAAATATCCAAACGAAAATCATTATTATTCCTTAAATTAACGACATTTTTAAGCAATGTGGGATCGGCATGCCAATCGCCAATCTGGGCCTGATACTTATCAAACAACGCGTTAAAAGAGTCTGATAACCAGGTAAAGGTGTGGATACCATTAGTAATACTCTGAATTTTCTCTTTAAATTCAGGAAATTGCAGTCTTGTTACTTCGCCATGCTTTTGGGCAACCGCGTTAATATGATTAGAGGTCGTCATCGCTAATTGGGTTAAATTTGCAACATTATGGTTTTTGTGGTCACGGCCATATTTTTTGACTATTTCGATCCCTTCATGGCCAAGAGCGGCGGCAAGTTCTTGCATATCAAAGCGATCATGACCAGCTTCAACCGGCGTATGGCAAGTATAGGCAAAGCTGTTTTTTAGGCTTTCCGGATCAGTTTTTTTAGCTTTTTCCACGAAAGCAAAGGCGGCATGGCCTTCATTTAAATGGTTCTTGTTTATGGCATAGTTTAAAACATCGCAAGCGTTAACGCCGCCCATGCCAAGGATCATTCTTTGCGCGATCTTGATCCAGGAATTAGAGCTCCGGTAAAGCTGTTCAGTCAGTTCTTTGAAGTATTCCGGATTCTCATCCAGATTGGCATCAAGTAATACTAATGGGACAACGTTCTTCTGATCATGGGAAAAAACATAATATTTCCACAGCTTTAACCGCAGTGGTTGGCCGCTTAAGGTGATCGTAACTTTATTTTTTAAGGGGATCAAACCGGGATAAGTATCCGGGTCCCAGGCAAGCTTTTCCGGCAACTGGCCGCCAGCCCGGAACCAAAATTTCTGCTTAAAATAGCCCTTATGCCACATGATGCCAAGTCCAGCCAGCGAAACGCCAAGATCGGCCGCTGATTTCAGGCTATCACCAGCCAAAACACCAAGACCGCCGCTATAGATCGGCAGATCGAGCAATTTATTAAGCGGCAGGTTCAAATGATGGTAATAATCCATATCTTTCATATTAGAGAAGACTTCGTGGCGCGAGATCTTATTCAGCTGGCTGATCGGATTAACGGTCTTAAAAGTATGATAAACGCTTGGCGCCAGGCCAAACTCCATGGAGTAATAAGCGATCGAAGCGGTCTGCTGGTCGCGCAACCGTTCTTCGGCTTTAATGATCGATTCTATGGGATAACCAAAAAATTCACGGTCGTTGATATCTTTGAGGTATTTATCAGAGGTATCTAGCTGCGATAATTCAATAAATTTATTACGCATTGTCTTGTACCTTTCGAATAATTTATTAAGGCAAGTTGATTATAAATTAAATCTTCCAAAAGAGCAAATGGAAAAGAGCTATAAGAAAGGCAAACCCGGCCAAAACAGCAAAATCAATTTTTGGATAGGGGAGCTTGAAAGCCAAAAGCTACCGCAGCTTTGTCTAACCGAGTAATCTATTGCGCGGTTAAAAGAGCGGGGATCGTTGTCTAACCAGAACAAACAAACCCAATAGAGCAACCGCGCCATTACGCTTGTTTACTAATCCTGTGGAAAAGCCCAAGGTGACGATATTTTCCGCACCCCAGAGCCTTATTTCTAACGATCGTCACCCCCTCGTATGTATACATAAGATATATTATGCGACACTACAATTGGGTTGCTTTTTGGCTGGTTAAGGCCTCCCGGACCGCTGTTTTTGGTTCGGCGTTTCCGCTCTCCCACACTTGTTTAATAACCGCGCAATAAATTATGCGGTTATTTTTTTTAAAAATATATTTTTTAACTGCGACGTTCAGTTAACCGCACACTTAAGTGCGCAGCTAATTAGGCACCGGAAAAATCGAACCAAACCTCCCCTATTTAAAAATGGGAAACGGAAACCGCGGCGATATTGCCGCGGTTTCCAATCTTTTGTCTTCCAAGGAACCGCGAAGTTCATTCGCAGGTTTCTTGGAACCTTAATTGCATCAACAAGATATCTCCAAAATAGCCCATTTTGCCCAAAAAGTGACTATTTTTGCCGATATTATGGCTTATATTGAGGCTTTTCAGCGCATTTTCAGCCTTACATCATTATAGTACATAGCTTTTGAGGTACGCCGCCGCCTTAGGCCATAAAACAAGGACTAAAAAGCGAGCGCACTTGACCCAAATATTGCCCATTGATATGATTAACCACATAATGTATAAATTGCTGCTGTTCCTGCCGCTTTTACTTATTCTTGGCTGTTCGCAATTACAACCAACCAATGTAACCACCACGGCTGTCACCAGCACAACAACAACGACCCTTACGCCTGACTCCACACCACAAATCGTTAACTTAAGAATGGAACGAAGCGCCCTCAATATAATATCTATTCTGGCCGACTCATCCGGGCTCGCGCCGACGCCGGAGTCGGCCATAAAAGTATCGATCCCCAACGGAAATAGTTCGACCTTAAGATCAAGAACGGCGGTTCATCTTGGCGGCACTTCAACCTTCACGCTCGTTGACGGGATCGCCTATTGGAACCGGGGCCCTTCTACTACCCAAAAATATCCGGCTTATTTATACGCAATATGGGATGGCAATGGGATAGTCTGGGCGTTAGCGCAAAATCCGTCCTATAAGAACGTCCAAACAACTACAACCAATACGGCGATCAATTATTTTCTGTTGGAAGATGGCTCAACCTACATAAAATCGGCGGCGCATTTTTGCGTTTGCGTTGGACAAGCCAATTATCTTTATAACACCGCGGCCGACCCCGATAATATTATTGACCCGACTGCCTTTTTGGTCGCGTATATGCCGGAGGATTACGAATCCGCCCACCATAATCAGGTTCTGGCAACAACGATCTCTGGGGAAAGCCTTAGCGACCAGGCGATTTTAACCCAGTTGGTATTATGGCGAGGAACCTATCTTATTATTGCGAATCTAACCTACACAACAACGCCTGAAGCCGCCCCTTCGAAGGCAACGTTAGACATCCGAGCTGGAGCGAATTACGCTGGAGGAACGGTTATTTCTCACACCATGGAAGAATTACCTTACGGCGGTTATCGTCATAGTCTCACCAAAACTGTTATTTATGACATTGACGCGGGAAACACTGTTTATCTTGGCGCTTCGCTTAGCAATGGCAACAGCGGAAAATGTTATATTCTCGGCAATTCTGATTCGGAAACAGTAACCTCAACCAATCTGGAAATGATCTTATTGGACAACAAATATGGTATCTGGTATTAAAAAGCGAGCTCTTTCTTCATGATCCCCAGCTCCCAGAACTCCCGTCGGCGATCGTGGCGCAGAACAACATAGCTATCACCCAGGGCCTTGACCCCAACGTAATTGATCTCATTATAAAGACCGCCGTTGGTAAGATCATAGAGCCAAAGGTTTCCGCCAATGAAAAGCTCGGTCCGCAGGTAAAGATCAAGTGAAAAGCTGTCTTTCAGCCGGCCGTATTCTTCGAAATAAAACGGACTTAAGCCGCTATCGGACAGCGACTTGGTCAGGACCGCTTCATAAAGGAGAAAATCCAGATTAAAGATCGGTCGCCGAACGGTCAATGAACTAGCTACCCGGGTCCTGGCCAAATCACCCGGCTTGTATTCATCATGCTGGTAATCAAGCGATAAAAAGGCCTTGGTCACATAGGGTTGGATAAATGGGGTCTCCAAATAATAGGAAAAATTAAGATCGGCCCCAGTGCGGAGGTAGCTCCGATCGACCTCCTGCGCCTGGGCGTTCTCCGGATAGATCTTCTTTTCCTTGATCCGGCCATAGGTCAAGGTCGGCACGATCGTGTAAGTATGATCAAACAACAAACCTTTTAACCGGCCGCTGGCGGTCAGATCATAGCTCCGATCGATAATGCTCCGGTTAACTTCCTCGTTATAACTGTAATCGGCCCCGATGATCAAACGCGGCTCGATCCCGGCGATTTTCCGGACCAACTCATTTCGCTGGGCGAAACTTAGCTCGCCTTTGACCGTTGGATCTTCATAATAATTAAAAACATAAGAAGCTTTTCCCTGGATCGGCGACTTCTGCCAACCGGTCAGGTCAAACTGGAACTGATGGTGGTCAGAAAGCCGGAAAATTTGCTGGACCTCCGCCCCGCCCCCATCATAATCTGACAACCGGAGAGAGAGGTCTCCGAACCATTGCGGATTAAAAAAGTAATGGCTGTGGACCGCACCTTGAGTTCCATGAAAAATATCTTTCGCCGCTTCCAGCGCCGGGAACGGCAGTTCGAAATATTTACGCCGCTGGTCGTTCAGATATAAAGGAATGTAATAGATCGGGACCGGGAAGAACTTAAAAATATTACCACGGGCAATCGTGTAACCGGGATAGATCTCCACCCGGTTAGAATCAAAGCTGAAGATCGGATAATTAAGGGGGGAAGTCGAGACCTGGTCGGCAACAATCTTATCGCCATAGAACTGGACCCGTTTTCCTTTGAGGTAGGCCGAAAGATAACCGAACTTCAGATCTTCGCCGGCATAGTCACCGGTCTTTGGATTGATCCGAAAGTAATCCCCTTCCAACGTATATTGTTCGTAAGTCCCTTTGAAACCGGTCAGCTCGATCTCATCCTGGCCGTAACTGACCCGGTTGGCCTTGAGCTTTAAGCGATCGTAGGCCAGATCGACCCCCAGTTTATTGCTCCGATCAAAAATTATCTTTTGGCCATTATAACTAGAGGCTTCCGGCCCTTTGATCGTTAACGGACCGGCGGGGAGTTGGCGGGAAAAGCTGGCTTGCGTCCAGGCGGGAAAAACAAATAGTAATTGGAGCAGGCCAGTCGCAACCGCGCACTTAAGTGCGCGGTTAGAAAAGCTTACCACCTTGCGGTTTCACCCGGATACCGAACATAAAGTTGCTGTTGGCGCTGTTCAGCAGATCGTCGGCCTGGAAAAGGAGGTCGAGATAATCGACCAGCTCCTGTTCGTAGCCGACCCGGAACTTAGGCATGTTCGGTCGCGGATTATTGATATCATAAACATCGGCGATCACGTTGTTTTTGACCCCCGGCTTAAAGACAAACCCGCCGCCCAACTGGCTGTTGATCATCCCCAGCCGGAAGCTGACGTTATCGGACATTTTACTGGTAAAGAGAACGTCGAGGACCGACATCTGGCGGGTGGGCCCCTCGCCTATCCCAACCCGGTAGTAAGTCTTATCACCCTGGATTATATCGACGTCGCCGCGAACGGCATTGGCCCGGCTCCCGATATCAACCCCGCCGGAACTCCTCATATTGATCTTGCCGAAATTATCGAAGAACTGGTTGGCGGAAGAAAGGGTCCGCTCGGTCTCCCGGATCGTCCCTTTGACGTTCTCCTGGAAATGCGGATCGGCGACGATGTCTTTGATCCCTTTGTTGGTCTCGCGCAGTTCTTCGGTCAGGCGGTTGAGGTTCTTGGTGATCTCATCGGCCATGACAACCATGCTGACGACCGAGTTCTGGAGTTGGGGATTATCCACCATTTTACGGATGCTCTCCAGGATCCTTTTGCTCTCCTGAAGATTTTGGGAGCCGATATCAATAAAGTCAACGATCCCCGAAGTCGTGATCCCGGGCATAGCGGCGCCGGGAACGTAAACTTCGATGGAACTTCCCGGCCTGATCTCCATGTACTTCATGCCGACCAAACCGTCGTAAGCGACCCGCAGTGAAGAATCGACCGGAAATTTGATGTTTTGGTTGACGACACAGTAGATGCGGATATCGGCCGGGCCAGGATCGATACGCATTACCTTGCCGACCCGGAAACCGCGGTAGCGGACCTCAGCGCCAAGAGTCAGACCTTCGGCGTTCTGAAAAGTTCCAATCATCTCGTAGCCTTCGCGGACCAGCAAAAGGTCGGTCTTCCAAATCACGACCGCCGCCAGCGCCAGCAACGCCATGATGGTAAAAGCCCCGACTTTGGCGACCGATGTTTTTGACATTCTCTAGAGCCCCCCCGTGATGAACTTTTTCACCACTGGATTGGTTGAGCGTTTCGTTTCGTCCGGCGAACCGGTATGGATAAACTGCCCATTATGGACCATGACCACATCGTCAGCCACCCGGTAGACGGTTTGCAGCACGTGGGTCACCACAATGGAGGTCACGCCTTGTTTTAATTTTATCATTAAATTTTCGATCGCGACAGAGGTTATCGGATCCAGTCCGGTGGTCGGCTCATCATAGAGAATAATGGTCGGGTCAAAGGCGAGCGCCCGGGCGATGCAGACCCGCTTTTGCATCCCGCCCGAAAGCGCGGCCGGCATCATTTCTTCTGTTCCC
>JBAZMB010000057.1:0-7736 GCA_041649975.1 Candidatus Margulisiibacteriota bacterium | reverse complement strand
AGCTTGAAACAAAGGGTTTGACGGTGGTGGAAGCCGCTTTTAAATTGAAGAGCGGTTCGGCCAAAGCGAGCCGCCAGAAGATCCAGGATTATTTGGCCCAACGAAAAGTTAAACAACCGCTGGGAATCCCGAATGCCGGCAGCATCTTTAAGAATCCGGGAAAAAAAGCGGCGGGGCAATTATTGGAGGCGGCCGGCTGTAAAGGGCTCCGCTGCGGCGACGCCCAGGTTTCGGAAAAGCACGCTAATTTTATCGTTAATTTGGGGGAAGCGTCGAGCCGTGATATCTTAAAGCTGATGACCAAACTGCAAAAATCGGTCAAAGACAAGTTTAAAGTTTGCCTTGAGCCCGAGATTAAAATTATGGTAGAATGACAAAATGAGCGGGGACGAGATAAAAAAACTTCAAGAAAAAGCGGCCGCCTTGCGCAAGCACGTGATCCAAATGACCTGCGCCGCTTCTTCCGGACACCCGGGCGGTTCGCTTTCGGCCGCTGATATCGTTACCGTTCTTTATTTCCACACGTTAAGACATAACCCCAAAGATCCTGGCTGGACCGATCGTGACCGTTTCGTAATGAGCAAAGGGCACGCCGCTCCGGTCCTTTATTCGGCGCTGGCTGAAGCCGGTTATTTCCCGGCCAAATACCTCAAGACCCTCCGTCAGATCGGGAGTTCCCTCCAGGGACATATCGATATGCTCTCACTTCCCGGGATCGAGATGTCGACCGGTTCGCTCGGGCAGGGGCTTTCTGCCGCCAACGGGATGGCCATGGCCGGGCGGTTGGACAAAAAAGATTACCGGGTCTACTGTTTGATGGGTGACGGCGAGTGCCAGGAAGGGCAGATCTGGGAAGCGGCGATGACCTCCAGCCACCGCAAACTAGACAACCTCACCGCGATCGTTGACCACAATAAGTACCAGATCGACGGCAAAGTCGAGGACGTTAAGAACCTCAATCCTTTTGAAGATAAATGGAAAGCTTTCGGCTGGCACGTGATCCGCTGTGACGGCCATTCGATCAAAGCGTTGATCGACGCTATCGATAACGCTAAAAAGACCAAAGGAAAACCGACGGTCATAATTGCCGACACGATCAAAGGGAAAGGGGTCAGCTTCATGGAAGCGGCGCCGCTTAGTTTCCACGGCTCTCCGCCGACCCCGGAACAGGAAAAACAAGCCCTGTGCGAACTTTGTAAAATAGAGGATATCAAACCATGAGCGAAAAGAAATTAGCCGCGACCCGCGATGCTTACGGCAAAGCCCTGGCCCAGCTGGGGAAAGAAAATCCAAACGTCGTTGTTCTGGACGCCGATCTCTCCGCTTCGACCAAAACAGCCGAGTTCGGAAAACTTTTTCCGGACCGCTTTTTTAACATGGGGGTTGCCGAACAGGATATGATCGGGACCGCGGCCGGCCTTGCCGCCTGCGGCAAGATCGCTTTTGCTTCGACCTTCGCGGTCTTTGGTTCCGGCCGGGCCTGGGACCAGGTTCGCGTGTCGGTCGCTTACACCAGGGCCAACGTTAAGATCGTCGTTACTCACGCCGGGATCGTGACCGGTGAAGACGGCGCGTCCCACCAGGCCAATGAAGATATCGCCATCATGCGGGTCATTCCGAACATGACCGTTATTGTTCCGTCCGATTCGGTTGAGACCGAAAAGGTCATCCGCGAAGCGGCAAAATTCCACGGTCCGATGTATATCCGCTTGAGCCGACCGAAAACCCCGATCATCAACGATGAGAACTACACTTTTAAGATCGGGAAGGGGCATATTCTCCGCGCGGGGAAAGATCTCACGATCTTTGCCTGCGGCATTATGGTCGCGATCGCCCTTGACGCCGCCGAAGAGCTGGCCAAGAAGGGGATCGAGGCGCAGGTCGTTAACCTTTCTACCATCAAGCCGTTAGATAAACAACTGATCGTTGACTGCGCTTCTAAAACCGGCGCTGTAGTGACCGTCGAAGAGCATTCTATCTTGGGAGGACTTGGCGGAGCCGTGGCTGAAGTCCTGGTCGAGAATTGCGTCGTTCCGATGGTCCGGGTCGGCTTAAAAGATGTTTTTGGCGAATCCGGCAAGCCGGACGAGCTTTTGGTTAAATACGGCTTAACTGCCGAAGCGATCGAGAAAGCGGCGCGCGCCGTGCTGAAAAGGAAAAAATGAGGCCTTCCTGGGACGATTATTTCATGAAGATCGCGCATGACGTGGCCGAGCGGGCGACCTGCGTGAAACGGAACGTTGGCGCGGTCATTATCAAGGACAAAAGGATCCTGGCCTCTGGTTATAACGGCGCGCCGCGCGGTTTCAAACATTGCACCGCCGAAACCTGCATCCGCAAACAGATGGATATCCCTTCCGGTCAGCGGCATGAACTATGCCGCGGGCTCCATGCCGAACAGAACGCCATCATTCAAGCCGCCTGGCACGGCGTTAAGATCGAAGGCGGCACCCTCTACTGCACCTTTCAGCCTTGTGTCATCTGTGTTAAGATGATTATTAATGCCGGGTTGGTCAAGCTGGTCTATGAAGGCGGCTATCCCGACGCCCTGGCGAGCGAAATGCTGAAGGATTCAAAGTTGGAGGTCGTCAAATATGAAAGTAGGGTATCTCGGTCCTGAAGGAACCAACAGTGAAGAAGCCGGCTTGTTATACGTCAAGAAACTGAAGACCGCCGATCTGATCTCTTACGCCACCTTTTCCGAACTTCTCTTAGCCGCGGACCGCGGAAAAATTGACGAAGCGATCGTACCGGTCGAGAACTCGATCGAAGGGACGATCGGGGTCGTCACCGATATGCTGGTCAAAGAGGTCGACCTGCAGATCAAAGCGGAATTTGTCCTGCCGATCCATCATTATCTTATCGCTCAGAAGGGAATCCGTTTGAGCGAAGTGACCGATGTTATTTCCAACCCGCCGGTCCTCGACCAATGCCGGGATTTTCTGCGCCAGAAAATTAAAGGGGTCAAGCTCCATTTGGCCTACAGTTCGTCCGACGCGGTCAAGCAGGTCGCCATCTCGCTGGGTGAAAAGATCATCGCCCACGGCAAGGTCAAAGGGAGCGTTTTTGCCGCGATCGGGACCAAATCTTCAGCCGCGCTTTACGGTTTGAATATAATTGCTTCTAAGATCAACGCCAAAGATAATAAGACCCGGTTTGTCGTGCTGGCGAAGAAGGACCATGCCCGGACCGGCGACGACAAGACCTCGATCGCTTTTTCGATCGCCAAAGACCGTCCCGGTGGTTTGCATGACGTCCTGGCGGAGATCGCCGGCCGCGATATTAATCTGACCAAGATCGAATCCCGGCCATCAAAAAAAGCGCTGGGCGATTACTATTTCTTTCTCGATATGCAGGGCCACCGCGCCGATCCGCAGATCCGGGAAGTTCTGGGCAAGATCAAAAAGAAGACTTCATTCCTGAAATTGCTCGGCTCATATCCCAGAGGACATTAAATGCCCGAAAAAGAAGACAACTTATTAGTCGGACTCCTGGCCGGCGGTTTGATCGGCGGGATCATGGGATTGATGCTTTCTTCGTCGATCAGCGACGAGACCAGGGAGCTTATCAAGTCCAAGGTCCATAATTTTAATCTGGGCGAGATCGTCGACCGGTTCGGCGAGGCTTTTGCCGCCGGGCTGGATGAGGCGGAACGGATCGAAGAAGAATTTGAAGGAGGCTAAAAGATGCACGATATCTTGATCAATGTCCTGATCTTTTCCGGGGTTTTGCTGTTACTGGCCATGACCGTGGCCATGGTCCAGGTCGTTTTGATCCTGCTCGATGTCCGTAAAATGAGCAGCGAGATCAGGGCTAAGGTCCTGGCGATCACTTCGCTCCTTGACGCGGTAACGATGATCTTCGGCGCCTTCGGCGGTTCCAAGAAAAAATGGACCAAAAGCACGACCATTGCCGCTTTTGTCGGCGGCTTGCGTAAAGGGTTGAACGTATTCTTAAAAGATAACAAGGAGGACTAAGATGGGCTTAAAAAGATTGTTCAAAGTGTTCGCTGTCGGTGGGATTTTGGGCGCGATCGGCGGAATGTTATTTGCCCCGGGTAAAGGGGAAGAGACCAGAGCTAAACTGAAGGAATCCCTGGAAAAAGGAAAAGAAAAGTTCGACGAGATCAAAAAGAACCTGAAAGAAAACCAATAAATGCTGCGATCCACCATTGAAGCTTCGATCAAGGGGGCCTTAGGCCTCCTTGGTGTTAGTGAGGCGGCCAACTATAAGGTCGAGGTCCCGCCGCGCAAGGAGTTGGGGGATTACGCCTCCAACGTTGCCATTGTTAACGCCAAGACCTTGAAAAAAGCTCCGCTCCAGATCGCCAAAGAACTGGTGGCGGAGATCGAAAAACTCGACCAGGGGAAACATTTCGCCAAGATCGAGATCGTCCCGCCCGGGTTCATCAACTTCTTTCTAACTGACCAAACGATCGAAGCCCGATTGAAAGAGATCGTTGCTCTTGATCTGGCCTGGGGGAAGAGCCGCCATTATCAGGGCCGCTCGATCTTGATGGAATACGTTTCCGCTAATCCGACCGGTCCGCTCCACGTTGGCCACGGCCGTTGGGCGGTCGTTGGCGATTGTATCGCCAGGCTTTTTGCCGCCGTCGGCTATAAAGTTGAAAAAGAATTCTACGTCAATAATGTCGGTAACCAGGTCGAGAAGCTTTATGCCTCGGTTATTGCTTCGCGGACCGGCCAGCCGGTCCCGGAAAATGGCTATGGCGGCGCGTACGTTAAAGAGATCAAAGGGGAGACGATCGGCGAGATGCTGGCCTTTAATCTCGACGAGCAAAAAAGGGTCCTCTCTTCGGTGCGGGTTGAGTTTGACCGTTTCTTTTTTGAAAATGAACTTCACGACCAGAACCTCGTCCTGGGCGCGGTTGAGCAGTTAAAACGCAATCACCAGACCTTTGAAGAGGGGGGGGCGATCTGGTTCAAGTCCCAGGAACACGGCGACGACAAGAACCGGGTCTTGGTCCGGGAAGACGGGAAGCCGACCTATTTTGCCGCCGATGTCGCGTATCATCTGAATAAATTTAACCGCGGGTACGATCTGATGATCGATATCTGGGGGACCGACCACCATGGTTATGTTCAGCGGCTTAAAGCGGCGCTCAAGGCGCTTGGTTTGCCGGCGGAAAAATTAGAGATCATCATTGGCCAGCTGGTCGCTCTTTTCCGGGGGGACGAGCAGGTTAGGATGAGCAAACGGACCGGCGAGATGATCACTTTGCAGGAAGTGGTCGAAGAGACCGGGGCCGACGCCACCCGTTTCTTTTTTGCCGCCACCGACGTTAATTCCCATCTCGATTTTGACCTGGAGCTGGCCAAGAAGCGCTCCAGCGACAATCCGGTCTTTTATCTGCAGTACGGCCACGCCAGGATTTGCGGGATAACGAGAAAGGGACACGGGATACGGGAGACGGGGAACGGGACGGAAGTTAAGATCAGTGAGTTAAGCACTTCCGCGGAGCGGCAATTGATCATGAAATTGATCCGCTGGCCAGAAGTAGTTTTTGACGCGGCCCAGTTGCGCCATCCTCACCGGATCTGCGAGTACGGTAAGGAGCTGGCGACGCAATTCCATTCGTTCTACGAACAGTGCAAGGTCCTGGGCAATCCGTCGCGAGAGTACCTGGCCGACGCGACTCGAATTACGCTACGTAATGTGTTAGAATTATTAGGTATAACGGCTCCGGAAACAATGTAAAGAGAGGATACTATGAAGTACGCGTTTTTTAAAGATAAGATCGTCCCCTTCGACCAAGCAAAAATCTCCATCATGACCCACGCCTTTAATTATGGGACTGGTGTTTTTGAAGGGGTCCGCGGTTATTGGAACGCTGAAAAAAACCAGATGTTTATCGTCAAACTTCGCGAACACTATGAACGGCTGCAGCGTTCGGTCAATCTTGGGCTGAAGTCGGAAATGAAATACACGATCGATCAATTGTGCGACATTACCGTCGAATTGGCCAAGAAGAACGGTTATAAAGAGGACGTCTATATTCGGCCGTTGTATTATAAATCGGCGGAAAAGATCGGGCTCGGCCTGATCGGAGTGCCGGATGATTTCTGTATGTTCATGGCGCCGTTCGGTGATTATTTGGATACCAGCAAGGGGATCAAAGTCTGCGTTTCTACCTGGTGGCGGATCTCGGCTAAATCGGCGCCGCAAGGGGCGAAAATGACCGGAACTTATTTTAATTCCTCTCTGGCCAAAGCGGAAGCGTTGGAAAAAGGCTTTGACGAAGCGATCTTGCTTTCTCACGAGAAAACCGTCGCCGAAGGTTCCGGCGAGAATTTATTCATGGTTAAAAACGGCCAGTTGATCACTCCGCCGCTTTCGGAAACGATCCTTCCGGGAATTACCCGGGTTTGCGTCATGGAGCTGGCGGCTAATGAACTTGGTTTAAAGACTGTTGAACGCCAGATCCAACAGGCCGAATTGTACACCGCTGACGAGTTGTTTTTCTGCGGTACCGGCGCGCAGGTTCAAGCGATCGGGCAAGTTGACGATAAAGTGATTAAAAATGGGGCAATTGGCCCGGTCACCAAAAAGATCCAGGATTTATACTTAAAAGCGGTCAGAGGGAATAATCCAAAATATTCCAACTGGAACACGCCGGTTTATTAAAACCAGCGGCTCCTTTGCCTTGTTCCGTGTGCAAGAAAAATGCCGCAATCGCTTGAATTTCCGCAAAAATATGAGGCTTGACTAAAAGCTCCTAAATGATATGATTCAGCCGTCGCTGAAGTTATATTAATTTAGGAGCGTTAATGATTTTTCGAAAAGCCTTGTTTGCCGCGACTTTCCTGATCATTGCGCAACTCTCCGCCTCTGCCGTTCCCGAACAAATGAACTTTCAAGGAATCCTCCGCGACAACAATGGCAATCCTCTGCAAGGGAGCTACGCAGTCACTTTTTTCATCTACGCCGCGGCAACCGGCGGATCTCCTCTTTGGACCGAGACCCGGACGGTAGCCATTGAAGATGGCCTGTTCAATATTATACTTGGCGAGGTTACGCCGATCTCTACGACGATCTTTGACGGGACCAGGAAATATCTGGCGACCCAATTGCAGGGCGATTCGGAAATGACGCCGCGGGTGCCGCTGATCACGGTGCCGTATGCTTTTCGGGCGGGGACGGCGGAAGCGATAGCGACGATCAATGCGGCGGGGACGAACCAGGTATTGACCTGGACCGGGACGGCGTTAGCCTGGACCAACTCAATGGGGGGCGGTTCGGTCGTTTCGATCGATACCGGATCAGGGTTGACCGGGGGACCGATCACGGTTTCGGGGACTGTCTCAGTGCAGGCATTAGGGATCACTTCAACGCATATCGCGAGCGGGGCGGTAACGGCGACAAAACTGGACGCTTCGAATACCCCGACGGCGAGCCAGGTGTTGAGCTGGAACGGGACGCAGTTTCAGTGGGTGACGGTGAGCGGACTGGGGACTATTGACGCGGCGGACGTGACTTACCATGATCCGACGTATCCGAACGTGGAAGCGGCGTTGGATTATCTGCTGTACGTCAATCCATCAATTACTTCATTCACAAACACCGTTAACCAGGTGGAGATCGGGACGACGGTGGCCTCGACGACGCTGAACTGGACGATCAACAAGAGCGTGACGTCGGAGTCGCTGAACCAGGGGATCGGGTTCATCACGCCGAGCTTGCGGACTTACACGCATGTCGATTCCTACACGACCGAC
>JBAZMB010000056.1:0-7920 GCA_041649975.1 Candidatus Margulisiibacteriota bacterium | reverse complement strand
GCTCCAAGCGGATCATTGCCGACCATGCCCGGGCGGTCACCAACCTGATCGCCGACGGCGTTTATCCGTCCAATGTCGGCCGGGGTTATATTCTCCGCCGTTTGATCCGCCGGGCGGTCAGTCACGGCAAGCGGATCGGGATCGAACACTCTTTCTTGATCGGACTAGCCAGGGAAGTGATCGCCGGCCTGGGAGAGATCTATCCGGTCCTCAAAGAAAAAGAAACGACGATCATGGAGATAATTAAGGAAGAAGAAGACAACTTTTTTGCCACTTTAAGCTCCGGGCTTAAATGGTTCGAAGAGTTGATCGGCAAACTACCGGCCGGGGGACAACTGCCTGGGGCGGACGCTTTCAAACTGCACGACACGTACGGGTTTCCGATCGACCTGACGGTCGAACTGGCGGTGGAGAAAAAACTGACCGTCGATCTGGCCGGTTTTGAAAAAGAGATGACCGCCCAACGGGAACGGGCCAGGAAAAGCGGCCTGGGTAGCGACAAGAAGATCGACCTGAACTCCCTCGATCTCAGCCACCTGAAGCCGACCCAGTTCGTCGGCTACGAGAAGAACGAAGAAGAGAGCAAAGTCACGGCGGTTTTCCCCGACCAGAAACTGGTCGTCCTGGAAAAAACGCCTTTTTACGGGGAAAGCGGCGGACAGGTCGGCGATTCCGGCGTCCTCGTTTTTGACGGCAAAGAGTTGCTGGTCCTGGGGACGATCGTCACGCCGCAAAAGGTCCTTCTCCACCGGGTTGAAGAACTGAAGGGCTTGAAGGAGCACGCCAAGGTCAAAGCGCGGATCGACCTTGCCAAACGGCTGGCGACCGCCGCGCACCACACTGCCACCCATTTACTGCATAAAGCGCTGCGCGAGGTCCTGGGGGATCACGTTAAACAGGCCGGTTCATACGTCGGGCCGGACAAGCTCCGCTTTGACTTTTCTCACTTTAAAGCGCTGACCGATGAAGAATCGATGAAAGTTGAACAGCTAGTCAACCAGAAGATCAGGGAAAAGATCAAAGTTGAAGTTTTGAAAAAGAATTATAAAGACGCGGTCGCCCTGGGGGCGATGGCGTTATTTGGCGAGAAATACGGCGATGAAGTCCGCGTTCTCAAAGTCGGCAATTACAGCCTGGAACTTTGCGGCGGGACCCATGTTTGCTCGACGAGCGAGATCCTTTTCTTTAAGATCGTTTCCGAAGGGGCGCTCGGCGCGGGGGTCCGCCGGATCGAAGCGGTCGCCGGCCAAGCGGCTAAGTTCTATATCGTTTCTAAAGCGAAGGCGATGTATAGCGAAGTTGACGCGCTGGCCGATAAATACCGGGCGCTGCAGCGGAAGAAAGGCCTTTTGGGGTGTCATGAGGAGATGGAAGCGAATATTTTCGAGATTGAAACGACCGAACTGGAACGGCTGGAAAAAGCGGTCGATAGCCAGGAATTAAAGGTCGTCGACCAACTCCTTTACCATCTGGCTGGACGGGTCGACTGGATCAAGGAACGGATCCTCAAGATCGAAAAAGAGATCAAAGCGCTGGAAGAACAAAAGGCCGGCCAAGAAGCGGTGGCGCTGGCCGCGACCGCCGTTGAGATCAAAGGGCGCAAGGTTATTCTTAAAGAATTCCAGGATTATTCCATGGATACCCTTCGTCTATTCGCCGATTCACTTCAGACCGCGCTAAAATCGGCGGTTATCCTGCTTGCTTCGGCGAACAACGGCAAACTGATCTACCTGATCACCATAACGCCGGATCTGATCAGCCAGGGATTGTCCGCTAAAAAAATCGCCGAGCTCTTTGCCTCGATAGTTGGCGGAAAAGGCGGGGGCAAAGATGATAAAGTGGAAGGCGGGGGAAAAGAGGCCGGTAAAATCACCGAGGCAATAGCCAAAGTCAGCGAGCTTCTCGCTTCATGAACCGGATAATGGCCTTTGATTTCGGCGAAAAGCGGATTGGGATCGCGGTTTCCGACCTGCTCGGGTTGACCGCCCAACCGGTAACCGCGATTGAGCGCCGTTCGGATCCCCTCGACCTGGAAACGATCGCCAAATTGATCGCCGACTACGGCAATGTCAGCGAACTGCTGGTCGGTTTGCCGAAAACCCTGAAAGGCGAGATCGGTCCGGCCGCCCAAAAAGCGCAGGAATTTGCCGAGTTGCTAAAAAACCGCTTTCAGCTTAAAATAACCCTCTGGGACGAACGGATGACGACCGCCGCCGCGACCAAATTCCTGATCAGTGCCGGAGTTTCACGGGCTGACCGGAAAAAAGTGATCGACAAAAGCGCCGCGGCCGGGATCCTGCAAAGTTATCTTGATTGTTTGAAGAAATAAGCAGATGAAAGACAATCTTATATTAGCGATCGCCGCTCTTTTGATCCTCGGGTTTGTCCTGCTCTTGCAGCCGGCCAATCCTTTCGATCGTCAGGCCAAACTGGTTACGATCCCGCCCGGGAGTTCGGCTAAACAGATCAAAATGATCCTCGCCCAAAAAGAGCTCTTGCCGCCGCGCAGCAATTTCCTGATCCTGCTCCGGGGGCTTGGGCTCCAGGACAAGATCAAAGCGGGCGATTATCTCCTTTCGCCGTCGATGTTCCTCCCGGAAATCATCATTAAGCTGGTCAATAATGAAACCGTGCCGCCGAAACAGATCCGGGTCGTCTTTCCGGAAGGAACGTCGATCTACAAGATGGGGGAGATCTTAAAAAAAGCCCGGTATCAGAATTGGCGGGAATTCCAAAAACTGGTCGATGAGGGGATTACCGCTGAACGGCGGGCCAATCATTATAAATTTTTCCGTTATATTTCCAGTGAATCGCTGGAGGGCTATCTTTTCCCCGATACTTATGACTTCTTCCCGGATGCCAGCCTCGATCAAATCGTGGAAACAATGCTCCGTCGCTACGAAGAGGTCGTCTTGCCGTTTTGGAACGCCAACAAAAACGCCGCTAAATTGTCGCTCCACGAAGTCATGACCCTGGCCTCGATCGTCGAAAAAGAAGCGAAGGTCCCCAAAGAGCGGCCGATCATCGCCTCGGTCTTTTACAATCGCCTGAAGATCGGCATGCCGCTGGCGGCCGACCCGACTGTCAAATATGCCCTGGAGAACCCATCCAAGAAAGTCTTTTTCAACCAGCTGAACGTCGATTCCCCTTACAATACTTATAAGAGGAAAGGGTTGCCGCCGGGTCCGATCTGCAACCCGGGTTTAGAGTCGGTCAAAGCGGTCCTCTTCCCGGCCAAAACAGATTACTTGTTCTTTGTCGCCCAACCGGATGGGAGCCACAAGTTCACCAAAAGCTTCGAAGAACATAAGAAGGCTAGAAAGAAATAGTCGTCAACGCTTCTTTGGTCGCCAGCCCGAAAAGCGAGGAAATGCTTTCACCGGCGTAATAAGTTTCTTCCAGCCTGTCGGCCGTTTCCAGCGTCTCGTTGAATGTGGCGCTTTGTTTATCGCTCGGCAACTGAACCGTTAACGCCGCTTCCTGAAAACTCCCAAGTTTTGCTATTCCCAGATAGTAATTATTACCGCCCGGCAGGATAGTGTTATTCCAAAATTTATCCAAGAAATCAGCGGCGGACCAGCATTGCGGCTCGCCCCGGTTCGGGTCATTGAGATAGAGATGGCTTATATTACCGGCTTCGTCTTTCTTGTAGCCGGTCACGACCATCCAGCGGGACCGCGAAGCGTTGTTGATGTAACTGGAAAGGGAAACGTCGTTTCCTCCGCCAGTAGTCCCCAGAGTAAGCGGCGGGATCCCTTTGTCAATTAACGCCGCCAGATCGGTCAAAGTTCCGTTGTTTTGCTGGCGCACGGTCATGCCGCAATTTTCCGCCATTTTTTTCAGTGACAGCGGGCCTTTACCGACCGTGCAGGAATCGAAAAGCGTATGCTGGTCGGCATTAACGCCGAAGTATTGGAGGACCATGGCGAGGGCGGTCGGCCCGCCTTCATTCTCTCCTTGGACCAAGTTAGGGATATTTAGGTGGAAATCGTTGGTGATCAAATTGGTTTTAGGTGAGCT
Organism: Candidatus Margulisiibacteriota bacterium; assembly: GCA_041649975.1. GTDB lineage: Bacteria > Margulisbacteria > WOR-1 > O2-12-FULL-45-9 > XYB2-FULL-48-7 > XYB2-FULL-45-9. The sequence goes on along the minus strand of JBAZMB010000056.1, from coordinate 3,900 downwards.
TTGGATCACCTGTTTGAAGACCTCTATAAAAGAATAACCAGAAGTCTTAGCGGTGTGTTTAGGCTGAGCAATAGCCGACAGGTCTGGGGTCGAGGTAAGATTGATCCGAACCATAGCCGCGCCTCCTGCTTAACAGGCAAGATGCTCCGTTTATATTATCGGAAGAATCCGCGAAAAACATGCGTTAAAAACGGGAACTTATTCCCATTCGATGGTGGAAGGGGGCTTAGAAGAGATGTCGTAGACGACCCGGTTGATCTCTTTGGTCTCGTTAATGATCCGATTGGAGATTGTTTCCAGAAGGTCGTAGGGAAGGCGGGCCCAATCTGCGGTCATCGCGTCTTTGGAGGTCACCGCCCGGATGGCAATAGTATTTAGGTAGGTCCGTTTATCTCCCATGACCCCCACGGTCCGGATCGGCAGCAGCACTCCGAAAGATTGCCATAATTCCTTATATAGACCGGCTTTTTTGACCTCGGAGACGATGATATCGTCAACTTCCTGGAGGATCTTGACCCGTTCGGGGGTTACCTCGCCGATGATCCTGATCGCCAAGCCTGGACCGGGAAAGGGTTGGCGGCTGATAATGTCGTCAGGGATCCCTAGCTCGCGGCCTAAGGCCCGGACTTCATCTTTAAAGAGAAGCCGAAGGGGTTCGATCAGCTTAAAGCCCATCTTTTCCGGCAAACCGCCGACATTGTGGTGGGTTTTGATCTTCTTGGCGACCTTACCGGTCGTCGAGCCGGGAACGGCGCTTTCAATAACATCAGGATAAAGGGTCCCTTGCGCCAGGAAGGGGATCTGGCCAAGTTTCTTCGCCTCTTCCTCAAAGGTCCGGATAAAGTTCTCGCCAATGATCATCCGTTTTTGTTCCGGGTCGATCACTCCTTTAAGCTTGTCAAAAAAACGGGCGGAAGCGTTGATGTCGTGGAAATTAACTTTAAAACGATTAACAAAAAGATCATCGATCTTTTTAGCTTCATTTTTCCGCATAAACCCTTGGTCAATAAACATGCAGATCAGTTGCTCCCCGATTGCCTTGTGCATCAGGGCGGCGACGGTCGTTGAATCCACTCCGCCGGAGAGCGCCAGCAGAACCTTTTCTTTGCCGACTTTTTCCCTGATCAGTTTAACCTGCTCGTCTATAAAGTTGGCGGTCGTCCAGGTCGGTTGGCAACCGCAGACAACATAAGCGAAGTTCTTAATGATCTCGATCCCTTTCGGGGTGTGAACGACTTCCGGATGGAACTGGACGCCGTAGATCTTTTTTTGCGGGTCGCCGGCGGCGGCGAATTTAGTGTTATCGGTATGGGCAAGCTGTTTGAAACCGGCCGGCAGGGTCATCACAGTGTCGCCGTGGCTCATCCAGCATTGCATTTGGGTGTCGAGTCCGGCAAAGATATTCGACTGGTCGTCGATCGTCAGGTCGGCCTTGCCGTATTCGCGTTTCTTCCCTTGTTTAACTTCACCGCCAAGTTCTTTGGCCAGGAGCTGCATGCCGTAGCAGATCCCGAGGACCGGAATGCCGGACTGCCAGAGTTTGGGATCGGCTTTCGGCGCGTCGTCTTCATAGACCGAAGCTGGCCCGCCGGAAATAATTATTCCTTTAACTTCTTTTTTGATTAATTCCGCGGCTGGGATATCGTGAGGGAAAACTTCGCAGTAGACATTGCATTCGCGGACGCGCCGGGCGATCAACATGGAATATTGGGCGCCAAAATCGAGGACCGCGATCAGATCGTGTTTTTTACTCGTCATGTCACAGTATATCACAAATAAATTGAAATTTTCAACACGGAAATGAGATAGATAATTAGGAGAAATGATCAAAAATGTTCAGAATTGGAGAAAGAATAGGACGCTTCATTTATCGTCCGGAGCAAAAACATCGGCCAACGGCAAAGCAGTTGGTCTTTTGTTTTGCTTTCCCGCTTGAATATGAAAATTTATTTGGCAGAGAGTTGAGGGCTGCGATTCTTAATGTTTTACAACAAAAAGTAAAACAACTGCCTGAATTGATCGTGATTGACTCATTAATAGAGCTGAAGACTCACACAATGTTTTATGATCCTCGAACCTTCTCATTAGGAAAATCTAAGGCTGCTAGAGACAAGAGAGAAAAAATGATCCAAAACCATCTCAATGGGGTTGTTCAATGGATTAAGATCGCCGGTTTTAACTACCATTCCTCGCCAAATGATGCTTATCGAGCGGACTCTCGTTTTCTTTTTAATCCTCCATTCATCTTTTCAATGGGAGAAACATATCTTAATGCTTTGCCTTGCCAGGCGCCGGTTGAAAAGAGTAAATCGTGAATATTATCAGTTACGGGTTACGAACCGGATTTTGCAGGTTTACGATGGCATTTAAAGGTACCAAGTCATTTAACGCGGAAGTTAAAAGCGCTGCCGCCAGGGTAATGTTCAGCTCGGCCAGCGTCGGTGGATTATCCTGGAGTTCGCTCTTGGGTGCGAAGAACGATCTAAAACTGGCGATCGCCAAAACGCTTTTTGAACATGGCGATCTGCCTAAAACCGGACCGATCGAGATCGCGCGTTTTGAAACGAGCGATGACAAGCTAGGGGGCAATGAAATTAGTTTTAACTACGATCCAGGCACGGCGGCCACTCATACCTGGAAGCAATATGGATCGTATGTTGTAACTGATGTCCACAGTTTTACTTATAATGGGAAAGAATATCCTTTAGAATTCGGACCGATATTCAAATCAGATAACATTCATTACGATTATTCATTAAAAGGGGATTACAATCCTTTTTAAACCCCGACTTTGCGATGAGCCTCGCTATCATGTCGATGTTCCTGCAGTTCGGTGTCGATATGTTCGACGTAATGCCTGATATCCTTTATTTCTTTCTCTAACCGGTGGATATCACTTTTAGTAGCCATCCCAGATAAATCGGCTTTAGTAGCCATTCCAACTAGGTCCGCCTTTGATGCCATTTCGGACAAATCATCTTTGGTGGCCATATTGGCAATATCCGACTTAGTTGCCATTGTCCCTAGGATCAAATCTAATTTTTTCTGCATCATTTCCATTTCATTCCCCATTTTTACCTGCCTCCTCTGTCTTCCACCTCTGCCTTTTTCCTGCCTCTTCGCCTTTTTACTTATACATCCCCAGCTGTTGGGCCTTCTGATAAACTTTCCCTTCAGTTAAAATAGAAGGGGCGATCACCACTTCAACCTGCTGCATCTCTTTAATGTTAGCCGCGCCCAATGTTCCCATCGAAGTCCGCAGGGCGCCGACAAAGTTCATCGAACCGTCATCAAACCTGGCCGGTCCGTGGAGGATCTCTTTGAGCGGGCCGATGGTGCCGACCCGGATGCGCGAACCGCGCGGCAGGGTCGGGGAAGGAGTTGCCATCCCCCAGTGGAAGCCACCGCCGGGAGCTTCGGACGCTTTGGCGATCGGAGAGCCGATCATTACGGCGTCGGCGCCGCAAGCGATCGCTTTGCAAATGTCGCCGCCAACCGCCATGCCGCCATCGGCGATGATCGGGACGTAGACGTTGTTTTCCTTAAAGTAAGAGTCGCGGGCAGCGGCGCAATCGGCGATCGAGGTCGCCATCGGCACGCCAACTCCAAGCACGCCGCGGGAAGTACAGGCCGCGCCCGGTCCGATGCCGACGAGGACGCCGGCCACGCCGGTCCCCATCAGGGTCAGGGCGACTTCATAGGTCACGCAATTGCCGACCAAAACAGGCACTTTCATCATCGCGCAGAATTCTTTGAGGTCGAGGATCTTGGAACCGGTCGATTTATGTTTGGTAGAGAGAACGGTCGATTGGACGACGAAAATATCGACCCCGGCGTCGCGGGCGATCTTACCGAATTCCAAAGCATCCTGCGGAATAGAGGAGACGGCGGCGATCCCGC
>JBAZMB010000055.1:0-7941 GCA_041649975.1 Candidatus Margulisiibacteriota bacterium | reverse complement strand
ATGGTGGCGATGCTCCAACCGCTGGGCCAGGCCAACGATCCGGCCGATATCTTCCCAACGTTCGTCCCGCGTGTGTTTCCTGACCTTCGGCGGCTTGGCTTTATAGATCTGGCCGATCAAACGGGCAAACCCCTCACCGGTAACCGCCACCGTCGGGACGACCGGCACGTCAAGCCACTCGGCAAGTTGTTTAAGGTCGAGATGGATCCCCCGATGCTTGGTGTCGTCCCACATATTAAGCGCGACAATGACCGGGATCTTCAGCTCCATTAATTCCAAGGTCAGGTAGAGGTTGCGCTCCAGGTTAGTCGCGTCAACGACGTTGATGACCATGTCCCCGGTCTTAAGCGCTTCTTTGGTCGCCGCTTTGAGGATATCGCAGGTCACTTCTTCCGCTTTGCAGGTCGGCTCCAGCGTGTAAGTCCCGGGAACGTCGACCACTTCAACCTTCTCGGTCCCCAACAGCATGTACCCTTTGCGGAATTCAACGGTCGTCCCCGGGTAATTGGAAGTCACGACCTGCAAGCCGGTCAAACGGGAAAAGACCGCGCTCTTTCCGACATTGGGATTGCCGATCAGCAGGACCTTTCTCACCGCTCAACCTCCAGGAGTATCTTCCCCGCCATCCCATGGCCAATCGCGATCTGGGTCTGGCCAACCCGGACGGTGATCGGACCGAGGAACAACCCGCTGACTTTAGCAACCTTTAAACTGACGCGCAGCCCCAAAGCGGCCAGGCGGTTCTTAAGCTCGTCCCCGCCGGTTATCGCCTGGACATAACCTTCTTCCCCGTTCTTCATTTTAGTCAAAGGTAATAGCATCGTTTAATTATACTCCAAATAACAATAATTTAGTGAAATTACCGCTCCGCCGGCCCGATAGATAAGTGATGTTCATCCGCCCTTCGTCGGATCCCACATCACGGCCCCGGCACCCAATCTGCTATAATGGAGTAATAATGAAAAAAATAATTAATATCGCGATCATTGCTCACGTCGACCACGGCAAAACAACGTTGACCGACCACCTGCTCCGGCAAGGTGGAGCATACGGCGAACGGGACGTGGTGACCGAGCTCGTCATGGATTCCAACGACTTGGAAAAAGAACGCGGAATCACCATTTTTTCCAAGAATTGCTCGATCCACTACAAAGATTTTAAGATCAATATCGTCGACACTCCCGGCCACGCCGACTTCGGCTCCGAAGTCGAACGGGTCCTGAAGATGGTCGATAGCGTCTTGCTCCTGGTCGACGCCCGGGAAGGCCCCATGCCCCAGACCAAGTTCGTCCTTTCCAAGTCGCTGAAGCTCGGCCTGCGGCCGATCGTCGTCATCAACAAGATCGACAAAAAAGGGCATCAGGCCCACAAGGTCGTTGACGACATTTTCGATCTCTTCGTCAAGCTCGACGCGACCGACGAACAGCTTGACTTCCCGATCGTCTACACCATCTCCCGCGAAGGGTTGGCTAAATACAACCTGGATGATAAGAGCACGGACCTGACCCCTCTTTTTGAAACCATCCTTAAACACGTTAAGCCCTACCCCGACAAGAGCGCCGAACCGCTCCAGATGCAGGTTACCAATCTGGCTTATGACGATTACGTCGGCCGCATCGCCATCGGCCGGGTCTTAAGCGGCAAGCTCAATAAGGGGGCTAATATCGTCGTCTGTAAACGGGACGGCACGATCAAGCCGGGCAAGATCGCCAAGCTCAATATTTTCGAAGGGCTCAAACAGCTTGAAGTCGACGAAGCCGACTGCGGCGACATCGTCTCCGTCGCCGGGATGCCCGACATCACCATCGGCGAAACAATCTCGACCGCCGACAATCCGCAGCCGTTGCCGCTCCTCGTCATCGACGAACCGACCATGACCATGGAATTCATCGTTAACAACTCCCCTTTCGCCGGCCGGGAAGGCAAGTACGTCACCACCCGCCAGATCAAAGAACGGCTGGAACGGGAACTGGAGACCAACGTCGGGCTCAAGCTCGAACCGCTCGAGAACGGCGAAGGGTTCAAAGTTTCCGGCCGCGGCGAACTCCATCTCTCGATCCTGCTGGAAGAAATGCGGCGGGCAAGCTACGAGATCCAGGTCTCCCAGCCTAAGGTGATCTTCAAGACGATCAACAACGAAAAAATGGAACCGATCGAACAAACAATCGTCCAGGTCCCGGAACAGAACGCCGGCGCGGTGATCGAAAAGCTCGGCAAACGCCGGGGAGAAATGATCGACATGTCTAACAAGAACGGCACGACCACCCTCACCTATATGGTCCCGACCCGCGGACTGCTCGGCTTCCGGGCCGAGTTCATCATGGACACTAAAGGCGAAGGGATCCTCAACCACGCTTTCGCCAAATATGAACGCTTCAAAGGCGAAATCTCCAAGCGGCAGAACGGGGTTTTAATTTCCGGCAACACCGGCAAGACCGCCTCTTACGCCCTCGATAACCTGCAAGCGCGGGCTAAGCTTTTCCTGGGCCCTGGGATCGAAGTTTATGACGGGATGATCGTCGGCGAAAATTCGCGCGCGATGGACATGACGGTCAATCCGTGCAAAGAGAAAAAACAGACCAATATCCGGGCGGCCAGCGCCGACGAAGCGATCCGGCTGACCCCGCCGATCACCCTGACGCTGGAACAAGCGCTCGAGTTCATTGATGACGACGAACTGGTGGAGATCACCCCGAAAAACATTCGCTTGCGGAAAAAATACCTCACCGAGAACGAGCGGGATCGGCATAAGAAAGATTAACCGTGGAGCCGATCAAACCTCCGCACCGGAAATTAAGCAATCTTAATTTCCGGGCGATAAAAAAACCGCGTTTAGCCGGGGACGACGAACTCCCCAGCACGGAACCGCAGCACGTCAGCAGTCAAAAAATACCGACCTGCTTCGCGCCTGGACAAACCATCAGCGACCGCTTCTATTTGACCGCGGTCCGAGCCTCAACAACCTACACGACCATCTTTGAAGCGACCGACCGGCAGGATCCCAGCCCCTTAGCCCTTAAGACAACGATCACCGAATCGATCTTCCCGTTCTTTGACCGCGAAGCCGAGATCCTGCGCAAACAGCTCGATCCGATCTTCCCGCACTTCGTCGAATACAGCACTTTCCACGGGACCAGGTACATCGCCATGGAAATGATCGCCGGCTACACCCTGGCCGCCCTCGTCGACGGCGGAAAGCTCTTTTCATTACACGAAATAATCGAGATCGGCATGCAGGTCCTTTACGGACTGGAAAGGCTCCATCAGCAGGCCGAGGTCGTCCATCGGGACGTTAAACCGACCAACCTGATCAATAACCGCACCGGCCTACGGATGTTTGATTTCGGTTTGGTCTGCCCGATCGGCTTCCGGGAAACACCGGGAATGATCGCCGGGACGCCGGGCTACATGTCCCCCGAACAGATCAATAACACCAGGATCTTTCCAAGCAGTGATATTTATTCCTGGGGGATAGTTCTCCACGAGCTCTTATCCAAGAAAAACCCATTCGCGCCGGACAATTGCTGCGAACCGGGAGAAATTCGCCGCCGCCAATTGAGCTGGACGATCCCGCCGCTGGAATACACGGCCGTCGCTGGTCATTTGTCTCCGCAAAACCGGAAAAAATATGGGGATGAACTCAACTTATTGCACGAAGGCCTATCAAAATCGATCGTGGTAGCGACCAATAACCAACCGGAAGCCAGGCCGCCGCTAGCCGAACTCTATTCCCGGCTGGCGATGCTCCATCGGACCGCCCGGGAAATAAGCAACGCGGAAAAATAAATGGTGAGATGGCGCCACCATTCTTGCCTCTAGCGCTAAATATAAGCTATAATCAATTCTCAAATGGGGCCGTAGTTCAGCTGGAAGAACGCTAGATTTGCATTCTAGAGGTCAGGGGTTCGATCCCCCTCGGCTCCATTTAAATCTTTGGAACTTTCTTCAGTGCTTCTTTGACCAGCTCGACTGGATATTCGTAATCTTCCAGTTTACCGGACAGATAAGAATCATAGGACGTCAGGTCGAAATGACCGTGACCGCTCAAATTGAAAATGATCACGTCCCCTTCTTTCGCCTTCTTCGCTTCGTCAACCGCGCAATGAATGGCGTGGGAACTTTCCGGCGCCGGCAAGATCCCTTCAGTCCGGGCGAAAAGAACGGCCGAAGCAAAACATTCCGTCTGATGATAAGCTCTGGCTTCAATGACCTTATCCTTGGCCAGATTACTAACCAACGGCGACATCCCGTGGTAACGCAAACCGCCCGCGTGAATCCCGGGAGGCATAAAGTCGTGGCCCAAAGTGTACATCTGGACGATCGGCGCCATCCCGGCGGTATCGCCGTAATCGTAGCGGAACTCCCCTTTGGTCAAGGTCGGGCAGCACATCGGCTCAACCGCGATCACTTTCGGATTGGTCTTTCCCTTCAGTTTGTCTTTAAGGAATGGGAAAGCGATCCCGCCAAAGTTGCTCCCGCCGCCAACGCAGCCGATGACGACATCAGGCGTTTTCTCACCGATCGACTTCAACTGTTCGATCGCTTCCAGGCCGATGATCGTCTGGTGGAGCAGGACGTGATTTAATACTGAACCAAGCGAGTATTTAGTATCATCGTGCTTTACCGTATCCTCGACCGCTTCGGAAATCGCTAAGCCAAGGGTTCCTTTATTGTCAGGGTCTTTTGCCAGGACCGACCGGCCGTACTCCGTTAAGTTGCTGGGCGAAGGGACTACTTTCCCGCCCCAGGTCTGCATTAACAGGCGGCGGTAAGGTTTCTGGTCGTAACTGACCCGGACCATATAGACCTGGCATTCAATATTAAAAAGAGCGCAAGCAAAGGAAAGGGCCGACCCCCACTGTCCAGCCCCGGTCTCAGTCGCGATCCTTTTAACCCCTTCTTTTTTATTGTAATAAGCTTGCGCGACCGAGGTGTTGGTCTTATGCGAACCGGCTGGCGAGACGCTTTCGTTCTTGTAGTAGATCCGGGCTTTGGTCCCCAGCGCTTTTTCCAAGCTCAAAGCCCTAACCAGCGGCGTCGGCCGCCAGATCTTGAGAATATCGAGGACTTCCTGAGGAATATCGATCCAGGGATCCATGGAAACTTCCTGCTTGATGATCTCCATTGGGAAAAGCGGCGCCAAATCCTGCGGCCCCAGCGGCTGATGAGTTCCAGGATGGAGAGGCGGCGCTAATGGTGTTTTTAAATCTGGGGCGATGTTGTACCAGCGGGTCGGCATCTCTTTTTCGCTTAGTAGGATCTTTCTATCTGTCATAAGGGTTTCCTCCAAAAGAATTTAGCTAATTGTAGCAAAATAACGCCAGGAAAGCCATTCTTCACCAAAGGCCGGATCTTTGCTATAATATATGGTAATGGCGACACAAGAACAGTGCCAAGTCCTCGACCAAACCCAAGTTGGCCCTCGATATTTCAAGCTAACGATCAAATCCCTATACATAGCCACTAACGCCGAACCGGGCCAATTTGTTAACGTCCGGGTTGATAACGGGACCGAACCGCTCCTGCGGCGGCCAATCAGCCTCCACAAGATCAACCGGGAACACCAGACCTTTGAACTCCTCTACGAAGTCCTCGGTCAGGGGACCGAACTCCTCTCCAAAGTCACCGTCGGCGCCAAGCTCGATATCCTGGGGCCGCTCGGCAGCGGCTTTAAGCTTGACCCGGAGAAAAAGATCGCCATCCTGGTTGGCGGCGGCATGGGGGTCGCCCCGCTCCTCTCCCTCGCCCAGCAATTGAAACTCCTCGGCGGACGGGCGGTCTATGCCCTGGCCGGAGCCCGCGATAAAAACTGCCTCCTCTGCGAAGCCGATTTCGCCGAACTAGCCAATGAAAAGGTCATCGCCACTGACGACGGAAGCTATGGCCGTAAAGGCTACGTCTCCGATCTCCTCCTCGACTTGCTGAACAATACGCTGGAAGCGCGCCACTATCCGGAAACGGCGATCTATGCTTGCGGCCCGAAAGGGATGCTCAAAGCGGTCGCCGAGATCGCCTTGCAGCGGCAGATCGACTGCCAGGTCTCCATGGAAGAAAAGATGGCCTGCGGGATCGGCGCCTGCCTCGGCTGCGCGGTCGCGACCCGCGACGGCTACAAGATGGTGTGCAAAGATGGACCGGTCTTCAACGCGAAGGAGATAGTATGGTAAAGATTAGGCCCGAGAATGAATTCTCGGCCCCTTTCCCCATTGGAATTTTAGAGAGGAGTTTTTAGGTTGCGCTATCATTACACATTCAGCACGTATGAAAGAAGGCCCCTACTTGAAGACAAGGAAATTAGAAAAGAATTAAACGATCTATTTCGGGCAATTGCCAAAGAAAAAGACTTTAAAATCATAGAGTGCGAAATTTTAGCCGATCATGTCCACCTCTTAATTGAACAAAGCTATATACTCTCCACCTCAATGGCAATGAAATTATTAAAAGGCATTTCTTCCCGGCGACTGTTCCAAAAATATCCGACAAATCGATTTGATATACGCAAGCTTTGGGAACGTTCTTTTCGGGCCAGAAAAATTAAAAACGAAGAAAAAGATGTTATTATTAATTACATTAAGAACCAAAGAGATGAAAACGGTTTTGATAAAAGGTTTCAAGTAAAGCGAGAATTTATTCTCGCGAAATGAAGGGGCCGCGAATTTATTCGCGGGTAATTATGATCAATACTGAACTCGCTGGCCTAAAACTTAAAAACCCGATCCTGGTCGCCTCCGGAACCTTTGGCTATGGCAAAGAATTCGCCGATTATCTCGATCTCAACAAGCTCGGCGGACTGATCACCAAAAGTGTTTCGCTTAAAGCCAAAGAAGGGAATCCTCCGCCGCGGATAGTTGAAACACCTTCGGGCATGATCAACTCGATCGGCCTGCAGAACGAAGGGCTGGAAGCCTTTTTGAAGAACGCCATCCCCTTCCTGGCCAAGCTCGAGATTCCGGTCATCGTCAACATTGCCGGCGATACGGTCGATGAATACGCCGAACTGGCCAAACAGCTTAGCAAAGAAAAAACAGTTAAAGGGCTCGAAGTTAACATCTCCTGCCCTAACGTCAAAAAAGGGGGGATGGCTTTCGGGATCGATCCCGCCGCGACTAAAGAAGTAATTGGCGCGGTCCGCAAAGCGACCACTTTGCCGGTCATCGCCAAACTCTCACCAAATGTCACCGATATCACCCTGACCGCCAAAGCGGCGGAAAGCGCTGGCGCGAACGCAATCTCCCTGATCAACACACTGGTCGCCATGGCGATCGACATCGAGACCCGGCGCTCCCGGATCGGCCGGAAGACCGGCGGGCTCTCGGGACCGGCGATCAGACCGATCGCGGTCCGCATGGTCTATGAAGCTAGCCACGCGGTTAAGATCCCGGTCATTGGCATCGGCGGGATCATGACCGGCAGTGACGCGATCGAGTTCTTCCTGGCGGGAGCCTCGGCGGTTGAGGTCGGAACCGCCAACTTCGTCGACACCGCCGCTCCCCTGCGGATCTTAGGGGAAGTCAACAACTACCTGGCCAAACACGAGATCAAAGATTATCACGAGCTGATCGGCGCCTTCAAAGAATAATGTTTATCGACACCCACGCCCACCTGACCTTCCCGGAGTTCGACATTGATATCAGCGAAGTTATCGCCCGGGCGAAAGCAGCCGGGCTGGAAGCGATCGTTAACATCGCCCTCGACGCGGATGCCAGACGGAAAGCCAAACTGATCGCCACCGACTATCCCGGCTATATTTTTACCGCCGTCGGAATCCATCCCCATGAAGCCTCGGAATGGACCGACCAGACGGAAGCCGAACTGCGGCAGTTCATCAAAGAACACCAAACGATCGGTTTCGGCGAGATGGGGCTCGATTATCACTACAAACTCTCACCGCTCGATAAACAACAGGCGGTTTTCCGCAGGGAACTGCAAATGGCCCAGGAA
>JBAZMB010000054.1:0-8088 GCA_041649975.1 Candidatus Margulisiibacteriota bacterium | reverse complement strand
CTTTTGGCCCTTTACCATGACGCGATCATTACTACTGGGATCATTGCCTTGTTCTGGCGTCAGGTTGACGTTACCTTTGTGGCGGCCCTTCTGACGATCATGGGTTATTCGATCAACGATACCATTGTGATCTTCGACCGGATCCGTGAGAACTTAAAGAAGACCAGCTTGGCCAAGAAGAAATTAAACGAGATCATTAATCTTTCGGTCTGGGAGACGATGTCCCGGTCGATCAACACTGTTTTGACCGTCCTTTTTATGGTCATTTGTCTTTTGATCTTCGGCGGCGAGCCGCTGCGCGAGTTCTCTCTGACCCTTTTGATCGGTTTTACCCTCGGGGCGTATTCTTCCATTTTTGTCGCCCCGCCGCTCCTGGCCCTCTGGCACCATAACGACAGAAAATGAACTATCTTTTCCTGGGGATCATCCAGGGGCTGACTGAATTCCTTCCTGTTTCTTCTTCCGGCCACCTGGTAATATTTCAGCACCTATTAGGAATAGGGGAGAACGTCGCTTTTGATACGGTCTTGCATCTGGCGACCGCTCTGGCGCTGATCATCTACTTTTGGGTCGATCTCTGGTCGTTGCTTAAGAAAGAGAATCGCAAATTATTAGGACTTCTTTTACTGGCAACCGCCATTACCGGAGCGATCGGTTTTATCGGTAAAGATTTCTTTGAGAGCCTTTTTAGCTCGGTCAAAGGGGTCGGCTTTTCCTTGTTGGTTACAGGCGGAATAATTTTGCTAGGCGAATGGCTTGGCCATGGGAAGCGCAAAATTGGCGAAATGTCCTGGTTCGATGCGGTTTTTATTGGTATCGCTCAAGGAGTGGCCATTGTTCCGGGAATCTCCCGCTCTGGTACGACGATCTCCGCGACCTTAGGCCGCAACTTTGAGCGGCAGGCGGCGGCGAGATTTTCTTTCTTGCTGGCGATCCCGGCGATCTTAGGGGCGGGGCTCTTGCAGTCCAAAGCGATTATCAAGGCTGGAGAGATGGGGATCGGTTTTGGTCCCCTGGTTATCGGTTTTCTCGCCGCGTTGATCACCGGTTGGTTGACGATCAAAATATTCATGGAAATGATCCAGCGGACCTCGATCCGGGTCTTTGCCTATTATTGTTTTGCCGTTGGCCTGATGGTTGTTTTCTTCGTCCATTAATTACCCAATTTAACTGAAATTTTCCCCTAAATATAACGATAAATCTTTGTCGCGAGACACTTTATGCTAGAACTGATCAAAGAACGGATCGCTATTAACCAAGAGATCGACCTGCCGAACCCGATCCTTAACGGGATCAGGCCGGGGGAGCATTTAACTGTGATCATCGCCCACCTTAAAGCGGGGACATTATCGCTGGATAAATTAATGCGATCTTCCAATCCGGGTTTGATCGGGATCGCGATCGCCGGCAGCGGGGAAGCAGCGGCCCTCAAGCTGGCGCAGAAAGCCCGGGGGACGGCGGAACGGCAGAAAGTCGGGCTCTGGCGGATCATTGACGCGGTGACCTCGCAAGGCGATCTTAAGACGACCCTCCATTACCGGCGGGAAGTAAAATTTCTGGAAGAGCTGGGAGAAAAACTGCCGGAACACGCGCCGCTTTTTAATCGGATGATCGCTCATTTGCCGCCGCAAACCCAGGTTTACAATCACCGGGTCGTCGCTAATGAATTGTTCGTCCCCTACGCCGCTTAACCTTTTCTTGACAAGACCGCCGCTGATGCTTTATTCTTCAATTTGTGAAACACGCGCCTTTTCATAAAGAGAGTATTTTCAAGCGGAACACCGCTGATGATTTGGCTGTTTTTTTGGGCCGACTGGCCATGGTTATGATGGGCCTCGCGCTAGCCGAAAGTTTTCTGGCCGGGATCGTTTCCCGATCATTACTGAAGACCGTTTCTTTTGACTACCGGCAATTGGTTTCTTTCCAACTATTTTTATCCCACGGCCATATTTTTATCCTTGGGGTGGTTATCCCGATCATCCTGGCTTTTTTTGTCCGTAGTCTGCGGGCTGATCTGACCGACGGTGAGGTTCGGTCCCTGAAAAGGGGGGTTGGGATTTATATTGCCGGGTCGCTTCTGACCCTTGGCCTGATGCTCTATAAAGGGTACGCTTACGTTCTGCTTTTTAGCGCTGAACCGATCTTTCCCCTGGAAACGATCGATAGCCAACTTTTCGGCGGCAACCAGCTATTCCGGTCGCTTGCTTATGGCCTGGCGCATCCGCTCCTGGCGCTTGGTTTGATCTGGTGTTTGGTGGTTATCTATCGGGCAGGAAAGCGGTGAGGGACCTAATTAACCGGCTTGACGATTCCTGGATCGAGCGGGTTTTTCTGTCCGGTTGGCGGCCATTTTTTTGGTTGTTTTTAGCGGTTTTCATTGTTTACGCTCAGGCTTTTTTCTTTAACTTTACTTATTTTGACGATCAGGCGTTGATCCTGGAGAACGCCGGTTATCTGAAAAATGCCGCCAATATTTTCAGTGCTTTCGTTCAGGATGCTTTCCGTCTGGTCCATACCTCCGACGCTTATTATCGCCCGCTCCTGACCGTTTCCTTGATGCTGGACGCTAATCTCGGTGGAGTGGCGCCGTTTATTTATCATTTTTCCAATGTTTTACTTCATCTGGCCGCGGTCTGGCTCCTGTTTGTTTTTTTCATCCAGCTTGGTTTTCGGCGGGACCAGTCTTTCTTTTTTTCGCTGCTTTTCGCCGTTCATCCCTTATTGACCCAGGCGGTCGTTTGGATCCCGGGCCGGAACGACTCGCTTCTGGCGATCGGTACTTTGGCCAGTTTTATCGGTTTGCTTCGCTATCTTGACCGACGCTCCAAGCCGGCCTATCTGGCCCATTTAATTTTCTTTGCTTTCGCGCTTTTTTCCAAAGAATCGGCTTTAGTGATTCCACTCTTGGCCCTCGGCTTAGTTTACGCTCGGCAGAAAGAAGCCTTCTCTTTTCGGCTGGCCGGCTGGTTGATCGCCGGTTGGGCGCCGATCATTGCCGGTTGGGTTGTTTTACGGAATATCGCCCTGGTCAATCCGCTAAAATTAACCTGGCTTGACGTCCTCCAATCGCTGGCGCTGAATTTTTTGGCGGTCATTCAATTGGTTGGCAAGGTAATTTTTCCGTTTAATCTTTCCGTCCTGCCGACCATGCAGGATACGACGCCGATCTTCGGACTGATGGCCTTGGTGATCCTGGCCGCGTTATTGATCCCGCCCAGCGATCGGCCGGCTTATAAATGGTGGGGGATCGCCGTTTTCGGTTTATTCCTTTTTCCATCGCTGATCGGCCCGAACGGAGTGACGACCGCCGGCTTTCTGGAACACCGGATGTATCTTCCTTTGATCGGCCTTTTGGTCGCGCTCTTGGCGAGCGACGCGGTCGGGCGTCTTCGGGTCTCCCGGGTGACCGCTTTAAGTTTAGGGGCGGTCTTGTTGCTGCTTTTTTCCGCTTTGACCTTTAGCCATTCACTTAATTTTCGCGATCGCCTGACCTTCTGGGAAAGCGCGGTTTCAACCTCGCCCCATTCGGCGCTGGCCCACCGGAATCTGGGGGCGATGTACCAGCTTGACGGTGCCGACGACAAAGCCGAACAGCAGTACCTGGCGGCGATCAAGATCAACCGGAACGAGCCGATGGCCCACAATAATCTTGGTTTGATCTATATGAACCACAAGCGGATCGCCGAAGCGGAACTCTTTTTCAAAAGAGAATTGGCGGTCAATCCCAACTACGATAACGCGTTGTTCAACCTGGGCCTCCTTTATTACCAGCAGGGATTGTTTGGCAACGCGGAGACGCTTTGGAAAAAGACGATCGAGGTCAATCCTGATTATAACGACGCGTATCGAAATCTCGCCATCCTTTATTATCAGGCGCATGATTTTCAAACTGCTGGACGATACGTCCGGGTCTTGCAGCAGCGGGGCTTGCCGGTCCATCCCGCTCTTTTGAAAACACTCGACAGCTATTAGCCCTTATTTTTCGGGAAAAAATTCCCAGTTGCCTGCCCACTGACCTTCAGGTATAATCAACCCGCTTGTGAAAAAGAAAAAAGTGAAAAAAAGGCGTTTCGATTGGCAATGGGTTTGGTGGAGCGTCGCTTTTCTTCTTTTTATCGCGGTTGTTCTGCTTGGCTTTTGGTTCCTGGGCGAAGCGACAAAAAAAACGGCCGAACCGCCGGTTTTGGAACGTCCCAGCCAGGTTAAGGGACAGATCGTTAAATTATATTACTACAACGAGCAGGCGGCAAAACGGCTTGGCAATGACGGCGAGGGGAGTCCCGACGCGATCCGGCCGGTTGAGCGGGTAATCCCCGAGACCAAGGCGCCGCTCCAAGCGACGATCCAGTTGCTGATCAAAGGAGAGCTGACGACGGAGGAAAAGGCGGCCGGTTTCTCGACCGAATTTCCCCATCCCGCTTTCAAATTGGTCAGGGCCGATCTTAACCGGGGAGTTTTAACCCTGGTTTTTACCGATGTGCCTGGCTTTACGACTGGTGGAGCTTTGCGGGTGGAATTGCTGGCAACTCAGATCGAGAAAACCGCCAAGCAATTTCCCGGGGTGAAGTCGGTCCGGTTCCTCCCCGATTCTTTGTTTCAACCTTGATCGCCTAGACTGCCTTAGAGCAGCGGAGGCGCTTCTCAATCTTCCATAACTATAGTAAAATAAAGGCACACAGGAGGAATCAATTATGAAAAGCTTAAAAGGGACCAAGACTGAAAAAAACTTATTAACTTCTTTTGCCGGTGAATCGCAGGCGCGGAACCGTTACACTTATTTCGCGTCCCAGGCGATCAAGGAAAATTACCAGCAGATCGCGGCGATCTTTCTGGAAACCGCTGAAAACGAGAAAGAGCACGCCAAACGTTTCTTTAAGTTCCTGGAAGGCGGGGATGTCGAGATCACGGCCGCTTACCCGGCCGGAGTGATCGGCGACACCGCCAAGAACCTGGCCGCGGCGGCTGACGGAGAAAAGATGGAATGGACCAAGATCTACGCCGATGCTTCCAAGATCGCCAAGGAAGAAGGGTTTGATGAGATTTCCGCCGTTTTCAAAGAGATCGGCGAGGTTGAGGAGCAGCACGAGAAGCGGTACCGGGCGTTATTGAAGAACGTTAAAGAGGGCAAAGTGTTCAAGAAAGAGGCCGTGGTCAAATGGCACTGCCGGAATTGCGGCTACGTCCACGAAGGGAAAGAAGCGCCGGATGTTTGCCCGGCTTGTGCTCATCCCAAAGCGTACTACGAATTGTTGGCGGAGAATTACTAATGCCAAAGAATATCCAACCAATATTAATTGCCCTGAAAGCGGAAAAGAAAGCGATCGAATATTATTCGCGGGCGGCCAAGCGGGTGACCAATGATGAAGGCAAGGCCGCCCTTAACAAGATCAAAGCCCAGGAAGAGAAGCACTATCGCGAGCTGCTTAAGAAATTCAAGCATTTGAGCGGCCATGACGCTACCGACGCCGAGATCGATGGGGTAGGGATCAACATTTCCGCTTTGACCGAAGAACATATCCCGGACCGTGAGGCGAGCGACCTGGAAGTTTGTCAGGTCGCGCTTAAGGACGAGAAGGAAGCGCGCGCTTTTTATTTGAAGTCGGCGGACGGCGCGACCGACGAAGAGACCAAAAAGATGTTCCATGAGCTGGCGAAAGAAGAGGATAAACACGCCGAAACCGTGACTCATATTTGCAAGATCCTTTCCCAGTAAAATAATTAAGGAGTGGCTAGATGACCACCCATAATCACCGAGTGATCGATCCGATTTGCGGCATGGAGGTCGATCCGGCGACCACCCATTTTAAAGCGACCAAAGGCGGGGAGACATATTACTTCTGCAGTTTACATTGTCTGAACCAGTTTCTGGCTTCTTCCCCGGCTCCCGCCTCAACTTCCGCTTCGGCTCCCGTTTCAGCCAAGCCGCGTCAGACCGAAAAATTCTTTATTTCCATTTCCGGCATGAGCTGTGCTTCCTGCGTTTCGGCTATTGAGAACGCTTTGCGCAGTTTCAAAGGGGTAATTTCCGCCAATGTTAATTTTGCCGCCGAAAAGGCGACCGTGGAATATGACCCGGCGACGACCGATGTTGCCGCTATTGAAAAGGTCGTGGAAGCGACTGGTTACAAGGTGATCAGGGGAGGGGAAGAAGGCCTGCTCCGGTTGCGGGTCCTGGGGATGGACAACCAGCATTGCGTCAGCACGGTTGGCGGCGCCCTGGATAGTCTGCCGGGGATCATTTTCCATGACCTGAAAGTCAACGAAAAAGCGGTCATCAAATACGATCCTAAAAAGGTTTCCTCCCAACAGATCAAGGCGGCCATTGCCGCTTCCGGGTACACCCCGCTCGAAGACGTTAGTTATGACGTGGAAAAAATGACCCGCGACCGGGAGATCGCCAATCTCCGGTTCCGTTTTTTCGGTTCGCTCCTTTTTTCTTTGCCGCTTCTTTATTACATGTTTCACATGCTTTTGGGCTGGCCCCTTCCGGAATTTATGATGCGCTACGCGGCGACGCTTGAGCTGCTGCTAGTTTTGCCGGTTTTGGCTTTTGGCAACATCTTCTTTGTTCGGGGGATCGCCGCTCTCAACAAAACGCAGACCGCTAATATGGATACCCTGGTTTCGGTCGGAGTGGGGTCGGCTTTCAGCTATAGCCTGGTGGTGACGGTCGGCCAATGGCTGGGTAAGATCCCGCTGGGGATCGGCGATCTCTACTATGAAGTTGCCGCTTTCCTGATCACCTTTATTTTGCTTGGGAAGTATTTCGAAGCGCTGGCCAAAGGGCAAACTTCAGCGGCGATCAAAAAACTGATCGGCTTACAGGCGAAAACCGCGGTCGTGGTCAGGGCCGGCCGGGAGTTTGAAGTATCGATCTCCGAAGTCACGGTCGGCGATATTATCGTCGTCAAACCAGGAGGTAAGATCCCAGTTGATGGGGTAGTGACGGAAGGCCTGTCCACGGTCGATGAGTCGATGGTCAGCGGGGAGAGCCTGCCGGTCGTTAAAAAAACAGGTGAAAAGGTGATCGGCGCGACGATCAATGGGACCGGAACATTTAAATTCAAGGCGGAAAAGATCGGGAGCGACACTTTTCTTGCCCAGATGATCAGGCTGGTCGAAGAAGCGCAGGGG
The DNA here is from genome assembly GCA_041649975.1 of Candidatus Margulisiibacteriota bacterium. GTDB lineage: Bacteria > Margulisbacteria > WOR-1 > O2-12-FULL-45-9 > XYB2-FULL-48-7 > XYB2-FULL-45-9. The sequence goes on along the minus strand of JBAZMB010000054.1, from coordinate 954 downwards.
AGTAAAGCTCCCATTCAGGAGCTGGCCGATGTTATTTCCGCCTATTTTGTTCCCGCGGTCATCCTGACCGCTTTTACTGCCTTCCTGGTCTGGTTATTACTTGGTCAGACGCTGATCTTTGCCCTGACTGTCTTTATCGCGGTCCTGATTATTGCCTGTCCCTGTGCCCTGGGACTGGCAACCCCGACGGCGGTCATGGTTGGGACTGGTTTAGGGGCGGAGCGGGGGATCCTGATCAAGGACGCGGCCGCCCTGCAGCTTGCTTCCCAGATCAAAACGATTGTTTTCGATAAGACCGGGACCCTGACCAGGGGAAAGCCGGAAGTGACTGACATCATCGGTTACCGGGAAAATGGGCTCGGGCATCGGGAGATCCTTCTTTTGGCCGGGATTGCCGAAAAGCGGTCCGAGCATCCACTGGCGGAAGCGATCTTAAAGAACGCGGCTATGGAAGGCTTGCCGATCCCGGAACCGGAGCGATTTAGCTCGATTTCCGGACAAGGGGTTGAAGCTGTTTATAATGGCGCGACTATTCTGCTTGGAAATCGGAGCCTATTCGAGCAAAAAGGAATCTCGCTAGGAGTTATCGAGCTGCAGATCAAAGCCTTGGCGGAGAAGGGGCGATCGGTGGTCCTTATTGCCAGAAACGATAAGCTGGTTGGCGCGATCGGGGTGGCCGACCAACTGAAGGATTCGGCTAAAGAGGCGGTCTCTGCCTTGAAAAAAATGGGGTTAAAAATTGTGATGATCACCGGGGATAACCAAGCGACTGCCGCTGCTATTGCCAAAGAAGCTGGTATTGATAATGTCCTGGCCCAGGTCCTTCCTCAAGCCAAAGCGGCTAATATTAAAAACCTTCAAGCTAGTGGAAAAGTGGCCATGGTCGGTGATGGGATCAACGATGCCCCGGCCCTAGCTCAAGCCGACCTGGGGATTGCGATCGGTTCGGGAACT
>JBAZMB010000053.1:0-8562 GCA_041649975.1 Candidatus Margulisiibacteriota bacterium | reverse complement strand
ATCTCCCGCCGCCGTCGTCCGCCATTCCGCGATCGATGAGACCTCCGGCTGGAGCTGGATCGTCAGACTGCCGTCCAATCCCATTTGCGGCACAACTTTCAGTCGAACTCCGGCATCAAGATACTCGACCGTCCATTGAGCCGTGGTGGAATTCCCGCCGACCGGCACGGCATACGGGACCCGACTGCCGATATTGATGACCGCCTCCCGATTATCGAGGGTCGCGATCCGGGGAGTCGCCAGAACATTGGCCTTCCCTCCGGCGATCAAGGCATTAAGAGTTGAGGTAATATTTTCTCCCAAATCAGTTTTCTTCGTCTCGGCCACGGTTACGAACTTAACCCCGCCATTGCCATAGGCAATCCCCAGGCGAGAGGAATCGTTCCGGGAAATTTCCACGACTTTACTTTCGATCAGGATCTGCGGGACCGGTTGGTCGATCTTGACCAACAAGTCTTTCACGTCTCTTAGCTCCGACTCCTTCCCGCGGAACAAAACCGATGCCCCTCTCTCTCCCGCTTGAAAAATCGCCCCGGGAAAAAGTTTCCCCAGCAGCTCCGCGGTTCTTCCAGCCGGTAAATGTTTCAACAAAAGCTGGTCGACCTTCGCTTTGTAACCGCTGGCGTTCAAGTCCTGCGGCAGGGAAGAAATTAAATAAGTCCTCCCTTTCTGTTCAAAACAGAGGCCGTTAGTTCGCAGGATCGTTTCGATCGCCTCTTCTAAAGAAATGTTTTTTAAATGAACGGTCACCCGTTTCCCTTGAAGAGCAGCCGGGTCCCCCGCCATGACCAGGTCAAACCCACGGCTTCTGGCCAAAGCCTGAACAACCTCCAAAACCGGGGCATTTTCAAAGTCGAGCCGCGGAATTGTTTCCGCCGCTCCAACTTTTACCAACAGCAACAAACACAACCAGATCCCCAGCTTTTTCACCCTATTGCTCCTTTGTTAAATAAACTATTTCCTGGTCGATATGGTCAACAGTAAAGCCATCGACCACTTCTCCAACCGCCGCGGTGAGCCCTCGACCTCCCAATTCGATCAACGCTATCGGCCTATCCCCGCCTGCCGGACAGACCGGCCCACTGACCACCCCAACCAACCGAGCGTAACCGGTGGAAAGGAGGAGAGGCTCACTCCGCAGCATCAGGCTATTGGACCCAGCCTGCTTTTCGCTATAGATATACACAGCTTCTCTCGAAACGAGAGGGGGATCGGAAACTTCAATTGCCAATGGCTGGGGCTCTTCTTTTACAGCACAAGAGGTTAAGAGTAAGCTAATGATTATCGTAATAAACCAATATCGCTTCATGCGGCAGAAACAGCAATTTTATTGCCTGGTCACGCCCAAGAGTGTGGCTGGATCGGGAGAGGTTGTATCTGGTGGTTTAGTATAATAGATAAGGGTAAAGTTATGAAATTTAGATTTTTCGCCAATATTGACCGTAGCTTCAACTGACGCCGGATAGTAAACAGTCGAACTCTCGTCGCTCCAAATCTCATAATGCCCTTGGGGAACGTTAGCGATACTGTAATCACCATTGGAGTCAGTAAACGCGACCAAAGAAATACTGGGGATCGAGATCTTCATCCCATTGACCCTTTTGCCGAGCTCATCGGTCACCCGCCCTTCAACCCATCCCTTGGTGGTAATAGTAACTTGCGAGCGACCAGAAACGGAATTGACCGTGGCGACAACGGTGCCGGAACTATCATTGGTGGTCGCGGTCAGGATCCCGCCTGACGAGATCGAACCGATCCCTCCGGTCACTGACCAAGTTGGGGTTACGGAAACGATCTGCCCATTGCTATCCTTGGCAATAGCGGAAAAATACTGCGATTGATTAACGCCAACGGTAACAGTGGAAGGATTGATCGTGATAGAAGTAATCGTCCCTTCCATATCACCACAACCTGGGAGAAAAATGAACAACAAACAAACAAACTTAATTAAGTTTGCCATCTTTGACGACTTGTTGGCCATTCACGATGGTATGAAGGACTTTTCCTTTTAATTTCCAGCCGGCGAAAGGAGTGTTGCGGCTATTTGAAGCTGACTTATTTGGATCGACGGTCCATTCCGCTTTCGGGTCGACAATGATCAGGTCGGCATCAGCGCCGACCGCGAGAGTTCCCTTGCCCGCCAAGCCGAGGATCCGAGCGGGAGCGGCCGACATCAGGTTGACAATCTCTTTCAAGTTGAGGCCGGCCGGCAAAAGCTTGGTGAGCGCCAGGCTCAAGGCGGTCTCTAAACCGATCAAACCATTTGCGGCCAAATTAAACTCGACGTTCTTTTCTTCCAACGTGTGGGGAGCATGGTCGGTCGCGATCGCATCGATCGTCCCATCTTTTAGGGCGCGGACAATTTCTTTCCGGTCCTTTTCAGATTTGAGCGGCGGACTAACCTTGGCATTAGTATCGTAATTCCGGACCGCTTCTTCGGTCAGGGCAAAGTAGTGCGGACAGGTTTCGCAAGTCACCGGCGTCCCCTCTCTTTTGGCTTGACGGATCATTTTGACCGCTCCGGCGGAAGAAACATGGGCGATATGGACCCGGCCGTATTGTTTGGCCAGGAGCAGGTCTCTGGCGATCATGATCTCTTCGGCCAGAGCCGGGATCCCGGGAAGGCCGATCTCGGTCGACAACTGGCTTTCGTTCATCGCTCCGCCTCTGGACAAATCCACGTCCTCGCAATGAGCGATGAGCGGCTTATTAAACTGCTTGGCATATTCAATTCCCCGGCGCATAACGTCGCTCCGGGTAACCGGGTGGCCATCGTCAGAGAAAGCGACCGCTCCTTCGGCAACACAGCGGCCCATCTCGGTGATCTCGTCTCCCTTCAAGCCCTTGGTAATAGCGGCGATCGGCTTGACGTTAACAACCGCTTCTTTCTCCGCTTTGTTGACCACGTAACTAATGAGCGCCGGGTTATCGAGCGGCGGATTGGTGTTGGCCATGCAGCAGATCGTCGTGAACCCGCCGAGCGCGGCCGCCCGCGAACCGCTGGCAATAGTCTCTTTTTCCGGCCGGCCAGGATCACGGAGGTGAGTATGCATATCGATCAAGCCCGGCATGACCAGGCAACCTTTGGCATCGATCACTTTAGCGCCGCCGGCCTGCAGCCGGGCCCCGATCTTCACGACCTTGCCGTTCTCGATCAGGAGGTCGCGCTGGCCGTTAAGGTTGGCCGCCGGGTCAACAATCTGTCCGTTTTTAATCAGCAGCTTTGTCATCTATTTTCAGCCTCTTTTTCATTCTGGTGAACATATTTGAGATCCCGTTGTTCTGGCTTTTTTTAGCGACGCTCTTCTCTTCGCCGTTCAGGCTTTTCAAGGCGACTTCCGCCGCCCGCTGTTCCGCTTCTTTTTTATTGTTCCCCCGGCCGACGCCGTAGGATTGGCCGTTGATCTTCGCTTCAACCAGGAAAACCCGGCGGTGTTCCGGCCCGACCTCTTTAATTACCCGGTATTGGGGCAAAGCCCATTTATGTTTTTGGACGTATTCCTGCAAGGTTGATTTATAATCGCGGATATAGCCGACTTCCGAAACGATCTCGATCTCGGCCCGGAGGTTCTCGATGATCAGGTCCCTGACCCTGCCCAGGCCGGCATCCAGGTAAACCGCCCCGATCAAGGCTTCAACGGCGTTGGCCAGGTTAGACTTCCGTTTTTTCCCGCCGCCTTTTTTCTCGTTTTGGCTAAGAAGCATTGCTTCCCCAAGATCGAGCTTCTGGCCAACCTTGGAGAGAGTCTCGTCGGAAATGACCGCCGCTCTAATCTTGGTGAGGTCGCCTTCGTCGTGAGTCGGGAATTTATTGTAGATGTATTCGGTCGCGACCAGCTTCAGGACCGCGTCGCCTAAAAATTCCAGACGTTCGTTGTCCTTAACGTTCTTTTCGTGGGCGTAAGAGCTGTGGGTCATAGACTGGTTTAGGAGGTTTTGGTTAACAAAGGGGACGCCGGTCCGTTTTTCCAGTTCCTGAAGCTCATTTAAGCGTTCTGGCGATATTGGTTCCATTGACATACTATTTTACATCATATAGAATGCGATTGCAAACGCTAAAAACCTTGAAGGAGTGGGAAAATTATGGTTATTTTATCACCGATCATGAGCTACATTGTTGACAAAGAAGTCGGCTTCCCAGTCCCTTCGGAAAAAGAAAAGATCAATAAGGTCCTCAAACGCTATAAAAGCATCCTGAAGCAGCACAGCGAACGCTCCGACTCGTCCGAGATCATGTTTGGGATCGCCGATCTTCTGGTCGGACGGAACGATCCGGGCGATCATATGGAAGCGCTGAAGCTCTACGACCAGATCATGCTCAAAAATCCACCGGAATACCTCAAGGCCCGCGCCCTGATCGGTAAAGCGGAGCTTTTGATCGGCATCCCGGAAGAATTCGGCAACGCCATTTCGCTCTGCGAAAAAGCCCGCCAAATCCTGGGGAAGAACCTCTCGGAGTTCTTCGCCGCTAAAGCCCTGGTCGTGGAAGCGGAGCTCCGCCTCGCCCGCCGAGAAAAAGGGGATTGGGCCAGCGCCCTGGAGCTCCTCAACCAAGTGGTCAAGGAAAAGGACGCCCACTGGTATTTCCGCGGCCGCGCCCTCCTTTCCAAGGCGGAGATCATCCTTTACCGCGACCCGAACGATTTCTCCCCGGCGTTAAAACTTGTCGACCTCTCCTTGAAAGAGCTCGCCTCCCGGCCGGACGATTATTTTGTCGGCAAAGGAAAGATCGTCAAAGCGGAAATTTTAATGAAGCGTGAAAAATCAGGAGACCTGCCAAGAGCGGAAAAACTGCTGACTGAAGTCATTAAGATCAAGTTTGAATACAAAGATCTCGTCGCCCGGGCCAAACTTAACCTGGCCGACATCGTCTCGCACCCCAAAGCTTCCAAACTGCTGAAAGATGTGCACGAGATGGAAGGTCTCGATCCCTATCTGGTCGAAAAAGCCAGCCTGGTGGAAAAAGCGCTGGGCGATCGGAAAGGGAAGAAGCGTTAAGCTTTATCGGCTATTGCGGTTTTTTTTAACATTTTGCCAGTATAGAGGGGCCGCTTCAACGACCAAAGGATCATGAAGAAAGTCGGCCAGCTCGTCCTTCCACCCACTCTCGCCGTTATTCACCCAAGCATTGTTTTTGTATTCATAACCGGGCCAATCCGTTGCGGCCACAACCCCGGCGTAGAGGAACAACAGCATCATTTGCCGTTTGATCCCTCTGGCTCCGTTGATAATCGCGCGCACTCTTGGGTTCAAATCCACTCTTGCCAAATTATAACTTAACAAAAACCTACTAACGGCCTTGCTCATTATCGCCGCGGTAAATCGTTCCTTGATCAAGCCAAGGTCTTCAGCGGAAAGACGATTTAGCAGGGAAATCGCCACCTCTTGTTCCGTCATTAAAACGCTCATGAAGTAAGCGGCATCGACCTCAATCTCGGTCTCGTTATTGGTCGGCTCCGGCCGGCCGAGCCCGTTCTTCTCCAGCGCGGGAAGATTAACAATATCAATCTCAACCAAACTCCCCGGCTCAACTGACTGGCCGACCCGGAAAGACGCCTGCTCCGTTGTTTCAGGCTGGACCTCGTCCCTTGGTTTCAGCGTGATCCTTTTCGCCTTCAACAACTGCTGCAGCAGAATGTTATGAGCCATGGTGGGACAGCCGGTCGAGCACTTGTCCTCTTTGTATTTAGTGATCATGGCCTGGATATAGCGCTCCCTGTCCTGCAGATAGTTCTGCCACCCTTCCGGGGTGTAACCGCCGGGAGAACTTAGCTCCTTAAGCTGTTTTAATTCTTTAGCAACCAGAAAATAATTTTCGCCGATCACGGCCGTTCCTTCAGGAGAACTTAAGGCGGCCAGGGCGGCATTAAAACTGTTTTTGCCAATGACCATATATTCTCGAGGATTCTTCCCATAAAGGATATCATAGCCATGCCTGTCGATTTCCGCTTTTTCTTCAAAAGCTCGAACTATTTCATTGGCCAGTTCTCGGCGCGATAGATACATTTCTTTAGCGGCAAAGTTGTCCAACCGATTCTGCATTCGATCTCTCACCTTCTTCTTCGCGGCTGTTACCGCGGTCTGCCGTTCCGCTTCTTTAGCCTTCACCTCTTCCTTGGCTCGACGCCACGTTTCATCTTCAGCTTTTCTCCGTTCGTAATCATCGACCCGGCCAACCTCTGCGGATTGGTCAACAACCTTATCCTTTTGCGTCAAATAACCGGCCACCCCGGAAACGGCGGCAACGGCCAAAATTATCATTCTGATCGTCCTGGGAATGGAAACAAATAGTCGATTTGCCCGATCAAAACCAGGGATTGAGGCCAAAATAATCTGGCCGATCCCTACCCCAAAGCTTTTGTCCAAATGATAAGAAGAATACACAAATAACTGTTTTTGGAAACGCGAATTAAGCCGGTTAAAAACAGTCTCCAGCCATAAAACTTTGCTTGGCTTCCCTTCCCCTCTTTTTAACAATAGGGCATCAGAAGAAACCGTCGCTTCTCCCCTTTGGCCATCGAGATAAGCGGCGGCAAACAGATGAGGGTCATAAACCGAAGTCGGAACGAACGGCGTCCGCCCCCATTTTGGATGATAGGCGACGGATCGTTCTTTATTAAACAAAACAACTTCCAGATGATCGCTATACTTGGCCACCGCCAATTGCCAGCCATTTCTTTCTGATCCGTAGGCACGTTGCAAGACCGCCAGAGATAATTTCGCGCTTGCTTCGCAGTTTAAAGTTCCTTTTTCCAAAGCCTTAAACAAATGCGATTGCCAAAAACGATAGCTACCGGTCCCATCGAGATATTTCAGCGCCGCCGTGAATTTCTCCAGCGGCCCATCGGCCGCCGCGGCCATTTTAGTTTCAACCTGGCGCTGGACCTCGCCTAAACGCGTTTCCCACTTAGCCTGTTCGCCGTTAAGGTCAAAAAGAGGGAGGGTTCGGCTCTTGCCTAAAACAGCAACCCTTTCCGCCATCGGTAAAAAATGCCCCCAATTGATCTGGCTTTGCTTAGTCTTGTCTAACTGATCAAGGGCTTCCCGGGCGGTTTTATTCAGCTCGGCTTGTGTTTTGTTCAGCTCGTTTCGGAGTTGCGCCTCAACCAGGGGGAGCATGGCCGGCTTCTCTCTTAGCTTCTCAACGATCATTTTGCCTAAAACCAACAAAACAAAGGAAGGGACTATGGCTGGAGCTCCGTAGCGGGCAACCAGGGAAAACGCGGTGTCTGAAGCAATCGTTAAAAAGGCGGCTGTATGAACGGCAGCGGAACCAGCCAGAAAGGCCGGAAATTTATTCTCTTTGATCCAGGAAACCAGCCGGTTCCGGCTGGAAAAAGAGGAGGCGCTCTTAACTATCTCGGTAGTTCGGTTTAGCATCTCTATTTATATATCGTCACTTTTATGGTAAAATTTCATCCATATGGGAAAAACCATTGCCGAGAAAATACTATCTAACCACTCCGGCCGGGACGCCAAGGCCGGGGATATCGTCATTGCCGACCTCGATTTCATGATCGGCCAGGACGGGACCTCCGGGGTCGCCATCGATTCGTTCCGCAAAATGCAGGCCAAGAAGGTCGCCGACCCAAGCAAGATCGCCATCATCATCGACCACAGCTCCCCTTCCCCCAACGAAGGGGTTTCCGCCATCCACAAAAAGATCCGTGAATTCTGCCTCGAACAAGGGGTCAAGCTTTATGACGTCGGCTGCGGCGTCTGCCACCAGATCACGCCGGAACAAGGGCTGGTCGTCCCGGGAAACCTGGTGATCGGGGCCGATTCCCACACCTGCACCTACGGGGCGATCAACGTCTTCTCGACCGGGATCGGCTCGACCGACCTCGCCGCCGGAATGATCTCGGGCAAACTCTGGTTCAAGGTCCCGGAAACCATGAAAGTCAGCTTTAACGGCCAGCTGCCAAAAGGGGTCTACTCCAAGGACCTGGTCCTCCACTTCATCGGCCAGATCGGCGCCGACGGAGCCACTTATCTCGCGCTGGAGATCGGCGGCCAGGCAATCTCGGCCATGTCGGTCGACGCCCGCTTCACCATCTCTAACATGGCGATCGAATGCGGGGCCAAAGCCGGGTTGATGGAAGCCGACGCCAAAGTCATGGAATGGGTGAAACAGCATTCCCAGAAAAAATCGAACCCAATCGCCGCCGATAAAGACGCAATCTACCAGCAGATCGTCGAGATCGACGTCACCAAACTTGAGCCGCAGATCGCCAAGCCGCACACGGTCGACAACGTTTGCGGCGTGACCGAAGTCGCCGGGATCCCGGTCCAACAAGGCTTCATCGGCACCTGCACCAACGGCCGGCTGGAAGATTTCCAGGTCGCCGCTAAAATCCTCAGAGGGAAAAAGGTCAAAGACGGCTGCCGGCTGATCATCGCCCCCGCTTCCAAAGACATCCTGATGGCAATGATCAAAGACGGGACCTACCAAACATTGCTTGATAGCGGCGCCCTCGCCGTCACCCCGGGTTGCGGACCGTGCGTCGGCACCCACAACGGAGTCCCATCCGATGGCGAAAACGTCATCTCGACCGCCAACCG
>JBAZMB010000052.1:0-8637 GCA_041649975.1 Candidatus Margulisiibacteriota bacterium | reverse complement strand
CCGGCCCAAACCTTGACCGACCGGGAATACCAGAACCTGCGCGACCAGTCGATCGCGGTCATTAGGGCGATCGGGGTCGAGACGGGGGGCTCCAACATCCAGTTCGCGGTCCATCCCGATACCGGCCGGGTCGTGATCATTGAAATGAACCCGCGCGTTTCCCGCTCTTCGGCCCTGGCTTCGAAGGCGACCGGCTTCCCGATCGCTAAATTTGCCGCCAAACTGGCGGTTGGCTACACCCTGGATGAGATTCCCAACGACATTACCAAAGAAACGCCGGCCTCCTTTGAGCCGTCGATCGATTACTGCGTTATCAAGATCCCGCGCTTCACCTTCGAAAAATTTCCCGATGCCGAACCGGTGATCGGGACCTCGATGAAATCGGTCGGCGAAACGATGGCGATCGGCCGGACTTTTAAAGAAGCTTTGCAAAAAGGGCTCCGTTCCCTTGAGATCGGCCGGGCTGGTCTGGGGGCCGATGGGAAAGATGAAATCGATCCGCTGATCATAAATTCTAAGCTGACAATCCCGAATCCCGACCGGATCTTTTACGTTAAAGCCGCCCTGCAAAACGGCATGACCTTGGATGAAGTCTTTGATCTTTCCAAGATCGACCGCTGGTTCCTGCAGAACATGAAGGAAATTATTGATGAGGAAAAAGTGATCAAGGGACTTGGGAAAAAGATCCTGGAAGATAAAGAAGCTTTATACAAAGCCAAACAATACGGCTTTTCCGATAAGCAGCTGGCTTATTTGACCGGAGAAACGCCGGAAGAGGTCAGGAAAAAACGGAAAGGGCTGGGGATCGCGGCTGTTTATAAGCTAGTCGATACCTGCGCCGCTGAGTTTGAAGCATACACGCCTTATTATTATTCGACTTACGAAACCGAATGCGAAGTCCGCAGTTCCAAGAAGAAAAAGATCATGATCCTGGGTGGCGGACCGAACCGGATCGGACAGGGGATCGAGTTCGATTACTGCTGTGTCCACGCTTCGTTCGCGATCCGCGAAGAGGGGCTGGAATCGATCATGGTCAATTCCAACCCGGAGACGGTTTCCACCGATTACGATACTTCCGACCGCCTCTATTTTGAACCGGTGACGGTCGAAGATGTTTTAAACATTGTCGATAAAGAAAAACCGGACGGGGTGATCGTCCAGTTCGGCGGCCAGACGCCGCTCAATATCGCCCTGGCGCTGGAGAAAGCCGGAGTGCCGATCATCGGGACTTCGCCCGCCTCGATCGACCGGGCGGAAGACCGGAAACGGTTCGCGGCGATGCTCAACAAATTAAAACTTAACCAGGCCCCCAACGGGACCGCGGTCTCCAAAGTCGAGGCGAAAAAGATCGCCAACCGGATCGGCTATCCGGTCCTGGTCCGGCCGAGCTACGTTCTCGGCGGCCGGGCGATGCGCCTGGTTTACGGCGAAGATGAACTGGAAGACTTCATGCAGAACGCGGTGAAGGTCTCCCCGGAGCGTCCGATCCTGGTCGACAAATTCCTCGATGACGCGATCGAGGTCGACGTCGACTGCGTTTCGGACGGGAAGCAGACGATGATCTGCGGCATTATGGAGCACATTGAAGAAGCCGGGATCCATTCGGGCGATTCCGCTTGCTCGATCCCCCCGTATTCGCTGACCAAAACCGTGATCGAAACGATCAAGAAAAATACTTACGCCATGGCCAAGGAGCTCAAGGTCATCGGCTTGATGAACACCCAGTTCGCGATCAAGGACGGGAAAGTTTATGTCCTGGAGGTCAATCCGCGCGCTTCCCGGACCGTTCCTTTTGTCAGTAAAGCGACCGGTGTTCCCTGGGCGAAGGTCGCGACCAAGGTCATGCTCGGCAAATCGCTCAAAGCGCAGAAGATCAGCGAAGTTGAAGTTAAACACTTTTCGGTGAAAGAAGCAGTCTTTCCCTTCAATCGTTTCCCGGGCGTCGACGCGGTCCTCGGCCCGGAAATGAAATCGACCGGCGAAGTGATGGGGATCGACGTCGATTTTGGCTCCGCCTTCATGAAGTCGCAGATCGCCGCCGGCCAGCGGCTGCCGCTGGAGGGAAAAGTTTTTATTTCCGTGAAGGATAAGGATAAGCGTTCGATCGTTTCGGTCGCTAAGAAACTGATCGCGCTGGGCTTTCAGATCGTCGCGACCCCCGGGACCGCTGAAGCGATGAAAAAAGCGGAGATCGAGGTCCAGGAAATTCAACGGATCGGGGAAGGGCGGCCCGACATCATGGACCTGCTCAAGAACAATGAGATCAATCTGATCATCAATACGCCATCCGAAGTTAAAAAACAGAAAGAAGACGAAAGCAAGATCCGCTTCAACGCGGTCGTTCACGGGATCCCGCTAGTGACTACGATCTCCGGCGCCCAGGCTTCGGTCAGCGGGATCGAAGCGGCCAAGAAGAAGGGCTTCGGCGTGAAAGCGCTCCAGGATTACCACTAGCTAAGCGATCTTCGTTTATATTCCAGGTAACTGGGGACTTTAAACGACTTGTTAATCTGAATAAAACTAACGATCCGGTCGGCCTCATTATCATCCAGCGTGATCGAGATCTCTCCGTCAATGACGGCCAGCATTAATTGTTCTAGGGTTTGGGGCTTAACGCCCGGAACTCGCATCGCCTGCAGGTGAAGCTGGAAATGGCGGAGTAAACTTCCTGGTGTATCCGAAAAGATTTCAAAAAAACCGCGCAATTTGACGACCGGGCCGAGCGCGACCTTTAGTTGGCCTTTAAATCGACCGCAGAGATCGGCATATTCCGCGGCTAAAATATCAAAGAAAAAGTTGTCTTTAGCCGGTAAATTGCCGAAGATCAGGCCAAAAGCCTCCAGCGCCACTTCGTATTCTTCTTCCGCCTGGCTGATCGTCTTGTCTAAGTATCGCTGGATAAGTTCGGGCTTAACGCCGAGCTTGGCGCTTCCTCTGACTGCCGTTCCCAATGAGGAAAATTGAGGCTTACCCTGGCTGTTAGCCCGGACTTTGACGAAAAGTAATAATATCTTATCCGGTTTGAGACCAGCCTGGAGAAGATCGGCCAGAACATAAGTTGTTTCAACCCCAATCTCAATCGCGGCCAGGAGGAAGTCGGCAGCCTTTTCCGGATTTCCAACCTTGACCATTGCTGTTTCTATTGCCGGAGTCAGAAAGCGTAAATAAATGTCAGCGTTATCTCCGCCCTTTCTTTCAATTTGCCTGAATAATTCGAGGGTCTTTTTAGGCGGCAAGTTGGCCTTCCGTGCCGCTTTTAGCGTCTCTTGCGCGGCTGACAAATGCCGTTGGCAAAGATATCCAATCCTTTCGTCCAGGGACGAAGGGAGGTGTTCTTTTCGATTTTGGAAATAATCAAGACGGTCTTTTAAACCGTTAGCTGTATTACGCGGCCTTGGCGGACGAAGCGGCTGCGAATGAGAAAGATGTATCGTTTTAATCATGACGTTAATCTTTCGGCGATAAACGTCAATGATTTCAGAATACTTACTTGGCTTCGACGTACATCTCCCAAACCGCCCAGACGATCGAGAGGGTGGCCAGGAAGAAGAGAGTATACAGGAATTCGTTAGGAATGTTCATGAAGGGGGCGTACATAATCCCGGTGTTGATCAAAAAGTTGGCGATATCGTAAAAAACGTAGATACTAAAGGTTAAAGCGATCAGCCAACCGTAAAGTTTTTTCTTCTTGAGCACCAGCATTAGGCCGAGAGCCACCGCGACCACTTCCAGTAGGATCGAAACTAAATGGAGAAAATAGGAAAAATTCATAAGGTCCCCCTTCTTCATTGAGAATGCCGAGGCAATAATATCAACAATATCTCTTAATGACAAGGGTCTATTTACGGAGATATTTTGCTAAAACATGAAATTTTTAGTTGTTCCAAGCGATAATTAACCGGTAAGGGGAATTATAAGGAGACATATGGCTGAAACGATCAGGCTTTATAATATGAGCACGACGAGTAGCCGGCCACCGGCCTCTCAACCGGTCAGAAGAGAACTTTGCGCTTGCGCCAGGCTGCCGCTGAATTGCGAACAGCTGAGAGGCTCCAAACGATCGCTTGTTTTCGGGAGCGGTCCGCAAGCCGATTTCTTCTTAAGCAATATCGAGCTTGCCAATGAACATCTGCTTTTCCGGTTTAATTATGAAGCTGAAGGCTGGGATGTTCGGAATGTTTCCGGTAAAGTCGCGGTCTTGATCCCGACTGGAAAAGAAGACCATTCTTTTCCTCTTTTTGGCGAAAAGTGGTCGCCGATCGAGCGCGGCGATCTGCTTCGCTTACCCGATGGAAATGAAATAATTTTTGATCTTATCCCGCCGGCCGGTCATCCCATGCCGGAACGGGTCCAGCGGTTGGGGATGGATCGACATCGGCCGGGAGAGCGGGTTGCCGCCCAGGTTAGGATCGGTGATTATCTTCATCAGGGCGACGACTTCGTGCTGATCGATCACCGTCCGATCGTAATTTTGGGTGAACCGTTCGAACTATACGGTGTTTTTGACGGGATCAGCGGCGGCAGGCCGGGTGGGGACGGTCGCAAGGCCTCGGAAGATGCTGCTTATTACTTTGCCGAATATTTTCAACATATTCCTTCCCGACTCAATGTCGCCGCCAATGATCTGACCAAGCGCGGATTGGTTTCCAAGCGTGACGCGGTGCAAACGATCTTCAATGAAGCGTTTGAATACGTGGCCCAGTCTTTAAATACCCAAGGGTATGCTTGCGGCACGACCGCGGTTGTCGTCTTAAGAAATCTGGCCAATGATAAGCTAAGTTATTGCTCTTCAGTCGGCGACAGTCGAGCCTACCTGGTGAACCCTAACGGCTCAATTGTTCAGTTGACCGAAGACGATAATATAGCTAACGCCATCAAGCGTGAATATAAAAAAAATAACGGGAGAGAATATCCCGATAAAATTAATAATTACGCTTTGACCAAGCATTTGGGCGGCGGGGCCACGACTCCCGAGTATTATTTGCCATATAATTTTGTTGAAGTGAAACTTCAGGAGCTCGCTTGCTTGGTCCTGGCGACCGACGGCGTCGTTGACCTGTCAAAATTGAACCATGATGAGCGGCACTCTTTGGCGAGGAAGGAACCGCGGGAGGCCGTCAATTATCTGGTCGGATATAACATCGCGCAAACCACCGATGAATTTGACGATGCCGCCGGACTGGTCATTGAAGGTGGCTCCAGGCCGCGGACTGAAATACCGGCCCAGCAAAAAGAACCGGCGCATAAACCGGTCATAACCTCGCGGGTCATTGACCGGGATGGGGTAGCCTACATTGGTTCGAATAATCCGGAGCGGCTGACCTTTGGCATGAATATCCCGGGCCAAAACGGGGTCGCGCGGGAAGTTATCGCCGTAAGGCGCGACGAAGCGACTGAAGAATTTCTCAATGAGATGACCCGGGCTATGGTCCCGGTCAAAAGCACGCTGCAAACTATCTGGAAAAAAATAACCCGCTTAATTGGCGGCGAAAAGGCTGAGGCCGAAGTTTGTCCGCAAAAAAAGATCTTCGACTTGGTCCGTGAATATTTTGGCGAAGAATGGGACGATACGGTTAATGGCTGGCAAAGCTTTTGGCGCCGGGCCGAATACAGTTTTAAAGGCGAAAAATATTCCCTGGGGAATTTTCTTCAGGCGCATTCCGGTTGCGGCCGGCATCAAGCGGTGGCGTTGCAAATCGCTTATCAGGAGCTGGGTTATAATTCGCGGTTCAAGCGAGGGCAGGTTAACGGCCGGCGCGAGGCTTGGGTTGAAGTTGAGGTCGACAAAGTATGGTTCATTGCCGACCTTCAGCGCGGGCGCTTCCTGCGGCGGGACGATTTAAAAGGGAATATTTATATTGAAGGCGAAAATATTGTCGAATTGCCGGCCGCCCAGTCGAACGAACCAGGCGCCAAAGGAACTATCCTGCCCCGATAACCGCAACTCCTCCTTAAAATGATAATGTGAAACATATCACATAATGCTTGATATAATTCATTGATATGTTATAATTATCACATTAGATGTGATGTAAGGAGCAACAGATGGCGGGGATGGTCACAAATAAAGCTTGCATTGTCCGCTTGTCGCGCTATAAAAATGCGCTATACCGCTTAAAATCTCTTGGTTTCGTCAAGGTTTTTTCCGATAATCTAGCCGATGCCGCTGACGTTACCCCTTCCCAGGTTAGAAAAGATTTTTCGATCTTTGGCGTAACCGGGAATAAGCGGGGCGGTTACGTGATCGATGAGTTGATCGAAAGCCTCAACCGGATCCTGGGGAAAAATGTCACCCAAAACGTTATCATCATAGGTGCCGGCCATATTGGCGGCGCCCTCATGAATTACCAGGGCTTTGAAAAAGAGAACATCAAGATCCTGGCCGCTTTTGATATCGATCCGGCTAAAAAGCAGACCAGCGGGATCCCGGTCTATCCGTTGGAAGAGCTGGAGCCTTTCATTAAAAAAAACAATGTTCGGATCGGCATTGTCGCCGTGCCGGATATTGCCGCGCCGCGGGTCATGGAGATCCTGGTCAATAACGGCGTCAAAGGGATCCTGAATTTCGCGCCGATCCGCTTGAAAGGAAAAGATGACACGGTCATCAGCAACGTTAACCTGGTGATGGAACTGGAAAACGTCATTTATTTCGTCAACGCGCAAGAGAAAACAAAAAATGTTAAAGGAAGGGGATAAAATGATTACACCGTTAGAGATCGTTAAGAAAAAGAAGGAAGAAGCAATCGATCGGATCATGAGCAAAGGGTATCTCACCAAAAAGCGGGTCTATGTCGGCATGGCGACCTGCGAGATCGCGGCCGGCTCCAAGGACGCGATGGCCGTATTTCAGACGGCCAAAGAAAAAGGTCTGAACATTTTTATCAGCCAGAAGGGTTGCGCCGGCCGCTGCAACCTGGAGCCGACGGTCGAGGTCGTGGAAGAGGGGAAAGCGCCGGTTAAATACGGCAAAGTAACCAAAGAGGTCGCCCAGAAGATCGTCGACCAGCACTTGAAAAAAGACGAGATCGTTAAAGAAGCGGTCATCAACTAAGAAGGAGAAAAATATGGCAGCAAAAAAAATATATCCACAGGAACATCTGCACGACCGATCGCAGCATATCTTCGGCGACGTTAATTTTTTCAGCAAACAAATGCGGATCACCCTCCGTAATTGCGGGATCATCGACCCGGAAAACGTCGATGATTATCTCTCCGTCCGTGGCTTCGAAGCGTTGGCCAAAGTCCTCGCCGAAATGAAACCGGAAGCAGTGATCGCCGAGATCAAAAAGTCCGGCTTGCGCGGCCGGGGCGGCGCCGGTTTTCCGACCGGCTTGAAATGGGAATTGACCGCCAAGGCGCCGGGCGACGAACGCTATGTTATCTGTAACGCCGACGAAGGCGATCCGGGCGCGTTCATGGACCGGAGCACGATCGAAGGCGATCCCTTCACCGTGGTCGAAGGGATGATCATCGGCGGCTACGCCGTCGGTTCCAGCAAAGGGATCGTTTACATCCGGGCGGAATACCCGCTGGCGATCAAACGGCTGGAAAAAGCGATCGAAGTTTCCCGCCGCGAAGGTTTCCTGGGGAAAAATATTTTGGGCTCGAATTTTTCTTATGACATCGAGATCCGCCTCGGCGCCGGCGCGTTTGTTTGCGGCGAAGAGACGGCTTTGATCCACTCGATCGAAGGGGCCCGCGGCATGCCGCGACCCCGCCCGCCGTTTCCCTCGGTCAGCGGCTTGTTCGACAAACCGACCCTGATCAATAACGTCGAGACCTGGGCGAACATCCCGGTCATTATCCTTGACGGAGCCGACTGGTTCAGTTCGATCGGCACCGCCAAGAGCAAAGGGACCAAGGTCTTCGCGCTGGCCGGCAAGATCAAAAATACCGGGCTGGTCGAAGTTCCGATGGGGACGACCCTGCGCCAGATCATCGATGACATCGGCGGCGGGATCCCGGGCGGGAAGAAGTTCAAAGCGATCCAGACCGGCGGACCTTCCGGCGGCTGTCTCCCGGCCGAGTATCTCGACACCCAGATCGATTATGAATCGCTGGCGGCGGCCGGCTCGATCATGGGCTCCGGCGGCATGATCGTTATCGACGAAGATTCCTGCATGGTCAACCTGGCCAAATTCTTTTTGGAGTTTACCCAGGATGAATCGTGCGGCAAATGCACCCCGTGCCGCGAAGGGACCAAGCGGATGCTGGAGATCTTAACCCGCATCACTGAAGGGAAAGGCAAAGAAGGGGACATCGAAAAGCTGGAACGGCTGGGGAATATGATCAAGAAAGCCTCACTTTGCGGCCTGGGGCAATCGGCCCCGAACCCGGTCTTGAGCACTCTCAAGAATTTCCGCGAGGAATACGTTGAACACATTAATGAAAAGAAATGCCGCGCCGGGGTCTGCATGTCGCTGGTCAGCTATGAGATCCTGGAGAACTGCACCGGCTGTACCGCCTGCGCCCGGGTCTGCCCGACCCAGGCGATCGCTGGCGAGCCAAAACATCTCCATAAGATCGACCAGAAGAAATGCATTAAATGCGGGATCTGTTACAAGACCTGTAAATTTAAAGCGATAAAGAGAGGATAATATGAGCAAAAAAATAACCATTCATATCAATAATCGGCCT
>JBAZMB010000051.1:0-9011 GCA_041649975.1 Candidatus Margulisiibacteriota bacterium | reverse complement strand
TCCGATTATTAAAGCTATTCTCTTCATATGTTCTCTTTATTTGCTGATCGTTACGCTCGAGTCCGCTCCAACGGATATGTAAAGGGCACTGCCCGCCACCGGCACGCTGTTCAGATCGAAGCCCGGCGTTTGGAAGGTTACGCCGCCGGCGCCGTCAAAGGTCGCCCCGCCCAACTTCTGGCCGGTCGCGTCCCAAACCGAGATCGCGGTCACGCCGCCGATCGCGGTCACTAGCTTCTGCAAGGTATCGGCCGCAACAGGCGTTCCGCTGTTAACCGTGACATTGACTGTCCCGCCAACCGGGAGCCCAACCCCATTGATCCCCTTCTTCAGAGCGTAAGTAACCGATCCGCCGCCGCCAAGGACGCCTCCACCAACAGTGTATTCTCTCTCTTCCCCCCAGGCATCCCCCCAAGGGTTACCATGCATTGCCTGGAATACGTAAGTTGTTCCGGAGCTAACTTGCGAAGAAGGCAAAGAAAGCGTAGCGGTTGTTTGTCCGGCAAGTTCCGTTGCTGGTTTTGCCGTTCCCTTTACCCACATTTTCCAAGCGTATTTTGTTAACTCTCTAAGACCATCGGTTGCCGTGGGCTGACCTGAATAAACCTTCAATGTGGCAGATGGAGAGGAACCATCAGTCAAGGTAACAGTACTTTCTTCAAATTTTGTTATTTTGGGTCCATACGGAGCAACTGCCTTATAATTAGTCGTGATAACCTTATCGTCCCAACGGTTAAGAATCGTAGCCGAGCCGGTATTCTCTGGACCATAAAAACCATAATATGAATTTGGCCCCGGCGTCCCCTTCCACGCTTTCATATAAATATTAGTATTTAAAGCCGACTCTTGATCAGTAAACACGGCAATCCCTGAGCTATTCGTAGTATACGTTTTATATAAAGTTCCAGAATAATATGGGGAAGCCACTGGTGAAGGAGTAGCAATGCTATTCCCATAAATAATCACTATTGGCGTATTGTTTACGGTCGCCCCGCTAAGATCTTTAACAACTGGATTTTTTATCGTTAATTGAGCAAAAGCGCTATTGGCGAAAAGAGCTAAAACGAATAAAACAGCCACCCTCCTTATCAACTTGTTTTTATATTTCCACATAATTTTTTCCCCCTTATTCAATATGTTCATTATTTCACCATTGCTTTCCAGGTAAAATCAGACCCTAAATTATAGTACCAAAATCCTTTACCTGGTGTTACAAATAAATTATTTTTCCAGTTGCCGCCCTCAACATACGTGCCAGTGTAGGTTTGCAAATAATTATCGAATATTAGAATTTCCGCTCCGGCTAAGGGATCAAGCCCGTTCGCGGTCAAGGAGCCGCCTTGAGGATGCGGCAAAGCAATCTTATTGTTTTTCTGTGGCCCGTATATTGTCCGAGCAATATCTATATTGGGCGCGGGAACATTACCAACAATAGTCAATGGAATATTGTTGCCAGAAATGGGATTATAAATCCAAATCCCATCCCCTTGCGCCAATGTAATTGCGGTCCCTTTCCAGCCGCTATCATAATAGCCCCCCGCATATTGTTGGGCACTACTATTGAACTTCAAATATTCAATGTCTTTCTGTTGCAATGACGTAGATAAAACATCGTCAATAGTATTGGCATTGGAAATAAACGGAACGCCGATAGCGTTAACCTTACTATCGCCGTAGGCGTAAACAATTAACTTCCCAACAGCCGGAGCTGAAGCAAAAGTTGTTAAATCATCTGGAACCCCGCCGGTAACAGTCCCACCATAGCCCTTGTAATAAACTTCGGGGCTGCTGCTAGAATCGATCTTACCAACTTGTCCATTATGGGTCAATTTATAAGTCACAGGATCAACAGCAAAGGTGCCAAAATATGATGGATAACCACCAACTAATGCGTTCCCGTCAAATACTTCATACCAAACATTAGAAATAAAGTCTTTTTTATACTGCCCAGTCCCATTACCGGTCATGACATAGATCTTTGGGTTCGTCCCGCCAAATTTAGCCGGATCCCAAGTTACTGTTATGTTAGAGCCAGGCGTATCGCCAGCCCTAAGAATCGTCAACCCAGACGTCTCACCGGTCGGGTTAAGTCCTTGGCCTTCGACCAGCGTGGTGAAGAGAGCGGTTAGATTCACGTAACCATTATTAATGTCAGCCGCGGTTAAAGTTAGGTCTTTCTCGTTGATCCCCCAACTCCGCTTTACGCCGCCGACCGTGAACTCTTTCTTGGCAACGCCAAAATAGTAGTTTGTCGCGGAGAGGGGCAATAGTCCTAAGTCTTCCAAAGCATTGATCGAGAAATTGCCATTGGCATCGGAACTGGCAACGGCATAAGCCGTTCCCGGCACGTAACCGCCGCTGGAAGTTTTATAGAAATAAGCTTTAAAGCCATCCAAGGTCGGAGGCAAACTACTGGCATCCTTTTGCAGCGCGCCGTTAACCCAAAAACCGACCGGGTACGGCGCCGGCTGTTGGGCGGCAAAGGCCGCCAGCGGCAGGAGAGCCGCCAACATCAAGACTATTAAGATCTGTTTGAGCAACTTTGCCATTCCTATTTCCTTTTTACTTAACCGTCCCAGTCAGTTTGTAGACCGTTGTGCCATCAACGTTGACAGTAACTTGATAAGAACGCCCTTTAACTATGTCGGCGTCTTTAATTACCGAGACGCTAGCCGCTCCGGTATATTTTGAATTAACCGTGTCAATATTGACGCCACTATAAACAATCCCAGTTAAACCAACGTGAGTTTGGGTAGTTTCATCATACCAGCCAAAAACGGTTACGGCATTCGGCCCGTACACAACGTTAATGCTCTTGATCAGGCTTTCAATGGTTTTAACTGGGTTACCCTTCTCATCAGTTATCCCACTCGCAAGATCAAAAGGAATTGAAATAGTATTAACCCCAGTCTTGCCAACCGGTTTGTTTAAGTTATAAATAATCGTGATTGGGCCGCCGCCAACCGCGGAAACGGTCGTAAAAAGGACCTCCGCCGACCAGCGCGCGGGAAAGGTGCCGCCCTTCTCCGTTGTTTGAGCGTTATAAGCGTAGGCTTTTAAGCTGTAGTTTTGTCCAGCGGTTAGCTTTTCCGGATTAAGCTGAAAAGTAACTTTCCCGGGAGCGCCGGCAAGATCCCCTTCCGTTAAGATCGTGGCGTTTCCGGCTAATGTTACCTGGTAATGATAACCGGTCGCTCCATAATAAGCCGGCGCGTAATTGCCGGTGAACGGTGCTTCTGCTTTTATTTCAAGTGTCGCGGTAACGATCGGCTTGATCGCCAAAGTAAAACCAATTTGCTGGGCCAAACCGGCTGGTGGCGGCGGGGTGTCGATGATGTTTTGCAGCCAAGTATTAACCGGAATATCAACCGGTTCCCCCATCGCGGTGTACCCAGCCGATAAGCTTATCGTTCGGTCCTTGGCCCCACCAGGAGCGCTGGCATCATTGGCCGTTAACTTCAAGGTCGCCGAGCCAGCGTTAGCATCGTTTGCCACGGTATAAGGGCCCGAGGGAGTAATTTTTCCGGTAGTAATCGCGCGCGTTTCGGTAAAAGGCGTTGAAGAATCGGAAAAGAGAGCGGTTCCCCCATTAGCGGCCGTCCCTGGGACAATATTAACGGTGTTGGTCACGATCGAAAAAAGCCGAGCTTCCGCTGGAATGCAAAATAAACCAAATAGAAAGATTGCCACCACCCAACTAAATACTTTTTTTCTTTTCATCATATTCACTCCTTTTAATTATAACCCTGAACCGATGGCGTTAGATTCCAATTAAGCGGGGTCACCGTCCGCGAACGATAATACAATGGCGTCGCGTTAATTACGTCAACACCGGTAACTCCGGGCTGCGGCGCCCAGGTTCCATCGGCTTTCAAGAACGAACAAGTATTAAAGCCGTTATTTAATCTGCCATATACCCTATCGGCAAGTTCCCAGTTATCGTTCTTTTTCCCAACCTTTAGATTGATCGAATTGATATCCATTTGTCTTGGGTACGGCATGCCAAGAACATTCCAGTTTTCCGTGATCGAATACGCGCTCGCCGAGTTAAGAGGCTTAACATTCCCGACGATAGAGAATATTTTGTCGGTATCGGCAGATTTAGTCAGCAAATACAATCCCTGTTGAGGGTCGCTAATTGCCGCGTTCGCGCCAGGGACCGCCGCCCAGGTATTTCCATCATAATAGCTAACCCGGTTCCACCCGCTATTTTCGAAGCTGAAGATTCGAACCGAAGTCGCTGGCTCCGAACCAGGGGTGTACTGACCTTGCTTGCCCAAGACCAAATTAGGGTCGCCCGGTAAAGCCAAGAATGGAGAGTTAAACAAGGTCCACTTCTTACCACCGGCAACAGGCACATTAACCTTGCCGACTGCCGGCGAGGTCGCGAAGACACCGCCCGCGGCAACAGCTTTATAATAAACTTCGGCATAGCCAGCGCCAACCTGCTTCAGGTGAATAATAGAATTAGAGCCGGCTGAAAATTCACTGGCAAACGCCGCTGTTACCGCACCGCCTTCGTAAACCTTTTGCCAATTTGTTTGAACATCGGTATAAACACCGTTGCCAGCACCCGTCAGCATCCAAATTGTCGGGTTGGCGAGCTTAAGCGGATCCCAGCTAATAGTCGTTGAATCATTTACGCTATCGCCATCACGTTTGATATATAAACCAGTATCAACAATGCCGCCTGTCTTCAAGGCGAAGTTCGCCCAAGAGACCTTGGTCGGCTTAACTGTTAAGTCCATAACCATGCCAGTTTCATAGCCGGTCTTCGAGGCGGCAACATTATGAACCGAGTTTGTGTCGAAAGTATCAGCGAACATGTAGGTCCCATCGTTCGCGGTCGTTGCCTTGGCCCCGACAGGAGTTTCGGCCAAACCAGCGCCACCGATCATCTGCTTGGTCGCTTCATCAGAAACAAAACCGGCGATCTGGCCGCCGCTGAAATCGTTCGGCCCGCCGTTCAAGACCAATTCCAGATCGGCATCAATATAACCTTTCGCCCAATTGACCGAAGAAATTTCAGAGGTCCCGTAGTTTAACGGATCGGCTCCGCCCCATTTTCTAACCACTGACATAATGAAAACCGGTTTGCCGCCGACTTCCATCCAGTTGTCATTATTATGGTAATACTTAAGTTCATAAACATTGAACCGGAAGGCCCCGGTCACGGTATCAACCGCGACCCGAAGATAACCGGTCCCGTAATTCTGGGCGTAGACATACAAGTCGCGCCCGCCAAGTTTCTCGGGATTTTTTACGACCCCGTTAACCCAGTAGAATGGCATAGTCGGCGCCTGGGGGTCGGCCGCGAAACCAACTCCGGCGATGATCGCCACTCCAACTACAGCTAATAATAACTTTTTAAACAATTTAGCTCCTCTTCAACCCTAATTCTTAATAATAATCGTCGTTTTAACTTCCGATGGCCATAAATTGGTCGCCGGATCTTTACCTAAGTAAACCTGGTAACCAACGCCAGCTTCTAATTTGATCGCTTGCAGAGCGGCTTTAGCCGTGCCGTCGGGATCATTGGCTGGGATTAAGATCCCGGCATCAAGCTGGCCGGTCGCATCCCATTTGCCAAAGGTTGAGATGAATTTCTTTCCGGTCCCTTTGCCGGCCGCGTAATTAATCGCTTTAACCAAATCATAAGCGGTTGCAATTTTCCCTAACGACGTCGCCCCATCAGCAGTCGTCGCTAACCAGGTCCCAGTCTTGGTATTCGGCGGCATAGGAATAGAGATAAAGTTAAAGCCTGGCTTATTGGGCGTAACTTCAACGGTAATTGGATAACTTAGCGGGCCACCGGCTCCGGCAGAAAACTCAAACGAGAAGGGGGTCCCTTCTCTAGCCGGGATAGTCATACTAACATAACCATTTTTTGCGGTTGGGGTAATCCAATATTTCCCCGCGGTCCAGCCTTTAAATATGGCTGGGCTTAAATTGAATTCCGCCTTTTTCCCGTTATTCGGAGAAACATCCCCTTCGCCAACCAGCAAATTGGTTCCATCCTGGGTCACTTTATAGTGGTAAGAAGAAACCGGGTAATAAGTGGGGCTGTAATCCCCAACCCATTGCCCGCCCTCAACAACTTCTAAGGTCGTAAAAACGATCGGGTTCATTGAAAGGTCAAAACCGATATGCATTGCTTTTCCGGAAGCCGGCGGTGGGGCGTCTTCAATATTAGACAAAGCGGTATCAACGGAAAAATTAGTGATCGGATTTCCTTTGTCGTCATACGGTTGTGATAACGTAGCGTTCCGATACCTGGAAACAGTTGTGCCACTGCCGTTCGGCACGTTACTGTCAATCGCCCTTAACAGGAGAGACAACGATCCGGCTTTGGTATCGCTCCCCGACCAAAAAACAGTCCCCGGGGCGCTTAATAAGCCGGTCGCAATAGTACGGCTGGCCGGCTGAGCTGGGTCACTGAACGATCCGCTGTTTGAATCGGAGAAAAGACCAGTGCCGGTCGTAACTTTATCTGGTTTACTGGGAAGCAAGCGAATATTGCCATTGCCGGTAATGATCGCGATACGAGCATCGGCGGTAATTGCGAAAAAGCCTACTAAGAACGCCACTGCCAATGCGAGGGCCAGCCCTCTTCCCCTCCACTTTCTCAATTTGAATTTTGTCATATTCTTCCTCCTCATAAAATTACTCATATCCCAGACTGCTCGGCTTAAAGTTATAATTAACATTCGAACTTGAGCGCGATAAATACAAAACCGGTTTGGCAGTGTCAAGCAAATCAACGCCGGTCGGAGTCAGGTTCGTCCAAACCTTGCTGCCATTTAAATATGAAGCAAGATTCCAGCTGTTATCTTTCCAACCAAAAACTATGTCGGCGCTGTCTGAAACATTGTTGCCCGCGCCAACAACAAGGTTTAATTTACTAAGCTGCATCTGTTTGGGGTAAGGGAAACTCATCAAGTTCAAGTTCGGCGTAATCGCGTAACTAACTGTCTCGCTAGGCATTTCCACCGTGCCAACAACCGTAATTTTTTTGTCGCTATCAGATTGCCTAGTCAGGAAATACAATCCTTTATGACCATCGTATACCGCTGGAGTCGGGGTCAGGCTTGTCCAGCTAGTTCCGTTAAAATAACTCGCCTTATTCCAAGCCCCGCTTTCCCAGCTAAATAAAAGCACGTCCTGATCCGAATTTGAAGTTCCGCCCCAACCAACATCACCAATTAATATGTTCAAGTCGGTTGATTGTAGCAGGAAGGGGATAGACATAGCAGTCCATTTTTTGCCACCGGAAATTAAAACGTTTACTTTACCAGCGGCCATGGCGGTTGGGAAAATAAGTGCGTTCGTATTAGGATTAATTGCCGTTTTAGGCTCACCAATTGCGGCTTGAAAGCCCTTATAATAACACTCACTTGTCCCCCCACCAATTTGTTGAGTGTGCCTTAAGGTTGTCGCATTCGATAAGACAACCGGGCCCATCGGAGCTGGCGGAGTTTTAACTACTCCTCCTTGCAAGACGGTATACCAATCATCACTGGAATTATTAGTGTATGATCCTTTCCCGCCGCCGGAAATGGCGACAATCGTCGGATTAACAAAAACGGCTTCCCAGGTTATCTTAACATCATTTCCATCACGCGTTATAAACAACGGAACTGTCCCGTAAGGAACGCCTGGTTTTTCAATTACTCCGCCAAAAAGGCCAAACAACCCCCACCAAACAGAAGAAGTTGAGTCGCCAATTTTCCCGCTGACCGGCTCGGCGATCGAATTTAGGATCTTATAACCGTTGCCTTCCAGAACGGCGCCGCCGGAATTAAACACATCATATAATGCCCCATCGCCCAGCTTGTCGGCATAGCTGCCGCTTACAATTCCAATTGTAAAAAGCGCCGCTATTAACATTAAATATATTTTATTTCTCACGTTTATCTTCTTTTGTTCCAAGTCTACCGTGATCCAAGTTAATGAGTCGTTAACACCATGATCTTCGCTTTACCGGTCGCCAATGGTTCGAGAGCTTTACCGACAATCGCTCCCACCGCCTTAACTTTATCGGTCACCTTCATCGCGTAACCGGGGGTCGATGAAGTCGTTAAAAGATCGCCGATCTCAATCGGCCCGTTCTCGGTTGAAACATTACAAGGAACTTGACCAGCTAGAGCTAACATCCGATAACCAGCTTCGATCATATCCGCTGGGGTAAGACTAAGCGGATCTTTCCCTTCACCAAGATAATAACCGGCGATAAATGCCGGCTGGGTTGAAACTATCCCAACGACTTTATCAGAATATGCGGCATCACTTTTCATCATCATTCTTTTTTCTTTCGGATCGATTACCAGTACGTCTCCAGGTCCAATTGATGGGTCAGAAACTTTCGTCCATTCCGCGATATCCTCATCAGGGCTAGCGGTTGTTACACCACCAGTGGCAACAACCTTACCCTTAACTCCAACCCCCGGAGCAGGGTCAGTTTGATTGTAAACCGGCGTTCCGCCTTGATTGTTCGCAGATCCTGTATATGAAACAGGTGGGGCATTGTTTTTAAACATCGCCGTATAATAAACTTGCGATTTATTTTCGCCATAAAAAGCATGCCCGTTATTCGTTCCAATAAGGTTAACGGTTGAATAAGAGCTATAGACTCTTGATTGTGTTCCAGTATACGCCCCTTCATGGAAAGACGATATGCCGGACATAGTAGCCTTTGTCGTTCTAGCTTTAATTGCATCGTCATCAGATGTGAAAACCTCTAATTTCGCGGCGGAAGTACTAGTGTCACCAACACCAATCCCAACATTACCGTTTGAGGTGTTCATAACCAAGCCCCAACCGCAACCATTCCAACCCCAAAATCCGACCTTGCTCGCACCAGCCATTCCAACGAAAGCCCGGTCAGAACCAGATGCCACGTCGACAAACGCAATTCCAGATGAATCAGTCGCCGTCCCTTTAATCCGAAGCCTACCGCCACTAATATCTAATAAATAGCTGGCAGTATTAGGGATTGCGCCTATTCCAACCCT
>JBAZMB010000050.1:0-9090 GCA_041649975.1 Candidatus Margulisiibacteriota bacterium | reverse complement strand
GATGAGGTGGAGCTTGTACTTGTTATCGCCAATGACCACCGTGTGGCCGGCGTTGTTCCCGCCCTGGTAACGAACAACCATCTCCATGTCGCGCGACAGGAGATCGGTGATCTTCCCTTTTCCTTCATCCCCCCACTGGGTCCCAACAATCACTGCAACTGACATTAAACGCTCCTTTTGACCAAAAAAAATCCCCGCTCGCGGCAGGGATCGCATCCTTAAATAAGTGTAGCATATGTATTATTATTTTCAATCGTCTGGCAAAAATGAAAATCTGTCCGCCTAGGCGGATCGCATATTGACATCGGATTAGTATTACCCCAAAATAACAACGAAAATGCATTACCGAAACAGCCTGCGAGCCGGCCTGATCATTCTCTGCGGAGCCATGCTCCTGGCCGGTTGCGGCAAAGAACTTCCTTCATCAACTACGACAACTACCACAACCACTACGACAACCTCGACCAGCGGGACGTCAACGACTTCGACCACGATTAACACCACCCCGGTCACCGTCCCGATCGCCGGCGGCGGCAGTTTTTCTTACCAGAACATCGCTTCAACCGGGAAGAACGGCAATATCTACAGTTCGATCGCGGTCGATAAAACCAACGGCAACAAAGCCCACATCAGCTACTACCAAAAAGACACCGAAGACCTCAAGTACGCCACCGGCGGGCTCTCCACTTGGACCTTCGAAACGGTCGATGAAAGCGGCGACCGCGGCCTTTACTCTTCGATCGCCGTCGATAGCAGTCATCAGATCCATATCAGCTATTACGCCACGACCGCCGGGCTCGCTTACGCTTACGGCGGCAGCGGGTCCTGGGCGACCGCCGTGATCGATAACCCGAGCGGGATCGACGTCGGCTATTATACGTCAATTGGAATCGACAGCTTCGGCAAGGTCCACATCAGCTATTACGATTGGAATAACCAGGACCTAAAATACGCCACTAACAAGAGCGGCAGCTGGGTGATCTCCAACCTCGATAGCGCCAGCAATACCGGGCTCTATACTTCGCTGGCGGTTGACGGCGGCGATAATATCCACGTCAGTTATTACGACGCGACCAATAAAACCCTCAAATACGTCCGGATCTCATCCGGGGGCTCAAAATCGTTCGAAACTGTCGACAGCGTTGACGATGTCGGCAAGTACAGCACGATCGCCGTCGATAGCGGCAATATCCCTCACATCTCTTATTACAACGCGACTTCCCATACTTTAAAATACGCGAAAAAGAACGGGGTCTGGAGCGTGGAAACAATCGACGGGGCCGCCGATAACGGGCAATTCTGTTCGATCGCGGTCGATGGAAACGGGAAAGCGCACGTTAGTTATTACGACGCCACTAATTCCGCCCTAATTTACGCAACTAATAAAAGCGGATCTTGGCTCAGATCGCCAATCGACAGTACCGGTTCGGTCGGCCAGGACACCGATATCGCCATCGGCAGCGACAATAAGCCTCATATCAGCTACTGGGACGCCACTAATAATACCGTTAAATACGCCGTGGAAAACTAAGCGGCAGTCGATTTAATCTGCAGTTCTTTCAATTGGTTAGGGGAAACAAAATCCGGCGCCCCCGAGAGCGGACAGAACGCCGATTGAGTTTTCGGGAAAGCGATCACGTCACGGATCGAATCCATCCCCGCTAAGAGCATCACCAACCGGTCCATCCCCAGGGCGATCCCGCCGTGCGGCGGCGCGCCGTATTCCAAGGCTTCCAAAAAGAAACCAAAACGAGACTTGGTCTCTTCCTCTCCAAGCGACAAAAGCTTAAAGATCTTGGCTTGAATGTCGGGGCGATGGATACGGATCGAACCCCCGCCGATCTCGGTCCCATTGAGGATCAGGTCGTAAGCCTGGGCTTTGATCGAAGCGGGATCCTTGAGAAAACGGTCTTCCAAATCGTCCCAGCTGCCGTGCGGCGCCGTAAAGGGATGATGGTTAGAAACCCACCGTTTTTCAGTTTCACTGTATTCCAAAAGCGGAAAATCGGTCACCCAGAGGAAATGGAAACTGTTATTATCGATCAGGCTCATTTTACGTCCCAGTTCCAGGCGAAGCTCGCTCAAGACCTGATGGACGACTTTAGTTTTATCGGCGATAAAGACCAGGATATCCCCGGCTTCACCCTTCATCTTGTCAACGATCGCGTTAAGCTGTTCTTCTTTGAAGAATTTAACGATGGGCGATTTTAAGCCATCAGCGTTGATGGCGATCCAGGCCATCCCCTTGGCCCCAAAGCTTTTAGCCAATTCTTCTAATTTATCAATTTCCGCCCGGGAGAACTTTGATCCGCCCTTGATGTTAAGGCCCTTCACCCGGCCCCCTTTTTCGACTGTTTCGCGGAAAACCTTAAAATCAACCTCTTTCATCAGTTCGGATAGTTCGATCAATTCCAGGCCGAAACGAGTATCCGGCTTGTCGTTGCCATAACGGTTCATCGCTTCTTCCCAGCTCAAGCGGGGAAGCGGCAAGCTAACCTGCGGCAGGTGCTTCCCCCGATATTGGTCAATATCCTTGGCCAAGGAATCAAGAGTATGCTTGAGCATTCGCTCGATCATTTCGATGATGTCTTTCTCTTCGACAAACGAGAGCTCAAGATCAAGCTGGGTAAATTCCGGCTGACGGTCGGCCCGCAGGTCTTCGTCCCGGAAACAACGGGCGACCTGGAAGTATTTCTCAACCCCGGCGACCATCAGGATCTGCTTGTACAGCTGGGGGGATTGCGGCAAGGCGTAGAACTTGCCGGGACTGACCCGGCTGGGAACAAGGTAATCCCTCGCCCCTTCCGGCGTTGATTTGCCGAGGAACGGCGTTTCGATCGACAAAAATCCCTCATCATCCAGGAAATCGGACATCGCTTTAGTAATCTTATGGCGGAAGATCAGGTTCTCCCGCATTTTTTCTTTGCGCAGGTCAAGATACCGGTATTTCAACCGGACCATCTCGTCCGGTTCGGTCCGGGGATCGGCAATTTCGATCGTCGGGGTCTTGGCGGTATTGAGGATCGCCAGCTCTTCGCCGATAACTTCGATCTCGCCGGTCGGCAGGTCACGCTTAATGGTCGCCTCGGACCGTTTCACGACCACCCCGCGAACAGCAACCACGTATTCAGAACGTAACTGCTGGGCCAGAGCGTGAAGTTCCTTGTTCTCTTCATTAAAAACGATCTGAATCAGACCGGAACGATCGCGCAGATCGATAAAGATCAACCCGCCATGATCACGACGGCGATGGACCCAACCGCAGAGCGTAACCTTTTCATCGGTATTAGCGGCGCGTAACTGGCCGCAATGATGCGTTCTCTTCATATTCGTTATTATAGCAAAAAATCGAGGGGATTTCCCCAAACAAGGACCCTAGGGGACTAAAATGTTCTTGGAGAGGATCAACTTTCCGTTATTAAAAACTTTGCAAATAACAGTTTTTCTTGACAAACTAACGCCGCCCGCCGCCAGGTTGATGGAAGCCAGACTAGTCGTACTATCGACCGAGATCGTATTCCGGCTTAGTTCCGTGTTTGGCGGGTTGGAGTCAAAAAGCATGATCGTCAAAATCCCCGACTCGAGATTAGCGGTCTTCATGTTCAGGATCGCCAGCCCATTGGCCGCTCCCGTCGAATAAGAAAGCTCCGTGACCAGCCCACCGGTGCCTCCGGCAACGACCGTCAGGGAAAGAGGCGCCGCGATCGTCGCGTTCCCGGCCCGATCGGTCACCCGGGCATTGATCGTGTACGTTCCCGGTGTCGCAAAGCTCTTCTTATATTCAATATTAGTCCCGCTCAGGGTCATTTCCGACCAGGTCGCTTTATTATCAAAACTGATCTCCGCTTTATCGATCAAGTAATTATCGCTGACCGTTCCACTGATCGTAATCTCAACTCCGGCGACGGCGGAAGAAGTAAAGGAGTTAAGAATGACCGCTGGATTGGTCAAATCGACGGTAAAATGGACCAGCGTTTCACTGATCACCACCCCGAACCGACCGCCAATCGCTTGCAACGTCCAGGTGTGCGCTCCTTCAGTCAGGGCATATAGAACATTTAGAGGAAAAGTAGTGTTGGCGATCCCCGCCCCTCTCTCCACGCCATCCACCAAAACAGTATAACTGGTCGCCCCATCGATCGCGGTCCAGGTAAAAGTCGGGGTCGTCGTGTTAACGTAACTCCCCTCGCTTGGGCTAAGCCCGCCCGAGATCGTAAAGTTCGAATTGCTCATATCGGTTCCGATATTCCCGAGCAGATCTACCGCCTCAACGCTAACCCGGCACGTAGTGTAACTAACCGCCGGCACTAACCAAGTATAGGGAGAAAGATTATACTGTCCGGTCTCAATTTGGGTCCAGCTGGCCCCTTCATTGGTCGAATAGCGGAAAGTTATCGGCGTGCTGCTAAAGCCGTCCCCTAAATCGGTCGCGGTCCAAGTGATGTCGGAGTTTTTGCCGCCAATAAGCGTTTCGCCGCCATTCGGCGCGGAAATCGTTACCGCCGGCGGAACAACGTCGCGGTAATAAGCGCCGCGGTCACCGCGCGTTCCATCCAGATCGGTATATTGGGCCGACGGATCGCCGGTGTTAATTGCCGGGGAAGCGGCCTGAAGATGATAATCATTGGCAGTCGGGTCAATGAACAGCGGATCAGTCGTGGCGTCGCCTATTTTATTGGAAACCTTGCTGCCGGAATCATCATAAACCGTTTCGTTGGCGTATAGCGTGTTATAAGTCGAAACAACGCCAGTCAGGGCATCGTTGACCGCTTTAATGCCGATCGTCCCGGCGGTCGCGTGCCCCCCGACCCCGCAAGCGATAATATTACTATTAAGGGTCGCGCCGGCGTGTTCAACATATACGCCGGTATTGTTTTTAACCAAGGTGTTATGATGGAAGGTCGTCGCGGGAACGGCATCAACTACCCCTTTTAAATAAAGGCCATTATCAAAGTTGCGGATCACGTTCTTGTAGATCTCGTTACTAATCACGGTTTGATCAATTTTAATCCCATTGGCCCCGGCTTTATCATTCCCATAAATGATGTTCCCATTAATTATCGAACCGGAAGACCCGGCAGCCAGCTTAATGCCATTATCAAATGATTGGGCGTAAATAGTATTGTTTCTAATAATCGCTGGTTTGTCGGAAACTAAGATCCCCGCTGATGAAGGAAGCCCGGTTGCCCGGCCGGTTAAGGAGAAACCCTGCAACTTGCCCGCCCGATTGCTCATTGTGACAATATACCCCGCGGTATCGTTTGGCAAAGCAATAGTCGCCTGGCCCTCGGGCGAAGAATTAACGTTCAACCCCGAGAGATTCAGCGGCCAGCTTTCAGACCCGTAAGTCCCTGATTTCACGTAGACAGTTGAATCAAGGGCGGCAAAAGTGCCGACCCGGGTCAAAGTTAGGAACGGATGCAGTTCCGTGCCATCGCCGAAATTGTCGTCCCCCTCGGCCGCGGAGACAAAAAACGGACCGCTCCCCACATTGTAGTAATACGCCCCGATATCAAGCCTGGTATTGTCGGGATCGCGATCGTCCGCGTCATCGTAAAACGTCGTCAAGTCGTTATCATTATCGGGATTGCCGGCGTTAATGCAAGGAGAATTAACTTTTAGGCTGTAATCATTGGCCCCGGCATTATTGGACTTCGGATCAAGAGCCAGATCGGTCGGATCAAGCGCTACCCCTCCTCCATTATTGTAAACGTCATTATATTTCCGGGAAGAAACCGGAACCGCCAAATTCAGCCAGTCCTGGGTATTATTGGCAACAATATTGTTATTGATGAGGATCGTCGCCCCGGAAGGATTGGAGGTTTGAATCCCCATGTGCCCATTATTAACAACGGTATTACGATCGATCACGATCGTCCCACTGGTCGCGCCATCTATTATAACCGCCGGCCCACCGCTATTATTTCTTATTTCATTTTGTTTTATGGTGGCGTTCCCATTGTTTTGCAGCCAGATCGCGTCATAAAGGGAACTGAAGATCACGTTCCCTTCGATCGTGATGTTTTCACTCGAGATTTCTCGATGGATCGCGACCTGATGGCCGGCCGCGTTGATCGAATTATTCCTGATAATAACGTCATGAGCGCTGGTTCCAGCGTCAATTTGGATCAGAAAAAAAGCGGTCGCAGCCGAACTACCGCCAATCGTGAAACTATCCAAGATTGAGCCGGTCTCCAGCGATATTTTCCCGCCGGCAAGGTTAGCATTCGTGTTAATAATCGCCTGATGAAGCGACGAGGAAATATATTTACCGTTAATCGTCAAGGGGAAGCGTTCACCTTCGGCCGTGCCATAGGTTCCGGGCGCAACATAAACAGTCGACCCGCTGGCCGATTGGGTGGAGGCGTAAGAGATCGTTTTCCAAGCAGTAAGTACGGTCAATCCTGAATTAGCGTTGCTCCCGGTCGGGGAAACATAATAGGTCGTCGCCTGAGCGGCGGCGGCAATCAATAAGCAAAGCAGGGCCAGGATTATTTTTTTCAACGTCCGACCTCTCTTTGGTTTAGTAACCGAGATCCCAGTTCAGGAGGATGCTGATCTTTTCGGCAAACGTACTCGTTTTAGCGAGCATTTCGGCCACTTCAGCGCGGGTCAGCTGTTTATTCGGTTCAAATTGCATTCCTTCCAAGTACTTTAGGATCCCTGCTTCTTTGGCGGCACTGACTTCCTTGATCGCCCAGTGGCGTCCCGGCAGATCGCTAAAGGGAAGTTCCAACAAACGCGGTTCCCCCAATTTAGCAAAGCGGGCAATAACGGAAACCCCTTCCGCCCGGGTGATGTTCCCTTTCGGCCGGAAGGTCCCGTCCGGATAGCCTTTG
Source organism: Candidatus Margulisiibacteriota bacterium (assembly GCA_041649975.1). GTDB lineage: Bacteria > Margulisbacteria > WOR-1 > O2-12-FULL-45-9 > XYB2-FULL-48-7 > XYB2-FULL-45-9. The sequence goes on along the minus strand of JBAZMB010000050.1, from coordinate 2,251 downwards.
ACGATCCCGCCATCGGATCCCTTAGTGATATATTCGACCGCCCAGTGGGTCAAAGGAACATCCGGGAAAGCCTGCTTCCCTTTTTTGACCGCCGGCGCGGCGCCGGTCGCTTTATCGATCAACTTTTTCTCCTCATCAAGGGTGATCGCCATTTCCGGATGGAAAGAACCGTCGGAAAACGGCGACATAAGTCCGGCATCAACAACCGCCCTAATGTACGGCGCGAAGTTGTTGTCTTTTTTAACGTCGGGAGCGACATCCTGATCGACCGGCGGGAAAGAAAGGTCGTTCGCTTTGACCAGCCATTTGGCCAGGTCACCCCGCGAAAGCCCTTTTTCCAGGCTAAAATCGGTCGGCTCAACTACTCCGGCAGTGATCAATTCCTGGATCTTTTTCCGCTGCGCCGCCTGTTGTTCACCCGGAGGAGACATAGTTTTAACCAGCATGGTCGCCATTTCCGCCCGGGTAATGTTCCCTTCCGGCCGGAAAGTCCCGTCCGGATAGCCGGTCAGGACGTTTTCCATCGCCAGATAAGCGATCGGGAAGACCGCCCAGTAATTTGACGGCACGTCGATAAAGCTCTTCATGCTCAATAAACGAATTCTTTCGCTGCCGATCAATCGATCCTTGGCGTCAAAGCCGGCGACCTTAACTGTATTTTTCCCCAACCGCAGCGGCAGGGTAAAATTAAATTTACCATCATCGCCGACCGCCACCTCTAAACTGTTAACGGTCACTTTCCGGATCAGCCAATTTAAAACTTCACCCGCGACCACCACTTCCTGGGTATAGAGGATCGTCTTATCCGCCGGGGTCAGGGAAAAATTCTTGACGGCGACCGCTTCAACCGAAGGTTTGCCGCGACTCACGCCGTAAGTGATCGAAAAATAGTGAGTATCGTTGGCGGAAATCTGGTTATACTGGTGAAAAGCGTAATCAAAACGGTAGTTGCCGTAATACAAGCCGACCCCCAGGGTCAGGTTATTGGTAAACTCGATGTTGGCCCCGTTATTCTTGCCGACATAATCCTGGTCGATACCGGCCCGCAGGTCAAGGAAATCGATCGGCGACCATTCCACTCCCTGATGGAAAAGGCTGGGCAGGCTGGAATGGGTCGGGTAGTAATCGTAATCGAAATTATAGGAGAGCTCATGTTCGCCAAGCTGACGCCACCCTTTTTTCCCGAGGACCTTTAGGCTAAAGCCGGTCTTTAAAAGCGCCGGAAAAGACTCCTCCGCCCCGCTATCCCACTTCATTTTGCCGCCCATCGAAAAAGGGAGGGCGTTTTGCAAGACCATCCCGGCCTTAAAAACATTATTTGGAACATAGTGCAGGGCCAGATCGACTTCGTTGCCGTTCGCGTTCCCGCCGGTGATCCCGGGACCGGTCATGTTGGCGAAATAAAATTTCAGCGTCGCCCCGGCGGCAACGTTATCCAAAACTTTCCAGTTCATGAACCCTTTAAGCGGCGCCCCCCAGGACAAGAGCAAAGTTTTACTGCCGTAAGAGAAGCTGGTCCCCTCCGAAGTCGACGGGACATAACGGACCCCGTCCTGAACTTCGGTCGTAACCCCGGGACCGGTAAAGGCAATGCTGCTGCTGACTAAACCGAGGCCGAAAGTACCATACTTGGTCGGATACGCTCCGCCAAAATTCAAATAGTCATATTCATTAATGAATTTACCGGCCATGGTGGTCAATTGCCAATTGGAAAGATACGCTAAGGACGCGGGATTGCTGAAGATCCCAAGAAGATCGTCGGCTACGCCGGCATAGGCCTTCCCCATTCCCAGGGTCCGGGCGCCGACGCCGATATAGGTTGGGTCGTTAGAAACCGCGATCTGAGCCGCAACCATAGAAGAAAACAGAAACAACGCGGCTATGACGGAAAAAAAAGCTCTAATTAATCTCATTTCCTGCTCCCTTCAATTTATTCCAAATTTTAACCTATTGAGACGAAATATGCCACCGGTTTAATTGTAAACAACCAAGTAAGCTTTCCCGATCGGGTTATAATCGCCGATCACCCTGATCACGTAGATCCCGTTCGCCAGGCCGGTGCCGGTGTCGTCGCGGACCGCTTCGATCCTGACCTGGTTGAATCCGGCTTTACCTCCGTTGGTCCCCGGCAGATAGAGCCGGGTAATGACCTGGTGCCCGCTCCCGCTGATCAGGTAGATCGAAACTTGAGCATCCTTGGTCAGGTTATAAGCCAGGCCGAATTCTTTATCGACTGAAGAAGAGAACGGCA
>JBAZMB010000049.1:0-9266 GCA_041649975.1 Candidatus Margulisiibacteriota bacterium | reverse complement strand
GGCGATCCCGGCCGCGGCCAGAAGATAGCCGGCGACGTACCACCAGAAGTAATCGAGATCGAACCGCGGCTGTTCGAAAAAAACCGAGATCAACGGCAAGCTAAGAAAGAGCGCGATCCCAAGGTATTTATAACCGGTGAATTTCCGGCCGTAAACGAAAAACCAGAAAAAGGCAAGATTGAGCAGGAATAAAACGACCAACAAGAATTGAATTAACATTTTGTCCTCCAAAAGGTGAATGTATAATGTATAATATCATTCATCGAGGCCAACGGCAAACAAGCAAAAGAATGTCACAGAACAGAACATTAATTTTACGCGCTTTAACTATTATTATAATGATGGCTGTCATGTTGACCGCTTATCTGGCTTACGCCCGAACGATGCCCAAGGTCCCCTTCCCTCAAGTCGTTAAATACCGCTACGGGATCAGCCCCCAGGTCCAGGACGAGACCATGCTTCTCAACGTCCTTTCCGCGTATGAAGGGTGGCTCCAGAATTATGTCGCGGAAGAAGGCGGCCCCAATAAAGAATACCGGGTCCACCGCGGCTCGCTCTACGATTATGATACGGTGTCGGAAGGGATCGGCTGGGGAATGCTGATCTCGGTTTTGATGGAGAACCGGAAGAACCCGACCAAAAAATATTTTGACGGCTTCTGGATGTATTACAAGCGGAACATGAACGGGACCGGCCTGATGTCCTGGAAGATCAGCCGGACCGGCGAGGTGCTGGAAAAGGATTCGGCGACCGATGCCGATCAGAACGTCGCCATGGCGTTGTTGTTTGCCGATCGCCAATGGGGAAGCCGCGGCGAGATCGATTACCTGGCGGCGGCTAAAAAGATCATTGAGAACATCATGAAACACGAAGTTGAGCCGCTTTCTTACGTTCTCAAGCCGGCGGCCGGTTGGGGCGGATCGGGCGCGACCAACCCCTCCTACTACTCCCCCGCTTATTATAAGACCTGGGCGAAATTCGATGACCATTGGCAAAAAGTCAGCGAAAACGCCGACCAGCTCTACTCCCTTTTCGCCGATCGCTACGCGACCGGACTTTATCCGGACTGGTGCACCGCGACCGGCGACGAAACTAGGCTAAGCTACGACTACACATATAATGCCTGTTTGACTCCGCTGAAGATCGGGCTCGATTATCTTTGGAACGGCGAAGGCGATCTATATTTAAAGCGGCTCTCTAACTGGATCATGGATAAGACCGACAACCATCCGGAAGCGATCGCCGACGGTTATTCGGTCGATGGCGGCCCGGTCGGCAAGTACAGCAATGCCGCGTTCGTCGGGCCGCTTTGCGTGGCGGCGATGGTCGCTGAGGAGTACCAGCCCTGGCTCAATAAAACTTACGCCTATCTGGTCCAGATGAACACGGGAGAAAAAGGCGGCTATTACTCCGATACGGTCCGGTTGATCTCCCTGATCATTATTTCCGGCCATATGCCTAACTTATGGAAAACTTCTGAAGGTGAAAATCAGTGGTTTTGGTCTGGTCGCTTTAAACTGTGACGATCATCAAACGGGCGATCATTATGATCTGGGTGATCGATAACGCGGTGATGCAGGCCTTGCGAAAAATCTTCCCAACCGCTTGGAAAATGACCGGCCGTTGTCGCTGCTGCGGCCAATGTTGCCGGGAGATCTATCTCACCATGACCCCCGGCCAGGCGCGCAGCCGTCTCTTTGTCGGCTTTTTTCGGCGTTGGTTGGCCTGGCTTTTTGATTTTGATTTCATCCGCTTTGACCGGGAGGCGCCGGCCCTGGTTTTCCGCTGCCGGAAACAACTGGCCAACGGCCGTTGCGGCAATTATTTCTGGCGGCCGCCCCTCTGCCGCAATTATCCCCTGCTCGATTATTTTGCCGAACCGGTCTTCCTGCCGGGCTGTGGGTTTACATCTTCCAGAAAAACTTAGCCGCCAGTTCGTCAAAGATCTCAGCGGTGAAGGAATAAATCCGGGCCTCTTTGGTTTCCCAGGCTCCTTCCGGCAAGCCGGCTTTGAGGCAGAGTTGATTTAGATATTCATAACGATCCCAGCCGAATTCTTCCGCGACCTGCGGCAAAAGGATCCCGGAGCGATCCCCTTTAATGATAAAGAGCCCGTCCCGCCCTACTTTGATTGACGAAACATCGGTCACTCTTTTCAGTTTCGAGAGGACCGAGATCTCCACTTCAACGTCGTTTAGCTCCGCCTTGGTCAATGGCGGGAAGCGGTCGTCATGGAGCGCCGCTTTAATGGTCATTTCCCTGACCGCCTCGTGGAGCGGCTTGACCGGTTGGATGTAGCCGATGCAACCGCGCAATTCCCGGCGTTTCTTTAAGGTCACAAAAACCCCCCGGCGTTCGGCCAAAGCTTCGGAGTTTGGCTTGAAGTCCGATGGTTTTCCGGCCAGCTCCTCTTCCAGCGTTTGGCGGGCTAATTTGAGGAGGCTTTTTTTATCGTTTTGGGTCAGCGGAGTATCAACTGCCCGGAAAGCGAGCGCGGCGTAGCCGACGACTTTCTTCTTATCGCCGGTCACATCTCCGGAGTTGGCCGTCTTCAACAGGTCGATCCTGGTCGTGTTGAGAGCCGGCGCCAGCATTAATAAAGTAATGACCGCCGGCGCGGCGCAAGCGGCGGTGGTGCCGGAGTCCAGCGCTTTCACAAAACCCTCCAGATCGTTCCTGACCACCGCGTTAAGTCCCTGTTCGTCCATCTTCCTGGCGGTATCATAATCGTAATAGTGGGACCAGTCGGTACTGACCACGACCAGGGTCTCTTCATCGATCAATGGGTCGAGCGCTTTCGTCACCGCCTGACAGCTCTTTAATGAGGGGCGGCCGAAGAGGATCGGTACGATCTGGAAATCATCACCTAAGACCGCCTGCAGGAACGGGAGTTGGACCTCGATCGAATGCTCCTTGAGGTGGGTCGCGTCATCGTAGCTGATATCGGGTGACGATTTAACCAGCCCTTTGACCGCTTCCTTATCAATCGGCACCTGGCCGAGCGGTGTTTCGAAAGCGTCGCTTTTAGGGACGACCGCTCCGGCGAATTCAGCCTGGTGGCTAGAACCGAGTATTATGACCCGCTTGAAAGTCCGTCCGACCAGCGGCCGATAAGCGTAAGCCGCGACCTGGCCGGAGAACTGATAGGCGGCGTGCGGAACGATAATGGCGGTGATCTCTTCCGACGGTATACCAAAAGGGACATTATTAAGGTCGTCGATCAAGAGCTGGGTTAGTTCGGCTTTAGCGGCCGGGTAAAATTCCCCGGCGACCGCCGCTTTTCTGACTTCACCAAAGGAACAGGTCGTAAAGATTAACAAAATGAGTGGCACTAAGATTCGTGTTTTCATGGCCGAATTATAACACGCGCCAACGGCTTTTCGTCAGGGGTCAAAGCTAAAAGCTCCCCGCTCCTTCTGGCAATAGAATTGCTCATAATGCGTCGAGTTGATGGCTGGCACCTGGCAGTCCGGCTATCAAATAAAGGGGGTGAAGATGATGCGTGGATTAAATAGATCGATCCTGGCCGGCCGTTTAGTCGCCGATCCGGAGGTCCGCTATACCAGTAATGAAGTGGCGGTAACTTCTTTCCGCTTGGCGATCAATCGCGGCAAGAACAAGCAAGGGGTAGAAGAAGTTGATTTTATCAGTTGCGTCGCGTTCGGTTCGCTGGCCAAGATCTGCGGCGAGTACCTGAAAAAAGGGCGGCTGATCGCGGTGGAAGGCCGGCTTCAGATCCGGAGCTATGAAGGGAAAGACGGACAAAAGAAGAGCGCTACCGAAGTAGTCGTTGATGAGATGCAAATGCTTGATGCCAAGTCAAACAAGACGGCCGAAAAAGAGAAGGAACTAGTCGAGGTTTAACGGAAAAGCCCCGGGTGCGCCTCGCGGCATTCGGGGCTTTTTTCTTGGGCGGTAATATGCTAGTATTTTTCCATGACGCGAAACATTTTGGCCGGGTTATTGTTCCTGCTGCTCGCCTCTTCGCTTTCTGCCATGGGCAGCGTCCCCTTCTCTCATTCTCCCTCGGAAGAAGTGATCGGCGGACCGCTCCGGGTGGTCGGAGAAGCGCTGGTCTATCCCAACCCGTTCAGCCTGGCGGCTGACAAGAACCTGGTCATTCAGTACCGGCTTTCCGAAGACACCGATATCGATATTTTTATCGTCGCGGTCAGCGGTGATATCATAAAAAAACTTTCCTTTTATTCCGGCGCCGAAGGCGGTTCGGCGGGGATTAATAAGATCCGCTGGAACGGCCGGGCTGATGACGGGACCTTGATCGGCAATGGGATCTATGTCGGGACCATAGTCGACCGGGGCGGCAACAATGTCCTTTCTAAATTTAAATTAGCCATTAATGATTAAGAAGATCTTATTTACCTTTTTGCTGCTCGCGCTGGCGGCCGACCTGGCCGCGGCGGAGAAGAAATTCATCAAGCTTCCTGAACCGAAGATCATCGGTAAGATGTCGGTCGAGGAATCGATCTTCCGCCGCCGCTCCTGGCGGAGTTTTTACCCCAATGACCTGAGCCTCGAACAGCTCTCGCAGATCCTCTGGTCGGCGCAGGGGATCACGGAGAAAAACTGGGGTTTTAGGGCCGCCCCATCGGCCGGGTCTCTCTACCCGCTCTATTTTTACGTCGCCAAAAAAGACGGGGTTTACGAATACATCCCCGACGGCCATAAGCTGGTCGAAGTGACCGGCGAGGACCGCCGGACCGCGATCGTTCGGGCCTCGCTCGGCCAGCAGTTCATCGGCGAAGCACCCTGCGTGATCATTGTCTGCGGCAATTTCCGGATCACCCAGGCGAAATTTGGCCAGCGTTCCTACCGCTACATCAACATGGAGGTTGGGCACGCGGCGGAAAATATCCATTTACAGGCGGTTGCCTTGGGACTGGCCTCAGTTCCGGTCGGCGCCTTTTGGGATGATGTTATCGCGAAAGTCCTGGAACTGCCGGATACCCGCGATCCGTTCTATATAATTCCGGTCGGCTACCCCAAATCAGAACAATGAAAAATAAAATCGATTCATATCGGCTGTTAGCTCTTGCCACGCTCGTTTGCGGGATCCTTTATTTCTATGCCAACGTCTTTCTTCCCCGTTCGGTCCCGCCGATGATGCGGATCGGCTCTCTCCGGGTCCCGGTCAATATTCTGATCTTGGGAATGGACATGAACTACGACCGGTTCACCGGCAAAAGGATCGTCGACATGAAGGGCCGGACCGACACGATCATCATTGCCCGGATCGATCCCGTTCGTTATAAGATCACGCTCCTTTCCATCCCTCGCGACACGCTGGTCGAGCTCCCAGATTACGGCTATCAAAAGATCAATGCCGCCAACGTTTTTGGCGGGACCGACGCGGTCAAGGCGGCGTTGTATAAATTGACCGGGCTCAAGATCGACAAGCACTTGCTGGTCAATCCGAACGCGGCGGTCGCCCTGGTCGACCTGCTCGGAGGGGTCAACATTTACGTCGATAAGGATATGTATTACACCGACAATGCCCAAAAGCTCTATATCAACCTGAAAAAAGGCTGGCAGCAGTTGTCCGGCAAAGAAGCCGAAGGTTATTTGCGCTTCCGCCACGATACTTATGGCGACTTGAGCCGCATCACCCGCCAGCAGAATTTTATCCTGGCCCTCTTTAAGGAGTTCGCCAGCCCGGATAATATCCTGAAAGCGCCGGTCGGCCTGGAGATCGGCCGCCAGCATATCGACACCAATATGTCGCTCGGCAACATGATCCGGATCTTAAACTTTACCCGGATGCTCGGCTCCGGCGATGTCCAAACCTTCACCGCTTCCGGCGAACCGCAGACCATTCAAGGGGTTGGTTCGTCCCTGGTGGTTGACCGGCGGAACCTGGACAAGATCCTGGAGGACCATTTCCGATGAAAAAAGATCGTCTGCTCGCTGCCCTGGCCTCTTTTTTCGTGGTCGGGCTCGGCCAAGTCCTCCGCGGCGAAGGGCGCAAAGGGTTGAAGATGATGCTCGCGTTCTATTTTGTTTTTCCGATCTCCATTTACGCCGCCCTGATCTTCAGCGGTCTTTTGGCGCTGATCGCTTTGGGCCTGGCCTCGATCGCCGGGATCCTCCTCTGGGTCTACGGCATTATCGACGCTTTCACCTATGAAAAAAGCGTTTAAGGTCTTAACTCTTTTCGATATCCCGGTCGAAATTAATTACACCTGGTTCATTGTCTTTGGCCTGGTGATCTTTACTTTAGCCGGCGGTTATTTTCCCCAGACCGATCCTGGCTTGAACTATCCCTCCTATCTGATGATGGCGGTCGTTTCCTCGCTCCTGCTTTTCACCTCCCTGCTGGCGCACGAGTTTGCCCATTCCGTGGTCGCCATGCGCAACGACCTGCCGATCCACGGGATCACCCTTTTTATTTTTGGCGGGATCGCCCACCTGGAAAAAGAACCGGAAACTCCCTGGGTCGAATTTAAAATGGCGATCGCCGGGCCGCTCATGAGCTTCGGCCTCGGCTTCTTTTTCTTTTTTCTGACCCAATTACTCCTCCGTTATCACGTTCCCAATTACATTGTTTCGATGACGAACTATCTGTTCATCGTCAACCTCGCGGTCGGGCTGTTCAATCTGGTCCCCGGGTTCCCGCTTGATGGCGGGCGGGTCCTCCGCTCGGTCCTCTGGAAGATCATGGGGAATTTAAGCCGGGCGACCAGGATCGCCAGCGGGATCGGCCGCGTGCTCGCGTTCGTGATCATGGCTTACGGCTTCTTCCTGGTTTTTGCCGGGCTTTTTCTCAACGGGCTCTGGTTCATTTTTATCGGTTATTTCGTCCAGGAGTCGGCTGAAGCGAGCTACCGCCAGGTCCTGATGCGCCGTTTCTTAAGCGGGATCATGGCCAAGAATATTATGAGCAAAGAATTGATCACCGTTCCCCCTACTCTGGCGGTCGACCGCCTGGTCAACGACTATTTCCTGAAGCTCCGCTATATCTCTTTTCCGGTCATCGAAGACGATAATTTGCTGGGGATCGTCACCGTTCACCTGATCAAAGAACTGCCGCAGGATAAATGGCCGCAGTACTCGGTCCGTGACGTCATGATCCCGATCAGCGACGCGCTGGTGATCGAGAGCGACGCCCAGATCATGGAGTGTCTAAATAAAATGACGAACAATGAATTCGGCCGCCTGCTGGTGGTCGAAGGGGAAAAATTGGTCGGGATCATTTCCCAGCGGGATATTCTGCGGCTCCTCGATTTCCGCTCTAAAATAGAAAAATCGTGAAAAAAGCTTTATTTATTATCGCTTTCGATAAGTTCCGCGACGAAGAGTACCAACAGCCGCGCGAGGAATTGGAAAAAACCGGGATCGAGGTTACGGTCGCTTCAACCAAAATAGGGATCGCGACCGGCAAACTAGGGTTAAAAGCCAAGGTCGATCTGACCCTCGAAGAGGTCAAGGCGGCCGATTACGACGCCTTGGTTTTGGTCGGCGGACCGGGTTGTTACGATTATTACGAGGATGAACGGGTCCTCTCTCTGGTCCGGGCTTTTAATACCGCTGGGAAAGTGACCGCCGGGATCTGTTCCGCGGCGGCAATTCTGGGAATAGCTGGAATACTAAAAGGTAAAAAAGCGACTGTTTTTCCAGCCGAAGCGGAACGGCTGAAGGCGGCCGGGGCTCTTTACAACGCTCGTGGTTTGGAAGTTGATGGTAAGATAATCACCGCTGACGGTCCGGGGAACGCCCGGCGTTTTGGCTCCGCTATCGCGACTGCCCTCTCTTAGAACTTTAAGAACTTCGTGTTATCGTAACCCGGCTTTGGCGAAACTACCGGCTTGGGCGTTGGCGGGACAACCGGTCTGACCGGAGGCATGATCGGTTTAGGTTGCGGCGTAGCAGTGATCGGTCGGATCGGCTGGATCATGGGGTAGCTTGGTTGCGGCGCGACCACTAAATGCGTTTCTTCTTTAGCGGCGTAAACGATATCGTTTTCCCGGACATGACTGCTGACCTTCAGGCCGATCTCCGCTCCTTTGCCTACCATCGGGACGTTTTTGTGGTTGATCTGGATCGAATCGACCTTCTGTTTGAAATCGGTGGTTGTCCCTTTGATCTGGATATAATCGCCGACCTTGAGCGGGGCCGCGACCTTGATGATCGCGACGGAGATCTTGTCAAAAATGTGGGTGATCTTACCGAGGACCTTTGGTCCCTTCGGCTTGACCGCTTTTTTAGTTTTTTTGGCGGCTTTCTTTTTCGCGGCTGGTTTTTTAGGACTCTTTTTTGCTTTCTTTTTTATCATGGTCCACCTCACTATTTTCAATGGAATAATAGCAAGAATGTCCGGCAAAATGCAAACTCAACTGGTCAGTTCGTTAAAGTATTTGTTCTTCCCCAACATTCGCAAAGCCTTGCCGACCTTCAGCCGGTTTTTCTCCAGATGCGGCTGAAGCAACGCTTTTTGCAAAGTCCGCTCCTCCCCTTTGGGGATATGGACCGGCTTGCCGGTGAACGGATCGAGCCCGGTGTAATACATGCAGGTTGAAACGGTCATCGGCGACGGCGTGAAGTTCTGGACCTGTTCGATCCGGATCCGGCGTTCTTCCAGGAAAAGGGCCAGCTCTAAAGCGTGGTTCAGCGTGCTTCCCGGGTGGGAAGAGATAAAGTACGGGATCAGGAACTGTTCTTTATTGTGGCGGCGGTTGGCCGCGTCGAACTTATCTTTGAACTCCAGGAACTTGTTGATCTTCGGTTTCCCCATCATCAGCAGGACCTCTTCGCAAACGTGTTCCGGGGCGACGCTCAATTGGCCGCTGACGTGGTGCTTGGCGATCTCGCTGATGTATTCGTCGTCGAGCAGGGCCAGGTCGTAGCGGATACCCGAGCCGATGAAAAGCTTTTTCACTCCCGGGATCTGGCGGATCGTTCGCAAGAGACTTAAGGCCGGCTTAAGCGAGGAGTCAAGATGCGGGCAGACGTTAGGATAGATACAGCTGGCCCGGGTGCACCCCTCTTCTTTTTTGCACGACATTCCGTACATGTTGGCGGTCGGCCCGCCGACATCGAGGATATTGCCGGTGAAATCGGGTTGTTTCATGATGGTGTTGGTAATTTCACGCTTGATCGATTCGCCGGAGCGGCTGGTGATATATTTCCCCTGATGCTGGGAGATGGCGCAGAAAGAACAGCCGCCGAAACAGCCGCGGTGAGAAACGGTCGAAAATTTCACGAAGTCCCAGGCCGGGATCTTCTCTTTATATGAAGGATGAGGCGCCCTGACA
>JBAZMB010000048.1:0-9324 GCA_041649975.1 Candidatus Margulisiibacteriota bacterium | reverse complement strand
CAAGGTTCGCTCCCTGGGGAATAAGATCTTTCTCCTGAGCCTGCTGGACCTGGCGATCAATTTCCCGCTCGGCCTGCTCTGCGGCGCGATCTTCGGCTGGAACCCGCTGGAGATCTTCTTCCTCGGCGGGATCGTTTACGTCAGCAGTTCCGCCGTCATCTCAAAATTGCTGGTCGAAGCGGGTTGCATGCCCCGCCGCGAGACCAAAACGATCCTGGGGATCCTGATCGTCGAAGACATTATTATGGCGGTCCTGCTGGCAATCTTCGCGGCGCTGGCCCAGCACGGTAATTCCTTCGACCCGGCGCTGATCCTGCTGGCGCTCGGTAAAGCGGTCCTCTTCTGCGGCGCCTTTGTCGTGCTGGAAAAACCGATCCGCGCCCTGCTCAACCTTTTCTTAAAAGTCGAGCAGGAAGAGATCTTCCTTTTGGAAGTCATCGGCCTGATCTTCATCGTCTCCCTTTTCTCCAAATTCATCGGCTTAAGCGAAGCGACCGGCGCTTTCTTCATCGGCTCCGCTTTAGCGGAATCGGTCCACAAAGGGCGGATCAAGAAGCTCCTGGAGCCGCTTGGTTTCTTCGCCGCCGCCCTCTTCTTCATCTCCTTCGGCCTGCAGGTCGATCTGCTGGCGATCGACCAGACCGTTCTTTTTATGGTCTTGACCCTGGTCCTCTTCTCGATCGGGGGCAAGCTTTTGACCGGTCTGTTAGCCGCGCCGATCCAGGGGTTCTCGCTCGACGAAGCGCAAAACATCGGCTACAGCCTTTTCTCCCGCGGGGAATTTTCGATCCTGATCGCCAGCCTGATCACGGTGGAAAGCGTCGCGTTCCACGGACTCAAGGAGATCACCGCGATCTATGTTTTCGTTTTGATGATCTTAAGCTCTTCACTGATCAAGCGGTACACCAAGACCTGTTCTCTTTAGCGGGTATTCAAGTAAGAAAAAGCGGATAAAGCGGCCTTGGCCCCGTCACCGGCGGCGATAATGATCTGTTTTGACGGCACGGCGGTCACGTCCCCCGCGGCAAAAAGCCCGGGACAAGAGGTCCGCGCGGCGCAATCGATCCCGATCTCCCCCAGCTCGTTCTTGGCCGCGCAATCGACCAGCGCCGAATTAGGCGTCAGTCCGATTTCCACGAAGATCCCATCCAGCGATAAGGTTTCAATTTTGCCGGCGCGATCAACTTTTAGTCCCCGCACGAATTGATCGCCAAAGATCTCGACTATCTTGGCGGAATTCAGGCTCACGATCTTGGGAAGCCGCGCGATCTTCTCCGCCATGATCTGGTCGCCGGTCAGCGCCGGCGCGAGATTGAGCAAATAAACTTTGGCCGCGATCCGCTCCATCTGGAGCGCCGCGTCGAGCGCGGAATTGCCCCCGCCGATGACCGCGACCGTCTTGCCGGAAAAAAGAGGCCCATCGCAGGTCGCGCAATAAGCGACGCCGCGGCCGCGAAATTCCTTTTCGCCGGGGACGCCAAGCTCCCGCGGCCGTTTGCCGGAAGCAATGATCACCGACTTAGCGGCCAACGATTGCCCGTCGGACAGTTTAACCATAAAATCTGGACCGGCTCTCTCAACCAGCGTCGCTTCGACCCCTTCGCGCATTTCAAACTTATATTGGCTTAAATGATCGGAAAACTTTTTGACCAGTTCCGGACCGGTAATGAATTGGAAGCCGGTATAATTCTCGATATTTGCCGACCAAGCGGCCTGGCCGCCGATCTCCCGGGTAACGATCGCCAGGTTCATTTTCTTGCGCGCGGCATAAACCGCCGCGGTTATGCCGGCGGGCCCGCCGCCGATTATCACCAGGTCGAACATCAGCGGCTCAACCAGATCGAGACGACTTGCTGGGAATTGGTCAGGATCATCAACCCGATCAGGATCAACAGGATCCCGCTGACGATCTCAACGTAATGCAGGATCTTCTCCATTTTTTTGATGTAAACGATCGCCAGGTCAAGGAGTAGCGCGGTAAGAAGAAAAGGAACCGCCAGGCCCAGGGAATAAAAGCCAAGCAGCAGCACCCCGTTCCACATGGTCGACGAAACACTGGAAAGGACGAGGATCGAGCCAAGGATCGGACCGGCGCACGGGACCCAAGCGGCGGAGAAGGCCATGCCAAAGACGAGCGAGCCAAGGTAGCTCCCCGGTTTAAATTTTAAATGCCAGGCAAAACGCGACTGAAGAAAATCCAACCTGATGACCTTGAGCAGGAAAAGGCCTAAGACAATAACGATCGAGCCGCCGACGATCCGCATCACCCCGCGGAATTCCATGAGCGCCTGACCGAGCGCGCTGGCGGTCGCGCCCAGGGAGATAAAAACCAAAGAAAAACCAAAAATAAAGAAAAGGGCGTTTAGCAAGGTCTTAAGCCGGGCTTCCCCGACCGACATCCGGTAATCATGCAGGGAAATCCCGGTCAGAAAAAGAACGTATGAAGGGATCAAAGGGAGAATGCAGGGTGAAAGGAAAGATAACAGACCGGCGGCAAAAGCTACGGCAAAAGACATATTAGCCATCGCTCACTCCTCCTGCTCGACCAACTTAGACCAGGCCTTAAGATAATCGTCGCTCAACCAATCCCGGGCGCCGATCAGCTTGTCAACGACCTTCCCTTTCTTATCTATAATAAAAGTGGTCGGGATGCTATAGATCGAATAACGGGCGGCAACCTCCCCTTTGTCATCCAGCAAGACCTTAAATGTATAGCCATTCTTGGCGATAAATTTGCGGACCGCGTCCCCCGCTCCCTTTTCCAAATTGACCGCGACGATCGCGAAGGGCTTACCGGCCATTTTTTCATTCAGTTTTTGCATCGCCGGCATTTCCGACCGGCAAGGCGGGCACCAGCTCGCCCAAAAGTTAAGCATGACGACTTTCCCGTGATAATCAGACAGTTTTACCGGCTTGCCGGAGAGATCGGATAAAGTAAAATCAAGCGGTTCCTTTAGTGAGGTGGACGGCCCTTTTTCTCCCATGCCCAAAACTATTCCGGCCAAACAAAGGACCATGGTCAGCAAAAAAAATATTTTTTTCATAAACCGCTCCTTTATTTACCGGCCGGTTTGACTTCCGGGGTCAAGACCCGGTAACCAGGCGCCATATTTGCTTTCCAGCTCCGCTGCAGGAGCCGCCCGAACATCGCGCCATAAAGGACGGATAAAACCGCCAGCGTAACGATCGAAAAAGCGAGGATCTGTCCGGCCAGCCGGATCACGCCGTGCTCCCTTTTGGCCGAAACCCAGACCAGATAGGCAAAACTTAAAGTGAAGGCAAAAAAAAGCAAGCCCCAGATGAACATCCCGCCGATCGTGCCGACTCCAAACATATTTTGCCCTCCTGTTTTTTTGAAGTATAACGACTGCCCGCCTCAAAGTCAATTTCAATTGAATTTTTTAGCGGACAATGTCATAATTTCCGGCAGAGTTATGAAGTTAAGAACCAAAGTTATTATTTCCACCGCCGCGACAGTTTTCCTGACGATTATGATCGTCATCTTAGGCGTCCGCCTCGTCCTTGTGCCGAACTTTTTGGAAGCGGAACAGAACGACGCGATCAACCGAACGGAGAGAATTCAGGGCGCCTTCCGGGCGATCGAACTGGATACGATTGAATACATGCTGCTCGATTGGTCGCTTTGGGACGATAGCTACCAATTTGTCGTCAACCGTAACGAGAAATTCATTGCCACCAACATTACCGAGACGACTTTTCGCAATTTACGTCTCAACGCGCTGATCTATCTCGATTTAAACGGTCGAGTCGTTTACGGAGTCGGCTATGATCAGAAAAACAAAGAAATAGGCCCGCTCCCGGCTAAGCTCAAGGAGTACTGCCAACAATTGGCCCAAACCGCGCAGAAAGAAAAGATCAAAGGCTTGATCTCCCTGCCGGAAGGACCAATGATCCTCGCCATGCAACCCATCCTAACCAGTAAAAACGAGGGACCGTCCAAGGGAACCCTGGTCTTCGGCCGCTTTTTGAATGAAACGGAAACAAAGTATCTCGCGACCAGCTTGCAATTAGACCTTAAAACCCAACTGCCGGGCAAAGATCTTCCCCAGGCCAAGTTTGATGATCTTGTCGGTAAAAGCCGGAACGACTTAACGGTCGAGCCGTTCAATAATTCAACGATCATTGGTTATACTATTTTAAAAGATCTGAACGGCAACCCCATCGGCCTCATTTCGCAAACGATCCCTAGAATCATTTTCAACAAGCTTGAAAGGACGATCTCGATCTTCATCGCGGTCATTGTCGTTTTCGGCTTTCTGCTCGGCATCGTTATCCTAACCACGCTCGACCGGCTGATCACCGCCCGGATCGCCAAGCTGGCCGCGGCGATCATCACTATCGGCAAGAAAGAAAAGCTTAATCTGACCGTACCGGAAGAAGGGAACGACGAGATCACCACCCTGCAAAGGTCGATCAATTCATCTCTCCGCTCGCTTAACCAGGCGCAAATCGCCCTTTTTCAAAGCCAGCAATCGTACAACGCCATCTTTGAGGACGTCAACGACATTGTTTTCACCTTAAATTTAAAAGGCGAGTTTACTTCAGTCAACAAAGCCGTTTCCAGAGTTCTTGGCTATAAGCCGGAAGACATGCTCGGACGAAACTTTGAATTTTTGGCCACCCCTGATTCGAAGTCCATCATTAGATCAAAAATTGAAGAAAAGGTCTCCGGCCAGCAGCAACGGACCCTTTACGAAGCTTTGATCAAAACCAAGGACGGACGTTTCCTCACCCTGGAGATCAACAGCCAGATCCAGCTCGACAACGGCAAGCCGGTCGCGATCTTCGGGATCGCCAGGGATGTGACCGAAAGGAAGATCTTCGAACGGCAATTAAACGACAAGGTAAAAGAGCTGGAAGAATTCCAATCGCTGGCGGTCGGACGGGAGTTGCGGATGGCGGATCTGGAAAATGAGATCAACGACCTGCTGGGCAAACTTGGACAACCACCCAAGTATAAGAGCTAACTATTTTCCTCTGACCTGAACGGTCTTAACGTAACGCTTGGCAACTTCCGCCATCTCCTGCAGTTTATCGAGCGAATATGGCTCATAGGCGGCCAGCGCCGGGTCCAAAGTGTTCCGCGGATCAAATTGCTGCAGCATTAACCTTTTCGCCCCTTTGATCCCCCTGGCCAGGTCCTCAATATCGTTCAAATACAAAAGGTTGGGCACGACCGTGGTCCGAAACTCGTTTTCTATCCCGCTGTTGATGATCAAGGCGATGCTCCGTTTGATCTTGGCCAGATCGGTTTCCACTCCGCAGAGCTTATAATACCGTTCATCCAGCGGCCCTTTAACGTCCATGGCGATAAAATCGACTTGCTTGCGGTCAAGTAATCTTTTGATCAGCTCCGGGTCGGTCCCGTTGGTATCGAGCTTGACCAGCAGATGCATTTTTTTCAGCTCTTCGATAAATTCGACTAATCCCTGGTTAACGTGCAGGGCCGGTTCCCCTCCCGTGATGCAAACCCCGTCGATAAAATCGGCGTGTTCCCTTAAAAAAGTAAAAACTTTGGCGATGGGAATGGTCTCATATTTTTCCGGCTGGGTAACGAGCCCGCCATTATGGCAGAACGGACAGCGGAAATTACAATACGGGAGGAAAACGACCGCGACGATCTTGCCGTCCCAATCCAGGAAAGAAGTATCGAGAAAGCCTTTGATCACCAGCTGATCGGCAGACATTAGTTTTCGTCGAAGAGGAAAACAGCCGCGGCAATGACCGTCGTCCAGACGTTCCTCTGGCCAATGGCGCTTTGGGTAATATGGGTGGTCCGAACTATCCGGTCGGAAACTTTCCACAGCTCCTGGCGGTCGTCCCAGCTGGAGTCTTCGTCAAAAGGAACGCCCAGGGTCGTGGCCAGCATCTGCGCGGCAATATCTTCGGCGTAATCGCCGCACTCTTCGTCGGTCATCCCGTTACCGTGGTGTTCGCTCAAATAACCGTAGGAATTCGGGTCGGAAGGGATCGACATCCCGACCGAAGCCGAGATCAGGCGGTGGGGCTCATTGGTGTCATTGCGGGACATGACGATAAAAGTGATCTCGCCCGGCTTGATCTGCTTTAACCCTTGTTCCTTGGTGACCAATTTGCAACCGGGGGGGAAGATGCTGGAAACCTGGACGTAGTTGACCGCCTGGATCCCCGCGTCGCGCAGGGCCATCTCAAAGCTGGCCAGCTTTTCGCGGTGGCGCCCCACTCCCTTGGTAAAAAATATTTTCGTCGGTACTAAATTCATCGGATAGTATTATACAAGCTTTTCCTGAAATATCAAAACAAACTTGCCTGTTCGCGCTGGTCGTCGGGAGATTTATATAGGCCATGTTTTTTACGGAGCGATTTTTTCTTTTCCGCGCCCAGGTCGTTCTCGACCATCTCCAGCGTGGCGTAGATCTCCTCCGCCCTTTTCAGCACCTCGGCGGGAATGCCGGCTAATTTAGCGACTTGAATACCATAAGACTTATCGGCCGGACCTTCAGCAATAACGCGTAAAAAGGTGATCTCGCCGTTTTGGTCGCGGACGGTCACGTTAACATTGACCATCCCGGGATGTTTATCCGCCAGCTGGGTGATCTCGTGATAATGGGTCGCGAACAAAGTCAGCGCGCCGATCCTGGCGTGAATGTGCTCGGCGACCGCCGCGGCGATCGACATCCCGTCGAAGGTCGAGGTCCCCCGGCCGATCTCGTCTAAGATCACCAGGCTCCGTTCGGTCGCGTTGTTGACGATGTTGGCGGTCTCGGTCATCTCCAGCATAAAGGTCGATTGGCCCGAGTAAATATCGTCCATCGCTCCAATCCGGGTAAAGATCCGATCGATCAGGCAAAGTTTCGCGCTGGCCGCGGGAACAAATGAACCGATCTGGGCGAGCAGAGAGATCAACGCCGTCTGGCGCATATAGGTCGACTTCCCTCCCATGTTCGGGCCGGTGATCAGGAGAAAGCGGCGCGCCTCATTAAGCTCGGTATCGTTAGCGACAAATTTAAATTCTCCCAGCATCTTTTCTACTACCGGATGGCGACCCTGTTTGATCGCTAACTCTTTCTGATCGGTAAAACTAGGCCGGCAGTATTTGTTCTCCACTGCCGCTTCGGCCAAGGATAAGAGGACGTCAAGACTGGCCAGGGCGGCCGCCAGCGACTGGAGCTGCCGGGTATGTTCCGCGACTTTCGTCCGGACCTCGGTAAAAAGCTGGTATTCCAGCTCTTTGGTCCTGACTTCCGCGTTCAAGATCATCGTCTCCCGGTCTTTCAGTTCCGGGGTAATGAACCGTTCGGCGTTGACCAGCGTCTGCTTACGGATGTAATCGGACGGGACCTGGTCGAGGTTGGAGTTGGTCACTTCAATAAAGTAACCGAAAACTTTGGTGTAGCCGACCTTGAGCGATTTGATCCCGGTCCGTTTCCGCTCCGACGCTTCAAGCTCGGCGATCCACTGTTTGCCGCCGCGGCTCCCCTTCTTTAGCTCATCGAGCTCCGCGTGATAACCGTCCTTGATAATCCCCCCTTCTTTGATCGTGAAGGGAGGGTCGCTAACGATCGCGTTGCCGATCAGTTCGACGACCGCTTGTCGAATCGTTTGCGTAGCTTTGATCGGCGCGACAAAACCGGCCAGGGAAGCCAAAGGTTGGACAACTTTTTCGATCAAGGGGAGTTGAAGCAGCGATTCTTTCAAAGCGGCCAGGTCGCGCGGATGAGCGGTCCCGGTCGCGACTTTACCGGTCAGCCGCTCCACGTCAAAGACCTTATCAAGGGCGGCCGCCAGTTCGCTCCGGAGGATGGCGTCTTTGGTAAATGTTTCAACCGCGTCGAGGCGCCGTTCAATCTCGGCTAGATTTAATAACGGCTGGACCAGCCACTGGCGGAGCAGTCTACCCCCCATCGGCGTTTTAGTCCGGTCGATCACCCAGAGCAAGCTCCCCTGGTGCGATTTGTCGCGCGCCGTTTGGGTCAATTCCAAATTACGGCGGGTGACATTATCAATGAACATGTAATCGCCAACCTGGTATTTTTTCAGCGCGCCGATCTGGCGGAGGGTTGTTTTTTGCGTCTCCCGGAGGTAATCGAGGATCGCCGCCGCCGCTCCTAGCGAAACCTCGTCCTCATTTAAACCGAACGATTCCAGCGAATGAAGGTTAAACTGCTCTTTGATCTTCCGGACCGCCGTCTCGCTGTCGTAAATATCTTTGAAGGTCGATTGGCTTTTCAACCGGAGCTCTTTGAGGGCGGCCGCTCCTTCTGGCTCAAAGAGATCGGAAACCAACAGTTCTACCGGCGCGATCCGGCGGACTTCATCGAGCAAGCCGTCGAGAGAATTAAAACCGGTCAATTTGAATTCGCCGGTCGTCGAATCAACGTAAGCGAGCCCGTATTTCCCTTTGTCCTGATTGACCGCCAAAAGATAATTGTTCGCCTTAGCCGAAAGCATCGACGGTTCGTTAACGGTCCCCGGGGTGACGATCCGGATCACTTCCCGTTTTACGACACTATCCTTGGCCAGCTTGGGGTCTTCGACCTGTTCGCAGATCGCGACCTTATACCCTTTCTCGATCAGTTTGGCGAGATATCCTTCAGCGGCGTGGTACGGAATGCCGCACATCGGCATCCGGTTGTCGTCTTTGCCGCGGCCGGTCAGGGTCAGGTCCAATTCGCGCGACGCGAGCAAGGCATCGTCAAAGAACATTTCGTAAAAATCGCCGAGGCGGTAAAAGAGGATTTCGTCTTTGTGTTGAGCTTTGATCTCCTGGTACTGTTTCATCATCGGGGTAAGGTCTGCCATCCCCCTACCTCAACTTAACGTGGAGCCGCGAGACTAAAGCGTCAACGATCAATTGGTGCTTCTGGTTAACTTCTTCTTCGGTGAGGGTCCGCTCCGGATGGCGGTAAATTATCCGGTAAGCGACGCTCTCCTTATACTTATCGAACGGAAAGATCGCTTCAACCAGGCCGCTTCCCAGCTCTTTCACCAAAGAGATAACATTTTGATTGGCCGCATCGTCCGGCATGGTAAGAGAGATATCTCTCGTCACATAGGGGAACTTGGGGAGTTGTTTGTAATGCCGCTCCCGTCCAGACTGGACCAGAAGCCGATCGAGGTCGAGGTCAAAAACAAAGACCGGTTTTTTGAAATCATAATTGCGTTGAATGTCCGGATTCAGCGCGCCGAATAACCCGGCCGGAATTTCCGCCGCGCTCCCGTATTGCGTGAACGGACTGGAACTTTCTTTTAGTTCCGGCAAGGTCAGGCCCAGCGCGCTAAAAAGACTTTCCATTACCCCTTTAACAAAGAAGTAATCGACCG
>JBAZMB010000047.1:0-9550 GCA_041649975.1 Candidatus Margulisiibacteriota bacterium | reverse complement strand
GACATCTTTGTGTTTCTTTTTACCTTTGAGGACTTTGGCCGCGATCCTAAGGTCTTCGATCCGACCGTTGGTGCAGGAGCCGATGACCGATTGGTCGATCTTTACCGATTTGCACTGGCTGACCGGCTTGGTGTTGCTGGGGAGATGAGGGAAGGAGACCTGCGGTTCGATCTTGGAAACGTCCCAATCGTAAACCTGGACGTATTCGGCGTCCGGGTCGGAAGTGTAGATCGTTCCTTTACCAGCTTTGACCTTCTTTAGGTAGGCGAGGGTCTTGGCGTCAGCCGGGAAGATCCCGTTCTTGCCGCCGGCTTCGATCGCCATGTTGGCCATGGTCATCCGTCCCTCGACCGAAAGGGCGGCGATCGCCGGGCCGGTAAATTCCATCGACATATAACGGGCGCCGTCGACCCCAATTTGGCCGATGGTGTAGAGGATGAGGTCCTTGGCTTCGACCCATTTCGGGAGTTTGCCGCGGTAGACGAATTTTAATTGTTCCGGGACCTTGAACCAGACTTCGCCGGTCGCCATCCCGGCCGCCATGTCGGTGGAACCGACGCCGGTCGAGAAAGCGCCGAGGGCGCCGTAAGTGCAGGTGTGGGAATCGGCCCCGATGATCAGGTCGCCTGGTTTGATCGCTCCCATTTCCGGGAGGAGGGCGTGTTCGACCCCCATGCAGCCGATCTCAAAGAAATTGACGATCCCGTATTTCTTGGCGAATTCGCGCATCATTTTGACCTGTTCGGCCGATTTGATGTCTTTGGCTGGGGTGAAATGGTCGGGGACCAGGAAGATCTTCTTTTTATCGAAAACTTTTTTGACGCCGATCTTCTCGAACTCTTTGATCGCCGTGGGGGAGGTGATGTCGTTCCCCAGGACCAGGTCGAGCTTGCAGTTGATCAATTCGCCGGGGGAGACGGACTTCTTACCGGCGTGTTTGGCTAAAATCTTTTGGCTGATCGTTTGGCTCATGACTCAATCTTAACAAATTTGTCGCCAGGTTTCAAGAAAACCGTCCCTTTATGTTATAATTCCGTTACCATAAGGAGCGTGCATTCGATGAAAAAAACCATTATCGTTTTGTGTTCCTTGTTCGTTCTTGGTTGTTTTAGCCAGGGCCAGGCGGAGGTCGGGGTTGGTTATGAAACGATGGTGATTTTGCCGCACGCTTTTACGCTGTACTATCAAGATAAAACGAGTGGTTTAGGCGCGAAGTTTTCGGCCGATTTTGGGACTTCGCTCCTTTCCAATATGGTGAAGCTCTATGGCTCGATCGTGACCTTGGGGTTGGCCAACATTAACGACGTCCATTTCTACACCGCGTCGGTGACCAAAGATCTCACCCAGGAACCGCGCTCCCGTTCCTATGCCAGATTAGGGGCGATCTTTTTTACGGCTTCATCCGGTAGTTCTTCTTCAACCGGGACGATCCCGACTTTGGGGATCGGTTGGGAGTGGCAGGACGGTCTTTTCGGCCAGGCAACTTCTTGCGAACTTGGTTATCCGGAACTCTTGACCCTTGGGATCCGGCATTATTTTTAAATTGAAACGAGGCAAACGTGATCAATAAAGTGTTCATTTCGGTTATCGGCGAGAGCCACGCGTCGCCGGAGATCGCCAAACTGGCTGAAGAGGTCGGGGCGGAGATCGGCAAAGCGGGGGCGGTCCTGGTCTGCGGCGGACTAAAAGGGGTCATGGAGAATGCCGCTAAAGGGGCGAAGAGCGCCGGTGGCACCACGATCGGTATTTTGCCGGGGAGTAAAAGGGAAGACTCAAACCCTTACATCGACTACCCGATCATTACCGGGATCGGTTACGCCAGAAATAAGCTGGTCGTCAAGACCGGGCACGTCGTGATCGCCGTCGGCGGCAGTCACGGAACGCTTTCCGAAATTGCTTTTGCCCTCGGTTATAAAATCCCGGTCGTTGGTTTGCGGACCTGGCAGATCATCCACCACAGCGGGATCGTCGACCACAACATCAATTACGTGACCACGGCCAAAGAAGCGGTCGAGGCCGCCATCAAACTGGCTAAAGCGGCCGGCAAACCCGAAGAGGTCAAGGAATACCACTCGTAATGGCGACCCAGCGCCAGTCCGCCCTCAAAGGGATTATCACCCCGCAGATGAAAGCGGTCGCGCGCGATGAAAAACGTTCAATTGAAGAAATCCTTGTTGGAATAAAGAAAGGAACGATCGCGATCCCGTTTAATAAAAGGCATAAAAATTGTAAGGCAACAGGCATAGGCAAAGGCTTAAGGACAAAAGTTAACGCAAACATCGGCACCTCGGCTGATTTTCCCCGGCTGAAAAATGAACTGGTAAAACTCAAGGCCGCTCTGGACGCCAAAACCGACGCTCTGATGGATTTGTCGACCGGCGGCAACATCAACGCCACCCGCAAAGCGATCATGGCCGCTTGTCCGGTCCCGGTCGGGACGGTGCCGATCTATCAAATGATCGTCGAAAAGAAAATGACGGTCGAGGGGATGTTCTCGGTCGTGGAAGCGCAGGCCAAAGAAGGGGTCGACTTTATGACGATCCACTGCGGAGTGACTAGGGGCTCCGTGGCCGAACTGAAAAAACACCCCCGATTGATGGATGTCGTCTCGCGCGGCGGCGCGCTGATGATGAAATGGATCATCGATAACGACCAGGAAAATCCTTTTTACGAACATTACGACCGGCTCCTGGAGATCGCCGCGAAATATGACGTGACGATGTCGCTGGGAGATGGGATGCGGCCGGGGTCGGTCATTGACGCCGGTGATGCCGCCCAGATCAAAGAGCTCAAGATCCTCGGCCAATTGACCAAAGAAGCTTGGCGGGCCGGGGTCCAGGTGATCATTGAAGGGCCGGGGCATGTCCCATACGACCAGATCGTCGACCAGATGAAAATGCAGAAAAAATATTGTTACGGGGCGCCGTTCTATGTTTTGGGGCCGCTCCCGACCGACGTCGCTCCCGGTTACGACCACATTACCGCCGCGATCGGCGGAACGCTGGCGGCGGTTGCCGGCGCTGATTTCCTTTGTTACGTGACACCGACCGAGCATCTCGGCCTGCCGGAAGCGGCCGACGTCAAAGAAGGGGTGATCGCCTCCCGGATCGCCGCCCATTGCGCCGATATCGCCAAGGGGATCCCCGGCGCGATCGAGTGGGACCGGGCAATGTCGAAGGCGCGTAAAGAACTTAACTGGGGAAAACAGCTCCAGCTGGCGATCGACCCCGAAAAGGCCAAAGCGATCCATGGGAAACGGACCGGTAAAAAACATGCCTCGATCGATGTCTGCTCCATGTGCGGCGAATTCTGCGCGATGAAAGTTTCCAGCGAAGCGTTGAAAAAATAAGTATTTCCCCTGAAATTCCCGGCTTCTCCGCCCGATAACAAGGGTGAGCGTCATGAAAACAAATCTCATTCGATTTCCGCGGATAAATTATTCCGTCACCTCTCTGCCGAAAGGCCATGTGGCGCCGGTCCGCTATTTCCCTATGATAACTCCGCTTTATAAGGGTGGGGTGATCGATCCCCACGGCGAAAAATTTCTTGCCCGTTTCGTCGGCTACGCTCTGCCGGCTGGCTATCTTGCCACCTCGCCCTGGGTCAGGCCGAAGGTCGCGTCAGCCGCGGTCTCTTTTTGGCAGGAATTTGACGCGCGGGAAAAAGAGTGGGTGGCCGGTTTTAGGGAATTACCGAAGGATAAACAGCTCGATTATCTTCAGATCTTTTACGGTCGAGGCGGGCCGAAAGATGTTTTTAGTAAGGCGAGCCTGGCGATCGCCGGCCGTTTGCGGACGCTAGCTAATTACGACCTTTCTCTGGTCAAAGAATTATTTTGGGAAATTAACGACCGGTCGCGCGAGAATCTTGGCGGCGCGGTTTTTTACGCCCTGGGGGGGCGGCCGCTGCTGCAAGCCGGGCTTTTGGTTGCCGGGGGAGTTCAGCCGGGCCTTCGGTTATTGGAAAGCGTGTTTGAAGCCAACGCTCTTAGCGACCTGGGAGTGGCCCGGATCATGATTCAGGGGAAGGGGCTGGAAGCGAAGGAACAGTCGATCTTGAGGGAGATCAATCGCCGATTCTTTGTGCCAAGAGGCGGCGCGGAAAAAAGTCTGGAATTACGGCGGCTGGCGGTCTGGCAGAACAGGCTTAGCGGCGCGTTCCGTTACGAACAGTTGATCATTATCAAACGAAACTTTGGCGGCAGGGCGGGGGAGAAGCAAGCGGCCAAAATGGAAGAAAAAGCGGCCAGCAACTGGCGGCAATTGACCGCCGGGCTAAGCCGGTTCTCCGCGGAAGAGCTCTATAACCTTTTACAGTATTTTACCAAGGACGAGAATTCCGTTTTGCTCTTGGCCAGGTTTTTGGATAATGGATATGTTGACCGGGTCCGGGGCTTCCTTGAGTTCGTCTTTGATCTGAACTTTGACGCTAAAGCGGTCAGCGCGGCGGAACAGTCGAGATGGTGGAAAATACAAATTAACCGTCTATTCGCGCTGTCGAGCGATTCCCGGAGTGAAGCGGAGAAAGGCTTGATCCGCCAGGCGTTAACCGATGTTCTCCCGGATAGGGAGTCGGAAGAGTGATCTTTACCACCACGCGCCGGACCGCTTTGACCGCGATGGCCGTTTCGCTTGGGCTGGGGCTCGCCGGCGGAACCGCCCTGTGGTATTGCGCTTCGAGGCCCAAACAGTTTAATTTTTCCGGCAGTTTGCCGGTCTACGATCAGCGGGAAGTCCGGCTGGTCGAAAATGACGGGGCAACCAGCTTGATCTACCGGGATCGAGTGATCGGTTATTCGGTCAGTCCTAATTGTTACGCCGACAAGATCGGCGGCGAACTATTACTGAATAACGATCAGATCGTGGGGATCAGGCTTCATTTAAAAGGGAGCCTTGGTTACGCCGATCTCTTTCTTAATGGGGACGAGGTCCGATTCAACCGGGAGCTGGAACCGCTTTCCGGTTTGAAGATCGATGAGAGCGATCGGTCTTACCTGCCGGTCTTTAATGAGCCGGTCAGGACCAACGCGAACAGCCAGTTCCTGTCGCTTGGCGGGCGGCATAAAATTCTTGGTTTTGTGGAAAGGGGAAAATAATGTCAGTAATCAGTCGTCCGGCGGAGTATCGTTTACATCGTCCCCATCCGCGCTTGGCCGCGGCGAGCCAGCCTTCCCCGCGCGGCGAACTCCACCAGAAAGCGAACGTTTTTTTTCAACGAGAGGTCGAGACCGCTTATAACGGCCGGTCGGCGAAGCGAAGCCAGCCGGCGGTCGTGGTCTTTGGACCGAACCAGTTTGACGATTTCCCTTTGAAGTCCATGCTTGAGCGAGGGGCGGTCTATGGTTTGGATATCAGCCGGGAGGCGATGGTGGCCGCGAAAAAGGACCTGCCAAGAGAACTGCGCCGCCGTTTGGCCGCGTTGCAGCTCGATGCTTCGCTTTATGCCAACCGCCTGATCGACTTGGCCGCCGGAGCGATCCACGGCCATTATTCCTTGTCGGAAAATCTATTTGAAAAATTGGTCAACGGAATTAAAACCCTGCGGCCAGAGGGAAAGCTCCCTTTTAATGATAATAGTTTTGACCTGGCGGTTTCCATCAGCGCGGCTTCGCAGTTCGCGATCGCCGCTTATAACGAGTCGGTCGCTTTGCAGATCGAAAAGTTCGGCCAAGCTTCGGTTTATGATTTTTATACCGCTGAAATTGAGACCGATGGGGGACGGATGGCGCGAGGCCAACTGCTTGACCAAACGGTCGGCGAATTGGCCAGAAAAATCGCGCTGACCCACCTGCGCGAGATGGCGAGACTGGTCCGTCCGGGTGGGACGATCTATTGGTCCGATCACTCTTTTAAGACCGAAGCGGTCAACGGCGCCGGCTTTTTTCCGCTCTATCCGGAAGATCTTTGGCCGCACGACCGGTTGGCGCAAAATCTGCGGCTCAAAACTGACCGGCCGATGTTGACGGTTGATGTCGGGACCAAGGCTCAAGGGGTCGCGGTCATTGGCGCCGATAGCCTCACTGAATTAGCCGGGGAAGTCCCCGGGGTCGTGAAAGTTGATGATTATTCTTTTTGGAACGTCAACTCCCAGGGGTTTTCGATGTTCGGCGTGCCGGGGACGTATTTCCTCGATTCGGCCGTGGTCCTGCGGTTGGAAAAATAAAGCCTTTCCTCATGCTATAATTCCGGCATGAAGGTCTTACAGCTCGGGGAATTCGGCCTGATCGACCATCTGACCAAACGCTTCTCAAAAGGAAAGGCGGTTGTCGGGATCGGCGATGACGCCGCCGTTATCAAAACCTCTTCCCAATATTTATTGATCACCACTGACGCGTTGGTCGAGAATGTCCACTTCACCGTAAAAAACACCTCTTTTGTCGATCTCGGTTATAAAGCGCTGGCCGCCAATGTTTCCGATATTGCCGCGATGGGGGGGAAGCCGACCGCCGCCGTGATCACTTTAGCCCTTCCCGCCGGACTGGCAGTCGACAAGCTCGATGATCTTTACCGGGGGCTGAACCGGCTGGCTAAAAAGCTCAAGATCGACCTCGTTGGCGGCGATACGGTCGCTTCGCCAAAGGCGCTGATGATCTCGATCACTCTTCTCGGCGAGGTCGCTCCCAAAAATCTCCTCCTACGCTCGACCGCCAAAGTTGGCGACCTGATCTGCGTTACCGGAGCTTTTGGTCTCCCTGCCGCTCGCCATTATTCAGCTAGTGTCTTGCCGCCAATTCGGCTGAAAGAGGCGGCCGCGCTTGCCGAGCAAAAGCTGGCCTCGGCGATGATCGACAGTTCGGATGGGTTGGTCCGGTCGGTCGTGGAACTGACCAAAGCGAGCCAAGTTGGCGCCCGCCTTTGGGAAGAAAGGATCCCGATCGCGCCGGGGGCGACCCTGGACCAAGCCCTTTATGGCGGGGAAGAATATGAACTGGTCTTTACGGTTCCGAAAAATAAGGTTCGGGACCTGGCCGGCAAAAGAAAACTGAAAAAGATCGACCAGATCTCGATCGTCGGGGAGATCGTTCCCTTGGGCGAACAAGTTAAGCTGGTCGATAACCGTGGTAAAATAAAGGGACTCAAAACGAAAGGATTCGAACACTTCCAATGATCAATCAACGCCGTTTAGTCAAAACCTTCAAGCAACTGGTCAAGATCGACAGCCTCTCTCTTCAGGAAGCGGTCATTATGCGCCACCTGAAAAAAGAGCTGGCCGCGCTCGGTTATCGTTCAACTTTTGTCGGTCGTCCGGACAAAGGAGAGGTCGGCAGTTTGAGCGTCCTGATTCCCGGCTATAAAAGCAAAGGTCCCCGGTTGATGCTCAACGCCCATGTCGATACGGTTGTCCCAGGCAAGGGGATCAAGCCGATCGAAAAAGGCGGCTACATCACTTCTGATGGAAGTACGATCCTCGGCGCCGATAATAAAGCCGGGGTCGCGGTCATTCTGGAACTCCTTCGGGTCCTGAAAGAAAAAAAACTTCCTCATCCGCCGCTGCAGGTCCTTTTTACCGTGGCGGAAGAGATCGGTCTGGTTGGGGCGGCCGCCCTGCCGCGCGCGGCCCTGAAAGCCGACTACGCCCTGGTCCTGGACGGCGGCGATATCGAGAAGATCGTTCATTTCGCCCCCAACCAATATAATATAGTTGCCAGAGTTTACGGCCAGGCGGCCCACGCCGGGATCCACCCGGAAGAGGGGATCAGCGCCATTAAGGCGGCCAGCGCCGCGATCGTTAAAATGAAGCTGGGCCGGATCGACTTTGAAACGACCGCCAATATCGGGATCATCCGCGGCGGGCGGGCGACCAACATTATTCCCGATGAAGTGGAGATTCGGGGGGAAGCTCGGAGCCATAAACTGGCCAAGGTCAAGAAGCAGATCGCCCAGATGGAAAAAGCTCTGCTGACGGAATGCCGCAAACACGGCGCCGTCTGTAAGATTAAGTTTGCCCGGATCTACGAAGCGTTCAGCGTCAGCGAAGATAGTCCGCTGATGGAAGCGGCGGTTGACGGGATGAAAGCGGCCGGCGTGCGGCCGGAGATCACCGGGACCGGCGGCGGGTCGGACGCGAACGTTTTTAACGCTTGGGGGATCCCTTCAATTATTATGGGAGTCGGGGCCGACCATGTCCATACGACCAAAGAGCGGATCGCGGTCCGCGACCTGGTCCGGGGGGCGGCGGTCATTCTTAACATTATCAAGGAGTTTAACCATGAATAATTTAGAGGAACAGCTCCTTTCTTCCCGTCCGGTCTTTGACGGCCGGTTGCTTAAGCTTCGGGTCGATTCCGTAAAATTACCCTCTGGCAAAGAAGCGACCCGCGAAGTAGTGGAACATCCGGGAGCGGTGGCGATCGTTGCCTTAACCGACGATCAAGAACTGGTCCTGGTCCGCCAATACCGGCGGGCGGCCGGTTCCGTGCTGTTGGAAGTTCCGGCCGGGACGCTGGCCAAAGGGGAACCCCCGGCGATTGCCGCGGTCCGGGAATTGGAAGAAGAGACCGGTTATCGGGCGAAGAAAGTTAAAAAAGTTTTTTCCGGTTTTGTCGCTCCCGGCTATTCGACGGAAATGATCCACTTTTATTTGGCGGAAGAGATGACCCTTCTCCATCCACATACTGAAGACGACGAATTCATCGAAGTTGACCTGGTCGACCTGGAAACATGTCTCGACCTGGTCAAGCGGGGAGAGATCAAGGACAATAAGACGATCATCGGCATCATGATCGCCGACCTGGCGAGCCGGGGTGAGCTGGCTTGAACGAATTCATCCGGGATTTTTTGAGCTTTATTCAGGTGGAGCGGGGCTACTCGCAAAACACCGTCGTCTCATACCAGCACGATCTGGAGCAATTCGCCGCTTTTGCCGGGGAGAGCTTCCCCAAGATCGAGCGGGAAGTGGTTCAATCTTATCTCCAACATTTGAGCGAGAAGGTTTTTTCCCGGACCTCGATCGAACGGAAGCTCGCTTCCCTCAAATCTTTTTATCATTATCTGGTCGGTGAGGGGACGGTTGAGGCCGACCCGACCTCCGACTTCAAGCTTCCTAAAAAGGCCAAGCGTTTGCCGAAAGCTTTGAGCATCGGCGACACGCTGAAGCTGATCACGTCGCCGCGGGGGAACGATCCCTGGGCGCTGCGCGACTCGGCGATCCTGGAACTGCTTTACGCCACCGGGATGAGGGCGTCGGAGCTGACGGCTCTTAACCTGGACGATATCAATCTGGAGGTTTCCTTTATCCGCTGTTTCGGCAAAGGGTCGAAAGAACGGGTCGTTCCGGTCGGTAAAGCGGCCTTAAGATCGATCAAAGATTATTTGGAAAAAGGGCGGCCCAATTTCCCGCAAAAGGACAAGACTGCTTTTCTACTCGATAAGAACGGCGAACGCCTGACCCGGCAGGGCTTGTGGCTGATCATAAAAAAACACGTCAAAAAACAGGGGTTGCGCGAGAAGACTTCGCCCCATACTTTGCGCCATTCCTTTGCCACCCACCTGTTGGAGAAAGGGGCCGACCTCCGCTCGGTCCAGGAGATGCTGGGCCATTCGGATATCGC
>JBAZMB010000046.1:0-9672 GCA_041649975.1 Candidatus Margulisiibacteriota bacterium | reverse complement strand
GTCAATATCCTGGCCGGGATCCTGGTCGGCTGGTTAAACCTGGGGATGAGCATCATGGACGCCCTGGCGACCTACGCCCTGTTGACCGTCGGAGCCGGCCTGGTCATTCAGGTCAGCGCGCTCTTGATCTCGATCGCCACCGGTTTGATCATCACCAAATCGGCTTCGGAAATGAGCCTGGGGAACGATGTCTCGGCCCAGTTCTTCGGTCAACCCCGGGCTTTTGCCTTTGTCACCATTATCCTGGGGCTCTTTGCCATCGTCCCGGGGATGCCAAGCGTCCCGTTCATGTCGATGGCGCTGGCCTCGGGGATCTTTGCCCTGGTTTTGCTGCAGCGACAGGGAACCAAGGAATCAGCCCAGGTCGTAACCGAAGAAGTTTCCGCTAAAGATGTCCTTAAAAAACCGGAAAGCATTCTGGGAACCCTCGGCCTTGATCCCCTGTCACTGAAGACCGGACGGAACCTGATCCCGCTGATCGACCCGACCCAGCGCGGCCCGCTGCTTGAGCGGATCACCCTGATCCGCTACAACATCGGCCAGGATCTCGGCTTTGTTATTCCCGGCGTCCGGGTCATGGACGACTTAAGTTTGCCGCCCAACCAATACGTGGTCGAGATCCGGGGGACAAAAGTCTCGATCGGCGAAGCCTTCCTTGGCAACCACCGGGTCGATATGCCCTTGGCCCAGGTCAAAGCCCGCAAATTGACCGGGACCGAATCACGCGACCCGCTGAACAACGACCTCGTCACCTGGGTCCCGGATGAGAATCTTCCCGAGCTCCAGAAGCTTGGCCTGCCGGCCAAGCCGCCGGTCGACGTTATTTCCGACCACTTCTCGGAGATCATCAAACGTTACGCCGACGAGATCATGACCCGCCAGAACGTCCAATCACTGATCGAACTGGTCAAGAATACCAACGCGGCAATCGTCCGCGAGCTAATCCCCGATCTTCTCTCGCTCGGCCAGGTCCACAAGGTGCTCCAGCTCCTGGTCCGCGAACGGGTCTCGATCCGCGACCTCTCGACTATCCTGGAACGACTGGCCGATTACGCCCATCTCTCGCGCGACATCAACATCCTGGCCGAATATGTCCGCCAGTCGCTCGCCCGGCAGATCTGCGAGGCATACACCGATAAGGACGGGATCATTACCGTCGTCACGATCGACCCGACCCTGGAAGAGACGCTGGTCGGCGCGATCCATCAATCGGAATACGGCTCGTTCCTGGCGGTCGACCCGGCCATCGGCGAACGGGTCCTGGTCCAGATCTCCAACCATATGAACAACTTCAAGCGGCTTAAGCTTAAATCGGTCATCCTTTGCTCGCCGCGGCTCCGCCCTCATTTTAAACGGTTCATTGAACGAAGTTTCCCCGACGTAGCGGTCCTCTCCTACAATGAGATCGTCCCGCAGGTCAAGGTCCAGTCGATCGGCATGATCTCCATCGAATAGAAATGGTTTACATTTCCCGACCCGTTCGCTATAATAGACGTGGCAATGACCATTCGAAGAGTTGAAACCAGTAAATTAAGTAAAGTCAGTCGAGCCGCTTCCAGCGCTCCACCGGCCGGACTCCCCCCCATTCTGCGCGCTTCCTGGGAATTCCTGAAAGATACCGCCAACCGTTTTGCCAAACAAGGCCGGGAAGAAAAAGCCGCTGAACGGGAAGAAGCCTACGTAAAGGAAGTAATTAAAAAATTTCGATGATCAGCCGTAAAGAAATAGAAGACCGGATCGTTAATATCCTGCGCGAGCAATTTCTTCAGTACAGCGACGAAACGCTGGAAAAATACGCCGATAAGATCAAAGCCCTGGTCCGCTGGTACGTCTCAACCCTCCCCCGGCATGTCGCCAAAGCCGAAGCCGACGATCTGGAACAGGAAGCCAAGATCGCTTTTCTCGACTGCATCAAGACCTGGGACCCGCGCAAAGGGGAACTTTGGACTTACGTTTCCGTCCGCTTGAAAGGCTCAATGCAGGATTACTTGCGCAAACGGGGGAACGATCCGGTCGTCGGGATGTATGAGTTCATTACCTCGGCCGCCAACGTTTATATGGCCTTTAACAGCAAGCAGATCGCCCAGGAAGACGTCGACAAAGATCTGCACCTTGATACAGCGATGAAAGACCTCTCCACTAAGGAAAAAAACGTTATCGACCAGTATTACCGGCAGGATAAGACCTTCAAGGAGATCGGCAAGGAGATTGGACTGTCCGAATCGCAGGTTTCCCGCATTTGCAAAGACGCGACCATCAAGTTAAAAGAACACATGGGAACTCCGGGCGAAGAAGCGGTTTAACCCGGCAAATATCGCCTGATCAAACTGAGCAGTTTTTCCGGATCAAATGGCTTGGCCAAGTACGCGGTCGCGCCAATTTCCCGCCCCTCTTTTCCCAGATCGTCGGCCTTGATCGAAACAATGATCACCGGGATATTTTTTGTCTCGGCCGAACTTTTCAATCTCCGGCAGACTTCCAGCCCGTCCATTTCCGGCATCATCACGTCGAGCAGGACCAGATCGGCGTTAGGCGCCATTTGCAGGCCGTCTTTACCGTTATAAGCGACTTCGACCTCATAATCATGCAGCTTAAGGAAGAGCTGGATCATTTCAACCGTCGGCTTGTTATCTTCGATCAATAATATTTTTCTCATTTACTGCCTCCAACCGGCAGATCGATAGCGATCGTTGTCCCCCAGCCTATCCCTTTCGATTCCGCCTTGATTTTGCCGCCATGGGCCTCAACGATCGCTTGGGAAATCGCCAGCCCTAGACCGACCCCCCCGGTTGCCCGGGAATATGAATTGTCGATCTGAACAAACTTTTCAAAGATCTTTTCTAAATACTGTTCTTCGATCCCGATCCCGTTATCGATCACTTTTATTTCAATCCCATTATCAACGTTCTGGCCAACGATTGAGATCTTCCCACCGTTTGGCGTGAAATTGATCGCGTTCCCGATCACATTGGTCAGGAGCCGATGGAGCTTGGTGCGATCACCAATAATCGTGTTTAAATCGGCCGATACTTTGACCTCCAACGATTGCTCTTTCTGGTCGCATTGCGGCTTAATGATCGGGACCAGTTCTTCGATCAAGATCTTAACCGAGACCGGTTCGGTGTTCAGCTCGATCTCCCGACCGGTCTCTAGCTTGGTCGTGTCAAGGATGCTGTCGATCAAGGCCAACAAATGATCGCTTTCCCGTTGGATAGAACCAAGCGCATTGATCTGAGGTTCGGTCAGCGGTCCAAGCTGGCCGTTAATGAGCATTGAAGAAAAACCCTTGATCGGAGTCAGCGGGGTCCGGAGCTCATGGGACATAACGGAAAGGAATCGGTTTTTCATCCGGTCGACCTCTTTCAGGTCATCCACCGCTTTTACGAGCTCTTCCGACTTCTTTTTGGCCTCGTCCCTGGCCTCGGTCGTATCTTCTAAAATGCTTAGCATCCGCTCTTTATTCTTGGTCAGTTCAACAATGATCTCTTTTTGTTTTTCCAGCAGTTCTTTTTCTTTTATTATGTCACGGTAAATAAAGATTTCGCCGATCGTTTCCCCAAACCGGTCTTTAACCCTGGCGGCGTCAACATTGACCGGAATAATTGCCCTGTCTTTACGGAGGAGCGCAGTCTCACCCTGTCTGATCGATCCTTTTAGCAATAATTCCTGATGGAATTTCTCGTGCAGTTCTGGGTTAGCGTGGAAAAGCTTGCATTCCTGACCGATCAATTCGCTGGACTTATAACCCAAATTTTTGGCAAATAGTTCATTGATGACCAGGACTTTCCGATCAAGATCGACAAATTCCATCATCACCGGCATCATCCGGAAAACATCCTGGGCGATGAGCGCCGGGGTCACTTTCAGCAAGCCATAGCGGGTCAACGCGTAGGCAAAAACCATGACGTATAGGGTCGAAATGATCGGGGAAGTACTTTGCGCGAAGATCCCAAGGAGCGGCAAGACACCGTCTAGAACACCGCCCGCCACAAAACCGATAAAAAGGGCGGTCAAAATAACCAGGCTCTGCATCTTTTCCCGATTGCTCTTGGTTGACCGCCAGGTCCGCATTAGAAAGTAGATCGACAGGATCACCGCGAGGGCCGAATAAACGACAAAAACCAAATACCAGCGGCCAATTACATCCGAGTAGCCCAACCCGGTCATGACCGGTGTTTTATAAATCCAATCAGTAACGTAATTAACATAATTGACCAAGGCCGAAACGACAATCAAGCCAAAAAATATCGGCCGCGCGGCTTTTTCCCGATCGAATTTGGAGATCACAAAGCAAAATTTGGTAAAAAACAATAAAAATAACGACCAGAAAACGATCGTTAACCGTTCAAAATGAAAGGCCAGATTAACGGAATCAGTCATGATCATCAACGCGTTAAACAAATTAAAGAAGCCGATCATCACCGCGTAGCCGAAAAAGTACTGGATAAGCCGCTCCCGGGGATTGTGGATGATAATAACGATCGCCAGGACGGCCGCTAATAGCGCCCCAAAAAGATCGACAAAGCCAAAACTATAGTTCATTGTTCCCCATATTTCTCTTTTAAACGTTTAATTTCTTGTTTCAGTTCTATTATCCTGTCTTCGCGTCCCATTGTTATTTTATTGAACCGCTCAAGTTCGCTGACCTTTTTCGAGATCTCTTCGGCCGTTTTTTTGCGCTCGGTAATGTCAAAAAACACCGTGGCAAATCGCCCCTCGCCCAAAGCAAAGGCTGAAATGCTGAATGATTTATTCATCGCCTCATAATCGGTATCAAACATTTCCGGTTTTCCGGTCACGACTACCCTGGCATAAATATCCAGATACGGAGCTTTTTCCTGCGCGTATAATTTTGTCGCTTTTTGCCCGACCGCTTGAGCCTTTTTAATGCCGGTTAGCCTTTCAAAGGCCGGATTAACGTCTTGTAGCACATAATCGATCGGGTTCCCCTGCTGATCGTTGATCAATTGATGCACGGCCATGCCTTCATTCATTGAATCATACAACGACCTGAATCGCGCCTCGCTTTCACGCAGTTCATTGGCGAATAAGAGGCTGTTCAGCCCGTCAGAAAGACGATTGCTGATTTCCTTGAAAAGATTTTTCTCTTCATCGGTCCAGAGGCGCGGACCCGA
The DNA here is from genome assembly GCA_041649975.1 of Candidatus Margulisiibacteriota bacterium. GTDB lineage: Bacteria > Margulisbacteria > WOR-1 > O2-12-FULL-45-9 > XYB2-FULL-48-7 > XYB2-FULL-45-9. Next base: position 4,537 of record JBAZMB010000046.1, on the reverse strand, counting down.
ACACTGATGCAAGCCAAACACCCAGGGTTTTCCCGACTTGGGATAAAGAGCGATCATCATCATGGATTTCACGCCAAATTGTTCAGCGCTAACTTTATTGATCGGCTTTTCAGTTCCAGCCGTGAAAGTTACCGGGCTAACGGAGCCTAGCGCCTCACGCAAATTCTGGGCCATATCCGACGGCAGCGGCACGTCAGTGTTCAAGGCCTTCGCGCCGGGATATTCTGGTTTGGTAACTTCCATAGGAACCCGAAACATTGTCGCGTCCGGATCGCATGGAAAAAAGAGCCAGGCCCGGTCGCAATCAAAGATCGAAAGGACTACGGCCAGAACATCATGCATCATCTGATCAAGATCGTTCGTCCCCTGGATGGTTCGATTGACCTTATCCAGGCTTTCCATGAACCGGAGGTGGAACAAATGTTCTTTCTCCGCCAACTTGCGCTCGGTGATGTCCCTTGCCGCGGCAAAGACCCCGATCATTTTCCCAGCCTCATCCCGGTAAGTAGTCGCGTTATATAATACTGGCGTTATCTGCCCGTCCTTGTGCCTGATCTCCAGGGCGTAATCCCGCACGAGTCCTTTTTCCAACACTTCACGGTAACCCGATCGCGCCCTCTCGGGGTCGGTAAAGTAGTCCGAGAAATCCTTGCCAATAAGCTCACTTCGCGAGCAACCAGTGATCGCTTCCGTTGCCGGATTCACGTCGGTAATCGTCCCTTCAGGGCTGATGGTGACCAGCGGATCAAGGCTGGAGTCAATAAGACTTCGGTTATAAGCGTTGGCCGCGCGAAGCGTAGCTTCCGCTAGCTTGCGTTCGGTAATATCGTGGGCAGTGGAGAGGATGTAAGCTTCTCCTTGTATGTCGAAAGCCCTGGCGGAGTCGAGAACCGTAACCAGTGAACCATCTTTACGCCGGAGGGTTGTCTCAAAATCATTGACCTGGCCGGACTTCTTCAAATCGGCCACAAATTTATCGCGGTCCGCGGGATTGGCCCAAATCGAGACTTTGGTCGTGGTCTGGCCGATTGATTCCTCACGCGTGTAACCCAGAAGTTGGGTATAGCCATCATTGAGCTCCAGCATCAGGCCGTCAGAAGCCCGAGTAATCGCCATCAAATCGGGCGACGCCTTGAAGGCGGCAGCGAACTTTGCCTCCGATTGCCGAATTTTCTCCGCGGCCAACTTGCGTTGCTCTTGCCCACGCAAATAATCAAGGCCAAAAGCCAGGTCCGCCGCTAATTCATTTAAATATTTGACTTCCTGTTCGTTAAAAGCTTCCGGTTCAGCCGCGTAGATATTCAGCGCCCCAAATATTTTCTCTCCCAATAATAACGGCAGGGCAATTGATGATTGGTAATTATTTTTTTTCGCCTGCTCGCGCCAGGGAGCGAAATTCGGGTCCGTCAGCATATTGCGGCAAATTGCGGGTTTTCCGGTCCGGATCGCGGTCCCGGTCGGTCCCCGCCCGCGTTCGTTATCCGCCCAGGTTATTTGAGCTTCTTTAAGATACTCCGGCGCAAAGCCTTCCTGCGCGACCGGACGGACCGATTTCCCTTCATCTTCTTCTTTCATCCCAACCCACGCCGCCCGATAGCCTGATTTTATTACGATTTGACAGATTTCATTCATCAAAGCCAGCTCAGCGGTCGCATGGATCAAGGCTTGGTTGGTCGCGCTAAGTAAGCGTAAAGCCCGGTTGTTTTTTTCCAGCTCCGCTTCCAACCGTTTGCGCTCGGTGACGTCGCGGATAAAAACATTGGCGCCAACAATCTTTCCGTTTTGAACAACAGGCCCCCAGATCAACTCATAATAGAGGTCTGGTTCCGGCCGATGCTGAATTTCAGTAAAGCTTGCTCCTTGCAAAGTACGATCGAGGTTTTGTTTTGTTTTTTCCCGCAATTCAGGATCCCTTATGCAGTCAAGCAGATTTCTTCCGATCATAATGTCCGCGTCCCAAGCCTTTTTCATTTCCTCGCGATGCTTCTCGTTAAACGCGGTATAACAATAATTTTTATCCAACGAAAAAATGGTAATATCACTGGGGCTATTCATGATCGCGGTCAGCAAGGCGCACTGCGTTTCCAATTGCTGTCCCGTCTGCCGGCGCTCGGTAATATCGATATTATACCCATGCCAAAGGATGCTCCCATCGCTTTGCTGTTCTGGAATCGCCCGGGCCAACAGCCAATGGATCGTTTGCCCGGGACGTTGGACCCGATATTCACACTGCCAAGTCAAGAGCGTTCTGGCGGACTCTTCGATTGAGGCCCGGAACTTTTCTTTGTCTTCCCCAATTATAACTTTAGTAATAGGAGAAAAATCGTTTCGCACGTCTTGAGGAGAACAACCAAAGAGCTCATTGATCGCGTCGCTGGCATAAGGAAGGCTATAGGCCCCATCTGGTTTTCGCAATAGCTGGAAGATCATTCCGGGGATTTGGGAAATTATTTTATCCAGCGTAATCTGGCCTGGAACTCCCGCTGAATTCAGGTCCCGTTTATCAGTCATTTATCACCTCTGATGGGTCTCTTAGAGAATTTTAGACTGCTAATAAGGATAGTCAAGGGGAAAAAGAAGACTCATGATTCCCTCAATGCGCGCTACTGGGATCGAACCAGTGACCCCTTGCCTGTCAAGCAAGTACTCTAACCAGCTGAGCTAAGCGCGCGTTGAAGAAACTTTCCGGGCACGCGAGTCCTAACCATAAATATTATATCATAAAAAGGCGGCATCCAGATTTGAACTGGAGTAAACGGTTTTGCAGACCGCTGCCTAACCACTCGGCCATGCCGCCCTGTCCGCCGTCAGGACAAAAAAATAGCGGGAGACGGGGTTCGAACCCGCGACCTTCTGCTTGGGAAGCAGAAGCTCTACCAGCTGAGCTACTCCCGCATGGTATTACATTCTACAATAAAATCGTCGTAAGTAAAAGCCCTCTCCGCCTGACGACAGAGAGGGCCTTTTATTCTACAGGTAGAAATAGCCGTAGACGCAACCGGTCAGAAGCGAGATGGTCGTTCCACCGTTATTGGAAACGGAAGTGAACGAAATGGGGTTAATATCAACCCCGACCACGAAATTATTGGTCACGTTGGCTTCCGCTCCATAAATTGCTTTGATGACAAAAGCGGAAACGGAGTTCGGCAAACTAAAATAGGCCAGGGCCGCGCCGGCATGGGTCGGCCGCTCGCCAGCCGTCAAATTGAAGGTCATTTTCCCCCCCACTCCAAAAGTCGAGGCGGAATTGTTGTTTTGAGTTTGATTCTGGTACATAAGACCGATCGAGGTGTTAAAAGTATCGCCGGCAAAACGAAGCACCGACATCCCATCGTCATAACCGATCCCCATCTTCATCCCCGACTGTTGGATCGTCTTCGTCGCCGCGAAAGAAGCCGTGGTCAATAAAAGAGCCAGGACCAAGAAACAAGCTAATTTTTTCATCTTGAACCCTCCTTATTTCCCTTTAAAGATCCCATAAAAGAAGTCAGCGGCCATATCCTTGCAGCCCAGACCAAAAGCGATCGCGGCGGCTAAGCCGACCGCGCCGATAATGACCCCAAGTTGCGGCATAAAGGCTTCGCGATTAACGCCAAACTGCTCCAGGACCACCAGGAAAGCGATCAGCACGACCAGATAAAACACGACCTTCGAGATCGTGCGGGCGCTCTCGATCCCAAAATTAGCCGCCAGGACCCGGACAATTCCCGCTACCAGCGTGGCAAAGAGAACTCCGACCCCCAGGATAATTGAAGCCAAAAAGACCAAGCCGACAAAAGAGATAAAACGGGTCAGGACCGGCCCGATCGCCAGCTGAAAAACTTCGGCCACGGCGATCGTCCCGATAAAAACAACCGCCCAATAAAGCCCGTCAGCCAGCAACTCTGAAGCGCCTTGTTTAATGCCCCCTTTTTCCAGGACCTTCTTAAAACCGAACTTAACGGCCAAATCGTCAAATTTTACGATCTTAAAAATGGAGATTAAACCGGCAGCCAATAACTTAGCGACGACAAATACCAGTAAAAAAAGCAGCAGAGCGTAGATCAGGTTAAAAATAACGGGCGCGGCCATTTGCCAGGCAGCAGCAAGCGCGGTCTGCGGGTTCCCCATATTCATTCTCCTTCTATTTAAGCTTTCAGCATCGCCAGGAACAAAGAAAACAACATGAAGGCGCCGGTCAACCCCCAGGTCAAACGATCAAGCCCTTCTTCCATCCCTTTTGGGGTGCCAAAAAGCCGGGCCGATCCGCCGATCCCGCCTAAACCTTCTCCTTTAGCGGTATGGAGCAACACAGCCACCACCAGCAACGCGCCGGACACGATCTGTAAGAAAATTAATAATCCAATCATGAATACCTCACTTTTTTTTCAAATGGAGGTGAGCGGGATCGAACCGCTGGCCTCAGCGTTGCGAACGCTGCGCTCTGCCAACTGAGCTACACCCCCAAGGACCACATTAAACAGGAGCGGGATCGAACATCCCTGGCCTTCCCGATCCGATCGGGACGCTCTGCCAACTGAGCTACACCCCCGGATCC
>JBAZMB010000045.1:0-10230 GCA_041649975.1 Candidatus Margulisiibacteriota bacterium | reverse complement strand
CTTGTCGAATTTGGTGGTTTGCGGTGTTTCATCATCGAACTTATAGCCAGGCCCACCCATGCCGTTCCCCATCGGGTCTCCTCCCTGGATCATGAAGTCGGGAATAACCCGGTGGAAAATGGTCCCGTCATAAAGCGGCTTCTTTTCGATCTCGTTGGTTTTGGGGTCCATCCAGCCGATCTCTCCCTTAGCCAGGCCGATAAAGTTTTTGACCGTTTGAGGAGCCTCCTTATCGAGCAATTCGCAAACGATTTGGCCCATCGAAGTCTCCAGGATCGCGTAATTTTTATCCATTGTTTTTTTCCTTCCTGCCGCGGACAAGGTTGCCGCGAAGATCATTAAAACGACGACCAATAATATTTTATTTTTCATGTAAGGAATTATACCATATGCTATTATCTGGTCATGGCTTTTTCTTATCAGCTGAAACGTAGTGGGCGGCGCCGGAGTATCGGGATCATCGTTGATCCGCGACGTGGCGTCATTGTTGCCGCGCCTCGCTGGGTCGGTCAGGCTCAGATCGATCAGGTGCTGAAGGACAAGCAAGCGTGGATCGAAGAAAAGATCGCCCTCTTCGCTTCGCAGCCGGCTTTGAAAGAAAAAACCTTTCAAGACGGCGAAACGCTTGCCTATCTGGGCAAGGAGTATCCCTTGCGGCATGAGCCGGAGCTTATAAAAGGGGTTCATTTGCGGTTGGATAAGATAGCGGTCAGTCCAGGTTCGAGGGCCGATCTGCGATCGCTTAAAAAAATAGTCCGTAGCTGGTATTACGCCGAAGCAGGCAAGGTCCTGGCGGAGCGGATAGCGGTCTACGCGCCAAAGTTGGCCGTTAATCCCCGGAAAGTCGCAGTCAAAGAACATCGCCGGCAGTGGGGGAGCTGTACTCGGAAGGGGAGCCTGAATTTTAATTGGAAGCTGATCATGGCCCCGATGGAGATTGTTGATTACGTAGTTGTTCATGAATTGAGCCATCTGCGTCATTTAAACCATTCGAGGGAGTTTTGGCGGACAGTCGAAGCGATAGTTCCCGACTATAAACAGCGCCGGAAATGGCTTAAAACAAACGGCCACAAATTGGAGATATGAAAAAGGGCCGCGTGGTTAGCGCGACCCTTTTTGTATTTAGCGCCAGAATTACTTTTTGCTGAGCCAGTTCATCATCTTACGAAGTTCCCCGCCGACTTTTTCGATCAGGTGCCCCTTATCTTTTTCCAGCAGGGCTTTAAAGTTCTTTTGGCCGGACTTGCTTTCCGCCATCCACTCTTTGGCGAAGGTTCCGTTTTGAATGTTTGTCAATGCTTCTTTCATCCGGGCTTTGACGCCGGCGTCGATGATCTTTGGCCCGACGGTGACATCCCCCCATTTGGCGGTGTTGCTGATCGCCTGGCGCATCCCCCAGATCCCCTTGGAATTCATCAGGTCGACGATCAGTTTTAGTTCGTGCAAGCATTCAAAGTAGGCCATTTCCGGCTGGTACCCGGCTTCGACCAGGGTTTCAAACCCGGCTTTGACCAGGGCGGAGGTCCCGCCGCAAAGGACGGTTTGTTCGCCGAAAAGATCGGTCTCGGTCTCTTCCTTAAAAGTGGTCTCAAAAACACCGGCCCGGGTCCCGCCAACCCCTTTAGCGTAAGCTAAAGCGGTCTGTTTAGCCTTGCCCGAAGCATCCTGGTGAATGGCGATTAGCGCCGGAACGCCGGCTCCTTGTTCGTACATGATCCGGACCATCGGACCCGGTCCTTTGGGGGCGACCATAACGACGTCAACCTCTTTCGGCGGCACGATCTGGCCGAAATGGATGTTAAAGCCGTGGGAGAACATCAGGGTCTTCCCTGCTTTCATATAAGGGGCGATCTCCTCTTTATATACATCACCTTGGATCTCGTCCGGGATCAGGATCTGGAGGATATCGGCCGTTTTGGCCGCTTCGGCGATCGTCAGAACCTTTTGACCGTCCGATTTCGCTTTTTCCCAGCTGGCGGAGTCGTTGCGCAGAGCGATAACGACGTTAAGCCCGCTATCTTTTAGGTTGAGGGATTGGCCCCGTCCCTGGGAGCCGTAGCCGACGACCGCGATCGTCTTCCCCTTTAATACGTTAAGATCCGCGTCCTGGTCATAATAAACTTTTGCCATATGAATCTCTCCCTTTCGTGAAAAAAATTACTCGGCGCTGCCGCGCATCAGGCCAATGACGCCGGTCCGGACCAATTCGCGGATGCCAAATTTAGCGAGAAGTTTTTCGGCTCCTTCAACTTTGTTCTCGTCCCCGACGATCTCGATCGTCATGGAGGTTTCCGCTACGTCAACGATCTTCCCGCGGAAAATATCGACGATCTGGGTGATCTCCTGCCTGGTCTTGTCGTTAGCCGCGACCTTGATCAGGACAAGTTCCCGTTCGATCGCTTTATCAGCCGGCAGGTCAAATACTTTCATGGTGTCGATCAGCTTATAGAGCTGTTTAATGATTTGTTCCAAGTCCTGCTCGTTCCCCTCGGCGACGATCGTCATCCGGGAAACGTCCGGTGTTTCAGTCGTGCCAACCGCCAGACTTTCAATGTTGAATCCCCGGCGGGCGAAAAGTCCCGCGACCCGGGTCAGGACCCCTGGTTTATTCTCGACAATGACTGAAATAATATGTCTCATGTTTGTTCTTCCTAATCGATCAACATTTCATTGATCGCCTGGCCGGGCGGGACAAAGGGATAGACGTTTTCTTCTTTGGCCGTGATAAAGTCGATCAGGACCGGGCGATCGTTAATGGCGAACGCTTTTTCAATCGTTGGGCGGATCTCTTCTTCTTTGGTGACCCGGAAACCGGCCGCGCCGTAGGCTTCGGCGACCTTCACTAGATCAGGATTGTTGCAAAGTTGGGTGTGGGAATAGTGCCGATCATAGATCAGCTCCTGCCACTGACGGACCATCCCCAGAAAACTGTTGTCGAAAACAAAGATCTTGATCGGCAGGCGGTGATTGACCGCGGTCGTCAGCTCCTGGATGTTCATCTGGATCGAGCCGTCGCCGGCGATGTCGATCACCAGGGCGTTAGGGCGGCCGAACTGGGCGCCGTTCGCGGCCGGGAGGCCAAAGCCCATCGTTCCCAGCCCGCCGGAGGAGATCCAATCCCTGGGTTTGTCATATTTATAAAACATGGCGGCCCACATCTGGTGTTGTCCAACCTCGGTGACGATGATCGTGTCTCGGTCTTTGGTCATCGCGTAAAGTTCTTCCAGGATGAATTGCGGCTTTAGCCCGCCTTCTTTCTTGTAAGAAAGAGGATATTTGGCTTTCCATTCGTTGATCTGGTCGAGCCAGGCCTGGTTTTTTTCTTTGTTCCCGAGTTTGGTCAGGATCGCCTGCAGGACGTTTTTCACGTCGCCGACGATCGGGACGTCGACCCGGACGTTCTTGCCGATCTCGGCCGGATCGATATCGATATGAATGATCTTGGCGTTGGGGGCGAACCGGGCGATATGGCCGGTGACCCGGTCGTCAAAGCGGGCCCCGACAGCGATTAGCAGGTCGCATTCGGTCACCGCGTAATTGGCATAAGCGGTTCCGTGCATCCCGAGCATGCCGAGCGAGAGTTCGTGGGTCCCGGGGAAACCGCCGATCCCCATCAAGGTAGTAGTGACCGGGAAGCTGCATTTTTCCGCTAATTCACGCAGCTCTTTAGCCGCGTCGGAAACAATGACCCCGCCGCCGGCGTATATGACCGCTTTTTGCGCCGCCTGGATCGCTTTAACCGCCATGGAAATTTGTTTTGGGTGGCCCTCGTAGTTTGGCTTGTAACTTTCAAGTACCACTTTGTCGGGATACTTATATTTGAGCTTATTAACGAAAACATCTTTCGGGATATCGATCAGGACCGGTCCTGGCCGGCCGGTTCTGGCGATGTAGAACGCTTCCTTGATGATCCGAGGGAGATCCTCAACCTTTTTTACCAGATAATTATGTTTGGTTATTGGCATGGTGATGCCGGTCAGGTCCGCCTCCTGGAACGAATCCCGCCCGAGGAGCGGGGTGGCGACTTGTCCGGTGATGGCGACCATTGGGATCGAATCCATGTAAGCGGTAGCAATTCCGGTGATCAGGTTGGTTGCGCCTGGCCCAGATGTTGCCAGGCAAACTCCGACTTTTCCGGTTGCCCTGGCATAACCGTCGGCGGCGTGGGCCGCTCCTTGCTCATGGCGGACTAGGACGTGCTTGACCCCTTTGAATGAATACATGGCGTCGTACAGCGGCAGGACTACTCCGCCGGGGTAACCGAAAATAACGTCAACCCCTTCGTGTTTTAACGACTCCAATAATGCTTGAGCGCCGGAGATTTCCATACGCTAATTTTACCATAAAAAGCGGAAATTCAAAAGTCGCTCCCTTGAAAAACGCCTGAAATTATTGGGTTTTTCTCCAGAAATAGTTATGCGGATAATATTTTGTGGGAGAGATTTAAAATGAATAGTAGAATTGGCGACGCTTCAAATCGGGGGATGGGGAGCGGCTATCGTTCGTTTCGCGGGCATCCTTTGCGGAGTCATGAGGTCGTTAATTGCGAGACCCCAAAACAGCTTGAAAGGTTGATGGCGGATGTCGACCGGGTGAGAGGAGCGATCAAGCTGGGGCGGGCTTTTCCGTTATCCGCGCTGGGCCGGAGCCAACATTTTACTGTCGGTAGCCAGGGACACGAGATAGTGGTGGTGACCACGCCTAAGATCAATCGGCTCGTTGTTGGCGGATTGATCAACTTAATTTCCGGTAGAATTAATGAAGCGAAAAAGTACCGGAGACATGATTACTTACAAGTCAACGCGAACGATGCCAATAAAATTGCCGCATACTTATCAAAATTTAATATTGGCGTTACTCTGCCTGAAGCGACAAACGATCCCCTTCATCGGGTAATTCGAAATATGATTTATAGCGCCGATTTCTGGACAGATTCTGCCGGAACCCTGACCCAATATTCGATGCTCCTGACTGGTGGACAGGGGCGAACGTTCTTCACGAAAGGCGGGGTGAAAGATCTTGATGAAGATCTGACCAACGAAATGCGCAAGGCGCTATTGGTCTTAGTTCGGCAGTCTTAAGCTTTTAAAACTGCTCCGGTGCTTGCCGACGTTACCATCTTTTGATACCTGGACAGCCAGCCGGTCTCGAACTTTGGTTTCGGTTCTTTCCATTGCCGCAAGCGCAAGTTGATCTCCGTGTCGCTCAACTTCACGTTTAACTTCCGGTTGGGAATATCGATCTCAATTATATCCCCGTCTTTAAGAATGGCGATCGGTCCGCCGGCCGCGGCCTCCGGAGAGACGTGGCCGATGCAGGGGCCGCGTGACCCGCCGGAAAACCGGCCATCGGTGATTAGCGCGACCGATTCTGACAAACCCATCCCCGCGATCGCTGAAGTTGGATAAAGCATTTCTCTCATCCCCGGGCCGCCTTTTGGCCCTTCATAGCGGATGACGACCACGTCCCCCGCTTTGACTTTGCCGCCGAGGATCGCTTTTTGGGCGGCATCTTCGGAATCATAGACCTTGGCCTTACCAGAGAACTTCATCATTTTGGCGGCGACGGCGGCTTGTTTGACGACCCCGCCTTCCGGCGCGATGTTCCCTTTGAGGATCGCCAGGCTTCCTTCCTTATGATAGGGGTTGGCGGTCGAGCGAATGATATCTTTATCGAAAACTTCTCCGGCAGCGGCGATCTGTTTGATCGTTAACCCCGAGACGGTTGGATTATCAAGGAGTGCTTTTTGCAGCACATGCATCGCGGCCGGGACCCCGCCGGCATGTTCGAAGTCTTCCATAAAATGATCGCCGCTGGGGCGCAGGCTGGTAAGATGAGGGGTCCGTTTGCTGATCTCGTCAAAAAGTTCGATCGGCAGTTTGATCCCGGCTTCCCGGGCGATGGCGGTCAGGTGCAAGACGGCATTGGTCGAGCCGCCCAGAGCCATATCGACGGTAATGGCGTTAGTGAACGCTTTTAGGTTCATGATCTTCCGCGGCGTGATGTTTTTTTCGACCAGTTCGACGATCTTCTGGCCGCTTTGATAGGCGATCATTTTTTTCTTCGAAGAAACTGCCAGGGCGGTGCCGCAGAAGGGGAGCGACATGCCGAGTGCTTCCCCGGCGCAGGCCATGGTGTTGGCGGTGAACATCCCGGAACAGGACCCGGCTCCCGGGCAAGCGTTTTGGGTCAACCCTTCGAGGTCTTTTTTAGTGATCTTCCCCTGTTTGTAGGCGGCTTCGGCTTCGAACGTGTCATGAACCAGGTCGAGCCTGGTCATTTTATAGCAACCGGTCAGCATCGGTCCGGCGGTGACCAGGATCGTCGGAATATCGAGACGGGCGGCCGCCATCAGCATGCCGGGGGTAATCTTATCGCAGGCGGTCAGCAGGACCAGCCCGTCAAGTTGGTGGGCTTCCGCGACCGATTCAATGGTATCGGCGATCAATTCGCGCGAGGGAAGAGAATAATACATCCCCTTATGTCCCATGGCTATCCCGTCGCAAATGGCCGGCAGGCCAAAAGTGAACGCGACCCCGCCACCGGCGTGGATCCCTTTTTCGATCACTCTTTCCAGCGCGCGCATGTCGACGTGACCTGGGACGAGATCGGTAAAGCTCGAGGCTAGGCCGATAAACGGTTTTTTCATTTCACTGTCGGCGACTCCGGTGGCGTGGATCAGGGCGCGGATCGGGGCTTTCTTTTTTAAGGCGTCGCTTCTCATTGGTTTTCCTCCTCAAGTAGTTGGGCGATCCATTTGAGCGCCCCTTTGGCCGGTTGGATCCCTTCCTCGACCGTTGGTTGGCCGGCCTTCTTGCCGGCGGCGGTCAGATAGGCGATCTTGCCGGCGCGCGTTTTAATGCCGGCTAATCTGGCTTGTTTAAGCGCGTCCTCGCTCAGGTGCGGGACGATCCCGAACGCTCCCAGACCGTTAACGTCTTTCATCAAGCGACCTCCGGCGGCAGGATCGTGACCAAGTCGGTCGTCTGGGCGTGGTCCATAAAATAACGCGCGATCTTTCGGAACCGGGCCAGCTCTTTTTCGCCGCCGATCTTTTTATCGACGAAGAGCTTCCGGTCGTGGGCGTTATAATCGAGGACCTCGAACGGCGAGCCGCTCTTTGACTGATAGACTAACACCCAATGGCCGTCGTCGAGCCCCAGCGCGACTTTGCTGCCGTCAGGGAGGGTCAGCTCTTCATTGCGGAAAGCGATCGTGCCGATAAAATCCCGGTCCACGTTCTCAACATTATCAAGCAATTCGGCGATTTTAACCACGAGACAATTATAAAGCAAGCGGGGGACAGACTCAAACCTTATTTGTACTTTGGTTGGCGACCGAGTTCGACCAGCAGGGCGTTGACTTCTTTTTCCAGGCCGATCATTTTCAGTTCCCGTCCGGTAGCCGCCTCAACGATAGCTTCCAGTTCCGCGATCTTGCGCGTAATAGTTTGCTCGGATTTTTTCCGTTCGGTCGTATCGGTGACGACCGCTAACAGATGGGGCTTGCCCTGAAAAGAAAAGGCCGACCCCTTGATTTCGACGTTAAAAGGGGTCCCGTTCTTTTGCCGGTCGATCGACTCCCCGGTAAAAACGCCTCCCGCGCCGACCACTGCCAGGAAATTTTGGAACAAAGGATGATATTCCGGAGTGACTATTTCTTTGCCGGTCAGTCCGATCATTTTTTCTTGAGGGTAGCCGTACATTTCACTTGCCCGGGCGTTAGCGGAAACGATCGTGCCGTTAAGGTCGAAGATCAATAAGCCGTCGGTTACCGCGTTAAAAATGCCGCGATAGCGGGCTTCGCTTTCCTGCACGACTCGGTTCGCTTCCCGCATCTCTTCCGAGCTAAGATCAAAAGAGTGTTCAAGCAGTTTGCGGTCGGAGTCAGCCTGGAAATAAGCGTCGTTGACCGAGTTGATCAAGGGGAGCAGATTTTCCGGAAGATTTTCGCTTGTGCCGAAATATTTGTTTAACTGCCGTTTTAGTAGGTGGTGCAGCTTCTCATTTGTCATTTCTCGCCTAACGCGGTGATCGTCATTGTTTGGTTATGGAACTCGCCTTTCCCATTAACCGAGAAGGGCGCGATCTCGCCATAAGAATAAAACCCGGTTAACGCCGTCTGCTCGCCTAATACTTCACGAACTGCGTCAACCTCTTCTTCCGTCCTTTGGGCCAGGACAACTTTTCTTCCTACGCAACTAATTAGGATCGCCAAATCAGCCTTAAAGCCACCAAGCGAGTCCTGGCTGGCCTTAGCCGCGCTTGCCGACCCATCGACCAATCGATCAAAGTTGGCTTTCATTAACTGGGCTCGAGCCCCTTCGGGCACATCCCCGAAAAAGGTCAGACTTTGCTTTTTTTCATCGACAGCCGCAATCGAGCGGACCAAGGCGGGCTCTCCTTCTTGCAAACGGACCTCCAAGGGAAAAAGCAAGCCAGAGGCCGGCAGCCCCTTGGCCTGTTCGCCTAAATACTGTTTGTACAATTCCAGCGCCGATTTCCCGTCTAATTCATAAAGAACATTCCCTTTTGACTTGGTAATTATGCGAGAAGGCCCGAACGGATCCCAACCGCCGAAAGAACCATAGCCGACCAGCAGGTCGTTTCCATATAAGCCAAGGGCGGCGATCACTCCGGTTGCCGGCGCTTCGTCCAGGAAGACAAAAGTTTCTTTAAAATTAGCGCCGTCGCCGGACAACCCGCCGGTAATATGCACGTTGTCGGGCAAGTTAGCGACTAGTCCTTTCACCAATTCACTCCCGTTTACCTTCAAACCATCGGACAGGACAAAAAGATGCCTTAATCCGACTTGGTCAATCGCCCCGGCCAGTTTTGCTCCGGCCTCATAGCTGTCTTTAACTTCGCCAATTTTTACCCGCACCCCTTTGATGGTCGCTGACTTAAAACTTATGGCGGTCGCAACTAATGAATCGTCACGGACCTCCGTGCCAAGAATCTCTCCGGCGGTCGAGCAACCGAGAAAGTGCGCTTGCGGATACGCCGCGTGAAGTTTATCCATGATCGACTTGTCGCCCAAGATCGGGCCGCTACCGAAAACCAGGACTAGTTGAACATTCCCGATCTGGCCGAAGGTCCCAGGTTGCCAACCCTCTTTAGCGGTCCACCGGTTTTGTTCGATCTTCATTGGTATTTTGACTCTCTACCCAATTCTTTCAGTAGGGTATTGACCTCTTTTTCCATGTCGATCATTTTTAGTTCTCGTCCGGTGGCGGAGGCGCTGATCAGGGAAAGCGCCTCCAGCTCTTCCTTCATTTTTCCTTCGGTCTGTTTTCGGCCGGTTACGTCTTGGACCGAGACCAAGACCATTTTCTGTCCGTTCACTTCGATCGCCTTGATCCTGACTTCAGCCGGGAAAAGTTCGCCATTCTTTTTCTTGTTTTGGGATTCGATGTAGTATTCCCCTTTTTCCAGGACCATTTTTACCAGGTCGGGGAAGGACGCGGCGACCCGAGGCGGGACCAGGTCGGAGGAACTAAGCCGGAGCATTTCATCTTTAGTATAACCGAACAATTTAGCGGCGGCGCTATTACAGTCAATGACTTTGCCTTCAAGCGACTCAATAAAGATCGGGCTGGGCGAGACTTCGAAAAGGACCTTAAAGCGAGCCTCATCTTCGATCAGCCGTTTTTCGGTTTGTTTGGCCTCGGTCACGTCAAAAAATACCCCGTCAACGTAAAGGGCTTTTCCCAGGTCGTCATAGACCGGCCGTCCCCGGTGGCTAAGGTATCTGATCTGGCCGGTTTTATGGATGATCCGGTATTCGATCCGGAACGGTTTGTTGTAATAAATCGATTCTTTCATGGTATCCATGACCAGCTGTTTGTCGTCGGGGTGAATGATCGGCTCGATCGTGCAAAGATTGTCCCGCATTAATTCCTGTTCCGTGTAGCCGGTTAGAGGCGTCAACATGTTGTTGAAAAGCTGCATGCTGTGCCCCTTTTCCAGGTGACAGCGGAAAACTAAGCCGGGGAGATTTTCCGCCAGCGTCCGGTAGGCGTCTTCGTCTTTTTTGACCTGTTCTTCGTTCTTTTTCCGCTCGGTGAGGTCCATCCAGGTCGCGTAAATAACCTGCCCTTCCGGCGTGCCGATCGCGGTCAGATTGACCTCGACCGGGAACGTCGTCCCGTTCTTTTTTTGATGGGTCCATTCAAAACGATTGGCCCCTTTTTCCGCCGCTTCATTGATGAGTTTGGCCGCTTTTTCATTT
>JBAZMB010000044.1:0-10251 GCA_041649975.1 Candidatus Margulisiibacteriota bacterium | reverse complement strand
GATTCTTCTTCCCGCCCAGGATTAGATAATAACGCTCATCTCTTAAAGCGTAAGTAACTTCGGCATTGAAGTTTTTCTCCTTATTGGCCTGAAGAGTGAGCAACAACTTGTCGATGATTTGGACTTTATTCCTGCCGCCGGGAAGCGGCGTGTTTTCTCTTGGTTCCGCTAATTTATTTGGGAGCGAAAAGAGGTATTCTTGGCCTGCCTCAAAAGCTAGGCGATACTCTTCCCCGATTGGCACCCAGCCTTTAATCCCTTTTTGCCCGCCAACTTTAATTGGATTGCCGAGATCATCAATGACCTGGAAAGCCGCTGTTCTATTATCTTCAGCCGGCCTGATCCACCACTGGTTTTTTTCTGCTTCAAAGCGGAGTTCGGCTAGTTTGCCGTGCTGATTGCCTGGTATTTTAAAGAGGCAGGAGAGGTCTTTTTGCCCTCCTATAAAGAGAGAGAGGTTCATTTTCATGGCCGCGCCGATCTCATGACTGCGTTGAAAATCCATGATATGGTTGAGAAAAGGATGGCTATAGATCCGGGTGCGAAAAGATCTGGGGCCGACCGCGCCTGGACGATTTGGGCCGGCACCGGTCCCAATTGCTAAGCTACTGACCATTAACGCCTCCTATGGTTCTAATACATATTTATCGTGTATTTAAGGTGATTTCTTGCGCGAAATAAGGCTTTCTGTTCCCATGATCCGCAAATAATGATAAAATAGCCTCATGGATAAAAAAGTCTACCGCGAACTTGGTTTGACCGACGCCGAGTTCGATCGGATCGTTAAAACTCTCGACCGTGAGCCGACCCCGACTGAAACGGCGATGTTCTCGGTCGAATGGTCGGAACACTGCGGCTACCCGCGTTCCCGCAAATACCTTCGCCTTTTTCCTCAAAAAGGGAAATACGAGGCGCTGGTTGGCGAAGACGCCGGCGGCATTGTTTACGACGGCAAAGCGATCATCTTTAAGGCTGAATCGCACAACCATCCCTCCCAGGTGGAGCCGCGGCAGGGGGCGGCGACCGGGGTTGGCGGGATCATTAGGGACATCTTTACGACCGGCGCCCGGCCGATCGCTTTGCTCGATTCGCTCCGTTTCGGGCCGATTGACAATCCGCTCAACCGGTTCATCTTTTCCGGCGTGATCGACGGGATCCAATTCTACGGCAACTGCGTCGGGGTGCCGACCGTCGGTGGAGAGATCTATTTTGACGAAGCCTACGCCGGCAATTGCCTGGTCAACGTCATGTGCGTTGGGGTTTGTGACCGGGACGAGATTGCCCGGGCGAGGGCTAAGGGGCCGGGGAATTCAATTATTTACGCCGGTTCTAAGACCGGTCGTGACGGGATCGGCGGTTGTTCGGTCCTGGCGTCCTCTGAATTTGAAGCGGGTGAGTGCGAGAAGCGGCCGACTGTCCAGGTTGGCGATCCCTTTACCGAGAAATGCTTGATCGAAGCAACCCTGGAAGCCTTAAAGACCGGCCTGGTGGTCGGGATTAAGGATATGGGAGCGGCAGGCTTGACCTGTTCTTCGGCCGAAATGGCTGCGGCGGGTGAAGTTGGGGTTGATATCGATCTCGATAAAGTTCCGTTGCGGGAAACCGGGATGGAACCGTGGGAGATTATGATGTCGGAATCGCAGGAGCGGCAGCTCCTCTGCGTCCAGCAGGGGGAGGAACAACCAATCCTCGATATCTTCCACAAGTGGGGATTGGAAGCGGAAATCGTTGGGACCGTGACCGAAGTTAAACAGGTTATCATCAGAAGCGGCGATAAAATAGTCGCCAATCTCCCGGCGGACGAGCTGGCCAAAGCGCCGATCTACGAGATGGCATTTGAGAAGCCTAAGACCGAAAAGCCCCAAGTAAAAAAACCGACCAACAATAGCCAGTATCTCCTTAAATTGCTTAGCGATCCCAACATTGCCAGCAAGAAATGGGTTTATGAGCAGTACGACCACATGGTCCAGCTGAACACGACCGTTTATCCGGGCGGCGACGCGACCGTTCTCCGCCTTAAAGACAAGGATTGGGGGATCGCCGTTACGACCGATTGTAACGCCCGCTATTGCCAGCTTGACCCTTATGTTGGGGCGCAGATCGCCGTCTCGGAGGCGATGCGCAACCTTGTTGTGACTGGGGCCGATCCGGCGGCGGTGACCGATTGTTTGAACTTTGCCAACCCGGAGAAGCCGGACCGCTTCTATATGTTTAAATCTTGCGTCGAGGGGATTGCCGATGCCTGTAAGTTCTATAACCTGCCGGTCGTTTCCGGTAATGTTTCTCTTTATAATGAAAGCCCCAAAGGACCGATCCTGCCGACCCCGATGATCGGGATGGTCGGGATCGTTAAGCATATTAATCAGCGCTGTTCGGTCCATTTTAAGGAAAAGGGTGACTTGCTGATCCTGCTCGGAGAAACCAAAACCTGGAACGGAATGCCGGAGATCGACCTCAAGGTTGAAGCCAAGGTCCAGAAAGCCTGCCTGGAAGCGATCCAGCTTGGCTTGGTCAAGTCGGCCCACGATCTATCGGAAGGGGGGCTAGCGGTCGCCTTAGCGGAATGCTGTATTCACGGGAAGATCGGCGCCTCGCTTAACCTGAACGAGCCGGTCGATAACAATTCGCTTTTATTCGGGGAAGGGCAGTCGAGGATCCTGATCACGATCTCGCCAGATAATATTTTTCCGCTTTCCGATATTGCCATGCTAAATGATGTTCCCTTTCAGATCTTGGGGAAAGTTGGCGGTGCCTCGCTTTCGATCTTCAAGAAACAGAAAAAATTGCTGGAACTGCCGGTAAAAAAGATGAGCGATGCTTATTATAACGCGATCCCTAATTTACTGAAGCCGCCTAAAGCCGGCAGGAAGAAATAATGGATGCCACCGCGGCAGTTGTTATCTTTATCTTTGTCGTCTCGATCCTGACCAGCGTTGGCGATAAGAACGGTTCTTCCAGCCCGCAGGTCGTTTCGCCTCCCGGTGTAGTTTATAACGAGGTCAGCGCCCCACCGATCGATCCGGTTAATGATGGAATTGATGATGGCGAACGGGCGGCGATCCAGAAATTTATTTCTAAGTACCGGAACCCCGATGAAGCGGCGGTGATCGCTGAAAGTATTGTCCGCAACTCCAATGAAAAGAACGTTAATCCGAAACTAATTACCGCTTTAATGTCCCGGGAATCACGTTTTAACCCGAAAGCGGTCTCCTCGTCTGGGGCAATAGGATTGGGTCAGCTCCTCCCATCGACTGCCAAGGGATTAAAACTTGACGATCCTTATGATATTGAGCAGAACACCCATGGGACGGTCCTTTATATTAAAGGGCTGCTTGAACGGTTTGGCGGCAATGTGACCAATGCCCTGGCCGGTTACTTTGAAGGACCCAACGCTATTACCCGCAACGGCGGTTTCTCCGCTAAGACCAAAGCCTATGTCGAAGATATCCTTAAAGTAGCGAAAAAAATATAGTTTCCTGGCAATAAAATTGCTTCTTTCTCTCCATGCTGACCAGAGAACAACAACTTCTTATCCTTGGGATCGTACTATCATTAGTAATTGGTTTTGGGGTGATGTGTTTTAAGCCGGGGAATACCGCTCCAGAGTTAGCGATCCTGCCGCCGGAAACTATCCCTAAAGTCGAGGTCCATCTTTGCGGGGCGGTCAGGAGGGAAGGAGTTTATGAGGTTGCGAGCGGCGATCGTCTGATCGATATTCTTGCTTTAGCCGGCGGCGCGTTACCGATTGCCGATCTTTCGGCGGTTAACTTGGCGGAACCGGTCAAAGATGGGCAAAAGATAGTTATCCCGTTGAAAGCAATTTTAATTCCAGAGTCTGGCGGAAAGGGGAATTCCGGCGGCAAAGTTAGCTTGAATTCAGGGGACGAAAAAGCCTTTGACGCTCTTCCGGGGATCGGGGCTTCAACCGCCAAAGCGATCGTTGCCTACCGGCGGAAGAACGGTCCGTTTACCAAGCTTGAGCAGATTATGGAGATCCCCCGTTTCGGTAAAGCCAAGTTCGAGCGGATCAAAGGCCAGCTCGTTTTGTGAAACGTCCGCTAGTCTTGATAACTGCCGCTTACGCGCTGGGGATCGTCCTTAGCCAATATGTCCCGCCTCCTTTGCCGCTTTTTTTGCTGACGCTATTTATCGCTTTAACGGTTATAGCCTTTATCTTCAAAATTGAGCTTAGTCGGTTATTGCTGGTTGTCTTTTTGCTTTTCGGTCTTACTTCTTTTCAATTGCGATCGTCTCAAACAGAGCCGCTTGACCGTTTTGTGGAAGCTGGCTCTTTAACGGTCCAGGGTGAGGTAACAAACGTCCCGCGCTTAAAAGATGGGAAGAGCTCTTTTTCTTTTCAGCTTCACCAACTTTCTTTTGAACGGCGGCAATATCATTTTAATCGGGAAGTCCTGGCTTTTACGCCGGGAAAATATGAATATGGCGACAAGCTGGAATTAAGAGGGGTTCTTAGCCGAAGCGATTCTTACGCTAATCCGTTGGTTACCGAGAGGAGTGGCGCCCTGCTTTTCTCCTCGACCGACTGCCAGAAGCTGGGGAGCGGCGGAAATTGGTTGAATAAAATAGCCTTTGGCTTTAGCGCGCGTTTTAACGACGTCTTGGTTCAGATCCTGTCGCGGCAAGAAGCTTCACTCTTAGGGAGCGTTTTGCTGGGGAGTAGTGTTTCACCGCTCGATCCGGAGGTTAAAGACGAATATCGGAAAGCCGGGCTTATTCATTTACTAGTCGTCTCCGGGACGCAGGTTTCGATCCTGATCGGGGTCTGTCTGTCGCTGGCTAAAATATGCCGCTTTCCCCTTTGGTTGAGCGCCGCGGTCGCGACTTTATTCAACTTGTTACTGGTGGTGGTGACCGGTGGGGGAGCGTCCATTCTCCGGGCGGCGATCATGGGGGAGGTTGGCTTGATCGGCCTCTTTTTTGAACGGGAGAAGGAGTCCTATACTGCTTTGGCTTTGTCCGCGTTAATCTTGTTGTTATTCGATCCCAATTATTTGTTTGATCTTGGCTTTCAGCTTTCGTTCCTAGCGACCTGGTCGCTGTTTTACCTGGTTCCGCCGCTAACGGAAAGCTTGCCTGAGAAATTGCCGGGCAGAGAACTGGTTGCCTTATCGGTCGGGCCGCTCCTGGCGACGACCCCGCTGATCGTCTATAACTTCAGCCAGTTTACCCTGGCCGGGATATTGTCCAACTTTATTATCCTTCCCTGGATCGAGCTGCTGGTCGTTTATGGTTTTTCCGCGGCCCTGATCGGTTTTGTTTTTTTGCCGCTCGCGAAAATAATGGGCGGGACGATCTGGCTCGGCCTAGTCATTTTAGACTTGATTGCTAAAACGATCGCCGGGCTCCCCGGCGGCTCGGTCTACGTGAGACAGGTTCCGTTCTTTTGGCTTATTGCCTATTACCTGGTATTGCTTTGGCTGGTCAAAAAACTGGTCGAGCGGGAGCGGCTCCGGTTGGTCCTGATTGTCTTTGCCGTCCTTTTCTTTTGGCCGCTTTTTATTGGCGGTGAAAAGGCTTTAGTGGTGACTTTTATCGACGTTGGCCAGGGAGATGCGGCTTTTATCCAATGCCCTAACGGCCGGACGGTCCTGATCGACGGCGGTGGCGAGGAGAGCGATAAGGGGCGGGGTTATGACCGGATCGGCAAAATGGTCCTCTTGCCCTTCCTGCGCAAGCAGGGGGTCAATGAGCTCGATCTGGTGATCGCGACCCATCCTCACGCCGATCATATTGCCGGACTAAATGAAGTTCTAAAGAGCGTGCCGGTTAAGAACTTGGTTGACAACGGCGAAGTCTTTAATTCTCCGGCCTATAGCCGTTACCGGGAATTGATCGAAAAAAATAAGATCAAATACGCGACCGGCCGGGCGGGAATGAAGCTCCATCTGGCGGACGGAGTTGTTGGCCAGGTTCTTTGGCCGACCGATTTAAATGGGTCGACCAATGGGAATTCCATCGTCTTTCGGCTTGCTTACGGAACAACCTCATTTCTTTTTACCGGTGACTTAGATAATGAAAGTGAAGATCGATTGCTGGGGCTGGGCGAACCGCTTCACTCGACTTTTTTAAAAGTGGGGCATCACGGCAGCGCGACTTCGACCTCGGACGAATTTCTGGCCGCGGTCTCACCCCGGGTTGCGATAATTTCGGTCGGTAAACGTAATCGTTACGGCCATCCTTCAAAAAAAGCGGGTGAGAAGCTGGCTCCATATGGGTTACTGATGACCAAAGACGTCGGGGCCATAACGGTCCGGAGCGACGGACGGAGTTACTCTATTGAGAGAGCGAGACCGTCCCCGTCCGCCAGTAGTAGTCGACCGCGCGGTTGATGGTCGGGACCCGGTAGAGGACCTCACAAGCTTCAGCCCGGGTAAAGGGGGCGTTGGGCTTGAAGTTCTTGCCTTCCAGATATTTGAGCAGACCGGCGTTCTTGGCCGGCAGAATGTTCTTGTTCGCCCAGAAATTAGCCGGCAGGTCGGGAAAAGGGGTGCCGGTGTAGAATTTTTCCTCGGTCAAACCGGCATAGCGCATCAGGATGGTGATCCCTTCCGCCCGGGTCAGGACCTTGTTGGGCCGGAAGGTCCCATCCGGGTAGCCGGTCACGTAGCGGATAATGCTGCCGTAATTGATCTCTTTGGCTGCCCAGTGTTTGGGAAAGACATCCTTAAAGATCTTGTTCTCGCCGTAAGGGATCATCGTCGCTTCCGGCTTGTCCAGGGTCCGGACCAGGAGGGTGACCAGTTCCGCTCTTGAGATCCCTTTTTCCGGGTAGAACTTACCGTCGGGGTAACCCTTGACCATTCCCATGGTAACCGAGAGGGCGATCGGTTCGATCGCCCAGTAACTCATCGGCGTGTCCGAGAAGGGGATGAAGCGGAGAATGGTGACCTGATCGGTAAATGTTTCGGCGGTCAAGACCTGGTTGGGATTTATGACCTCATAGCTGGTCTGGCCGGTCAGGCTGATGATGTTCCGGCCAACAAATAATATCTGGTTCGATTCGATCGAAGCGATGTTTTCCAACGGGAGGCTGTTGACGTAGATCTTGCTTAACGGCTCGATCGTGGTCAACTCCTGGACTTCGATCGTCGCGCCGAAAGCGGCGACCTTCCAAACAGTCTGTTTTTCCAGGACTTTAGTGACCGACCCTTCGCCGGAAACGATCACGTAAGCCCGGTCGGTTAGCCACCGGTTCGGCGGATAGGTGATCTTTATGTAGCCCTTCTTTGCCTTAGCCCGCAGGGTTGAGGTCGTTGTTTTCTCTCCGACATAGGAGAGGGAAAAATAATGCGGGTTGTCTCCCGGCAGGTTGGGGCGCTGGACGTAAGCGTAGTCGAAGCGGTAGCCGCCATTGTAGAGGCCGACGCCCATGGTCAGCCCTGTTCCGCCTTCTTCCTGGTTTAGTCCCGCCCGCAGAAAAATGTTTTGCTGCGGCATGTATTCCAGACCGGAGTGGAGGAGCAAGCCTCCACCCAACGTTGAGTTCGGCAGGTCGAGCCCCAAGCCGGCAACGAGAGTTTGCTGGTGTTTATAAAGTGATTCGTCTTCTTTCCCCAAGACGTTGACCGCGCCGCTAAATTTATAAAAACCGCCGAGCTTATCTTCAGTCCCTTTCCATTTCAGCCCGCCGCCAAGCAGGTTTTGCAAGGTTCCCGACAGTTTTAGCCAGGGGTTATAACGGTAGGTCGCCGACAGGTCGATGGTCATGGCCGACGCTTTATCGTTGACGTTCCCGCCCAGGGTTTGATTGATCAGTTTTAAATTGGCGCCGACCGCCAGATTCTGCGGCGAATCAAAATCGCGGGCGTAAGAGAAGACCAACGCGCTATTGTCGAAACTGCCGGCTTCCTGGCTCGGGTCCTGAATGATCCGTCCGGTCGCCGGGTCGCGCGTCGTGGCGAGCGATCCGCCGGCGTTTAAGCCGGTAAAGCCGAGACCGAAAACGCCGTACTTGGTCGGGATGGCCCAGCCGGCGAGGGTATATTGGGTTTCCTCCATGGCTAATTTACCGGCGGTGGCGGTGAATTGCGGGAATTCGATCCTGGTCAGGGCGGAAGGATTGAGAAAAATGTCGCTCCCGTCGGTTGTTAGACCGAGCGACGCTCCTCCCATCCCGAGTTGGCGGGCGTTATAGAGCGTGCTTGAGGGATCAAGGGATGAGCCGGCGAAGGCCAGATTGAGCGGGAGTATTAAGACAATAAAAATTATCAGCTTCTTCATTGTTTATACACCGTGATCTTTCCTTTGGCCAGAACTTTACCGTCGCCGACGATCAAGACGATATAGATCCCGTTCCCGGTCGTGGCGCCGCCGTCGGAGCGGCCATCCCAGGCGACTTCGTTATAGCCCGCTCGCCCGCCCGTTGTCCCGGAGCTATAGTTTTTCTTCGTGACTAAAGTTCCGGCCAGAGTATGGATCGTCAGAGTGATGTTCGCTGGTTTGGACAACAAGTAAGAGATCGCCGCGTTGCCGTTGTTGGGGTTGAAAGGATTCGGGTAAGTGAGCGGCACGCCGAGGACCGCCAGCTCCTTGTTAGCTTGGACGTAAAGCGGGGTTATCTCGTAAGTCGCCCCCTGGCTTAATGAATCGAAAGCCTCGACCGTGATCGTGTGACGCCCGTTAGCCAGAGCCTGGGCTGGAGTAAAAGTCGCGAAATAATACGAGCCCGTCAGGGTATAGGTTAGATTATTTTTTACTCCGTCAATATTGATCGTCCCGCCGGTGATTGGCTTGATCGAGGTTGCCCGGGCGGTCAATTGCGGCAATTCGGCGATCGGGTCTCCCGGGATCGCTTGGCTACCATCGATTTGCAGGCTGACCTTTGGCCGATCATCGGCGACGACGAACGCGTAAGCGGTGAATTCGGAAGTCGCCGCGTTGCCGATCGCGTCGAACGGCCTGATCTCCAGGCGATGCTCGCTTCTGGTCAGGTTCGCGGACAGCGGCATGGAGAAGATCTCTTGGTTGGAATTGTACAAGCCATCGACCGGGTCGGCGGTTTGCCAAGCGCCGCCGTCGATCCGGAAATCAACTTTACCAACTCCGGCTTCGTCGGTGGCGATCCCCAGGAAGGTCGGACGGATATCGGTGGTCAGGTTGTTGGTCGGCGGATTAAGGATCGCCGCGGTTGGCGGCGTCTGGTCGGCGAGACTGCCGGTGGTATAGAAATAGAAGGATTGATCGCTAATCATCGCGCCGCCGCTTTCATCCCGGACCTCGGTTTTTAGGAGCGTGACGGTGTAGGTCTTGCCGGTGTCGAGCCCGGAGTGGGGGAAAGTGATTACCCGGCCGCTGGCATCGATCGTCGGGGTTCCCTTAATGATAGTGGGGGTAACGAAGATCCAGTTGGAAGAAACGGCGTTCGACATCCGCTTGTTAAAGGTGACGACGAACGGCTGGTTGAGCGGGGCTTTGACCGCGCCGCTGACCGGGATGGTTGAGCTGATGCTCGGGGCGATCCCCGGGGCGTAAGGGTAGGTGACGCTGAAGTTCCGCATGCTGTTCGACCCGAGCCAGAACGAGGTTAGGAGCTCTTTGATCACCCCGCCGGAATCGCCGATCAGGTTGCGGGCGTATTCGTAGTAAGGCCGCCCGCCGCTATCCCGGCCGCTGCTCTTGTAGAAGGTTTTGAGATAACCGTTAGTGTAGACCCGGTAGACCGAATATCCGGTCGGATATTGGGTCGCCGGTCCCTGCCGGACGTAAGAGATCCCATGAATGTCCCGGCGATAATTATCGGTGACGTGGCCGGAAATGACCGCGGCGGTCAGCGGGTAATTAAAGCCACCGGCGCTATAGGTCAAGGTGTCGAGCGTGTCGCGGAAGGTTTGGCCGTTATCGATCGCGGTCGCGCCTTCCATCGTCGGCAGGTCGATCGGATAATCGCGCTGGGTCGCGCCGTCAATGTTGACGCTGGTTAAATCGTAAGCCGGATAACTGGAGAAGATGAAGGTCTTTTTGGCTTCCGCCGTTACCAGGTCGCGGACCGCGTTGACGTTGATCCGCCCGCCGCCCGCGGCTTGGACGGAATCGGCAAAGACAAAGTTGTAATTTCTGTAGCTGAAACTGTAATTGTAAACGCTGTCAGTCGCCGCGTCGGCAGTAACGTATTGGGTGAAGTTATTGCGGAGCGGGTTCAGGTTGTCGCTGATCCAATTGGTCGTGTAGTCGGCTTTTTTATCGTAATAACCGGGGACCGCGTTCAGCCGGTAATTTGGATTGTTCAGGTCG
>JBAZMB010000043.1:0-10269 GCA_041649975.1 Candidatus Margulisiibacteriota bacterium | reverse complement strand
TCGGTATCTTTTTGGCAAGTGTAATCGCGATACAGCCGCTCCCGGTGCCGACATCAACAACAGAAAAATGACAAATGTCTAATGACGAATGACTAATTAAGGAAAGGGCATTTTCAAC
Organism: Candidatus Margulisiibacteriota bacterium; assembly: GCA_041649975.1. Classification (GTDB taxonomy): domain Bacteria; phylum Margulisbacteria; class WOR-1; order O2-12-FULL-45-9; family XYB2-FULL-48-7; genus XYB2-FULL-45-9. The sequence goes on along the minus strand of JBAZMB010000043.1, from coordinate 10,151 downwards.
TAACAGTTCCGTTTCCGGACGGGGAATAAGGACCCGTTTATCGACTTTGAAGTCTAAGCCGAGAAACGGTTGATAGCCAACAATATAGGCGGTCGGTTCATATTTCAAACGACGGGCGATGAATTGTTCGAAGAATGTTTGTCGCAATGGTTCAATGGCTCTAAGTTGGTCGGTGATCAGAGTTGAGCGTTTGATCTTTAAGGCGTGAGCTAAGAGGATCTCCGTTTCCAAGCGGGGGTCTTCTAAATTAGAGAGACGAGTGATTCCAAAGGCGAGGGCCTCGGCGATCGTCATGAAGCGTTGGCGAGTTTGGCGGCCCGGTCGGCAGTCGATAGCGCGTCGATCAGTTCGTCCAGGTTGCCGTCCAAGACCTGGTCCAATTGATGGACAGTGAAGCCGATCCGATGGTCCGTCAGCCGGTTTTGCGGGAAATTGTAGGTCCGGATCTTTTCGGAGCGGTCGCCGCTGCCGACCATGACCCGGCGGCTGCTTTCCCGGTCTTTGCGTCTTTTTTCTTCCTCGACTTCATAGATGCGGGAGCGCAGCAGCTTCATTGCTTTGACCCGGTTCTGGAGCTGGGAACGCTCTTCCCGGCATTCGACGACGGTCCCGGTCGGGAGATGGACTACCCGGACGGCTGACGAGACTTTATTGACGTTCTGCCCGCCGGCGCCGCCGGCCCGGAACGCTTCAAAGGTGACGTCTTTTTCGTCGATATGAATATCAACGTCTTCGACTTCGGGGAGGACGGCGACCGAGGCGGCGGAGGTGTGGACCCGGCCGCTTGATTCGGTCTTGGGGACCCGCTGCACGCGGTGGATGCCGCTTTCGAATTTAAGCCGGCTGTAAGCGCCTCTGCCCAGGATGTTGACGATCGCTTCCTTGTAGCCGCCCAGCCCGGTGTCGTTGGCCTCAATGATCTCGGTCTTCCAGCCTTTCCGTTCGGCGTAGCGCAGGTACATGCGGAGGAGTTCTCCGGCAAAGAGGGCGGCTTCTTCGCCGCCGGTCCCGGCCCGGACCTCCAGGATAATGTTCTTGTCGTCTAAGGGGTCTTTGGGGATCAGCAGGATCTCGAGTTCGGAGACGAGCGTTTGTTTCTTTTTCTCCAGCCTTTTGCTCTCTTCTTCGGCCATTTCGCGCATTCCTTCGTCTTTGAGCAGCGCTTCGGCTTCGGCGATCTCCTTTTCCGTCCGTTTGTATTCGCGGTATTTTTCGACGATCTCGCGGAGCGAACTTAATTCCTTGGCGTAGTTGGAGAAGAGTTCGCGGTCGTTGATGATGTCGGGATTACCCAAAGAGCTTTCCAGTTCAATAAATCTTTTTTCAACATTGGCTAGTTTGTCTAAGAACATAAGGTAGGGGGGACGGGGGGCTTACTTTTCCTTGGCCGGAGCTTTTTTGGCGACTTTTTTAGCGGCGGTCTTTTTGGCGGCTGTCGCTTTGGATTCTTTCTTTTTCTTTTCTTTTTTCACCCGGGGGGCGACGTTGGCGAACTTCTTCTTGAACTTCTGGACGCGGCCTTCGGCGTCAACTAATTTTTGCTTGCCGGTAAAGAGCGGATGGCAGTGGGAGCACATGTCGACTTTGATGTTCTCTTTGGTCGAACCAATGGCGAAAACCGCGCCGCAAGCGCAGGCCGCCGTGGTGTCAAAATACTTTGGGTGAATTCCTTCTTTCATAACGTTAAATATAATACCACGAAATCGGGGTGCTTGTCTACTGAAATTCCCGCAACCCTTCTTCTAACCCCCGCCGGTATTGGTATTCCTCGAGCAGGTAAGTCGATTTGATCCGGGCGAGCCGTTCCGGCCGGGCCTTGAGGTAATGGTAGATCGCCATGGCGAGCGGGTTCATTCCCAGGAACATTTTGATCCCGAAAGTCGGGTGCTTCCGGTAAAAGAGGGCGGCCGAGCGTCCCATCTGGTATTTGCGCTCCAGCATCCCTTCGGCGGAGACCGGGTGATGATGGTAATTGACCGCGGTCGGGAGGTAATGGAGCGGGACCTTCATCTGGTGGAGCCGGTAGCCGAGCTCGATGTCTTCCCAGCCGTAGCCTTTGAACTGTTCGTCGAAAAGACCGGCTTCGATGATGATCTTTTTGGGGATCGAGAGGTTACCGGTCAGGAAATACGACCACTTCAGGCGGGCGCCGGGAAAGAGCCAGGCTTTAATGTAAGGCTGGCCGTCCGGGTTAATGGTCAACCCTTCGAAGGAGCGGTTTTTCTTGCGCGCGTGGGCTAGGAGGTGCTCTTCGAGCAGGGTCTCTTTGGCGACCATGTCGGCGTCGGTCAAAAAGATCAGCTCGCCCGCCGCCGCTTTGATCGCCAGGTTGCGGGCGTAAGTTTTTCCCTGATTGGGAACCACCTGGTAATTGAAACGGCAAGGGGGCTTTAACTCCTGGACCATCAGGTCGGTCCCGTCGGTCGAAGAGCTGTCGACCAGCTGGATCTCGTATTGGTCGGGGGAGAGGGTTTGTTTGAAAAGCGATTCCAGCGTCTGGCGCAGGACCTCTTTCTGATTGTAAGTGCCAATAATGACGGAAAGTTTCATGCTGCTATTATATCGGTTTGCCGGGGCGCGGTAAAGCTGTTGACAGGCAGGAACGATGGTGTTACTATCCAAACAAAGGTGTTACTATGAACAAAGAAAAAGTCAGCCGTTTCGGAGTTTCGATGGAGCCAAGCTTGCTCGCTAAGTTCGATCGCCTGATCGAGGAGAAGGGGTATCCCAACCGCTCCGAGGCGGTCCGCGACCTGGTCCGCAACCATTTGGTGGAAAAAGAATGGGAAGCTTTGCGCGGGGAAGTGGTGGGAGCGGTGACCCTGGTTTACGACCATCACGTTCGCGACCTTTCCGATAAATTGACCGCTCTCCAGCACGACTACTATAAGAATATTATTACTACCAACCATGTTCATCTTGACCATCACAATTGTCTTGAAGTCATAGTTTTAAAAGGTTCCAGCCGGGAGATCAAGGCATTGTCGGAGAAGCTGATCAGTACCAAAGGGGTTAAGCACGGTAAACTGACCATGACCTCGACCGGAAAAGATATATAAATATGAAAGGAGAAAGATAATGCATATCCCAGATGGGTTTCTTGATCCAAAAGTTTCGAGCGGTTTGGTTGGCGCGGCGGCATTTGTTTTAGCTTTCAGTTTTGCTAAGGTGAGGGAGAGCGTAACGGCGATCGTTCCCGCGGCGGCGCTGGCGACGGCCGGGAAAAAAGCGGCCAATCTTGCCCAGGGCGCGCGGCGGGTTTTGACCGGTGAAGGAGAGCGGACGATCTATAAGATGGGGATGGTCGCGGCCCTGGTCTTTGCCGCGCAGATGTTTAACTTCCCGATCAGCAACGGGACTTCCGGCCACTTGATCGGCGGGGTTTTCGCGGCGGCTATCTTGGGTCCGTTTGCCGGGACGATCGTTATTGCCGCCGTTCTGGCGGTCCAATCGCTCTTTTTTGCCGACGGCGGCTTGCTGGCGCTAGGGGCAAACATTATTAATATGGCCCTCTTCGGAACGATCGTTGCTTACTACATTTATTATGGCTTGAAAAAAATTGCTCCAGAATGGCTGTCAATCATGGTTGCCGCCTGGCTCTCGGTCCCATTGGCCGCTTTCGCGTGCGCTTTGGAACTGGGGATCTCCGGTACGATCCCGTTCGCGGTCGTCATCCCGGCGATGGTTAAAGTCCATTTGGTGATCGGGGTTGCCGAAGCGCTGATTACACTGGCATTGGTAAACATCTTTCGGACCATGTTGAAAGGTGAGAAATAACCATGAAAAAATTATTCTTGATCACCGTCTTTATCGCGGTCTTGGCTGCTTTTTTTGCCTCGACCCATCCTGATGGGCTTGATTTTGTGGCGGAGAAGTTCGGCTTTGCCAAAAAGGGGGTGGAACGGACCGCGCCGCTGGCCGATTACGGCGTCGGTTTTCTGCCGGAAGGAGGTCTTTCGACTTCGACCGCCGGAATTGCCGGAGTGCTGATCATGCTGGCTTTGTTTTGGGGAAGCGCTTACGTTATTAAAAAAGGAGCAGTCAAATGAAAAAAGTAATTATTTTCCTGTTCGTTCTCTTAACTGCCGCTCAAGTTCACGCCGCGACGCCGTATCTTTACGCCAACACCACCTGGGGGGCGATGGGAGGCGGGCTTGGCTTTGATCTGGGCGACGGTAAAGCGGTTGATTTTTGCGCGACCGCCGGATCCGGATCTTCGGGGACGACCTACCAGTTGTACGCCGACTATTTTATCGGTAATTGGGGCGTGGGGATTAACGCGAAAAAGCTGACCGTTAACGCCGACTTGGCTTACGATCTTAGCTTGCAATACGCCTTAGAACAGGCGATCAACGAAAAGGTGACCGTTGGCGCGTCGTTTACCTTGATCAATTATGATACGACGGCGAATGTCGACCCGAACCTGGTCTTTCTTTCCTCGATCGGCGCTTACGTTAAGCTGCCCTTCTAATTTAACAATTGATTACCGGCCGGTTGTTGTAGTATCATAACAACCGAGGTGTTAAAAATGAAAAAGAGTTTTATGGTCGCTTTGGTTCTGGGGTTGATGGTTTCCGCTTCTTTTGCCGGGACGGTCAATGTTTCCGGTCGGGCCGGTATGTTCAGTAACGGCAGCGGCTCGAGCTCGCTGATGTATGGGGTCAGCGCCGATTATGATTTAACGGAGAACGTTGCCTTGCGCGGGGCGGTCGATCGGACTACTTACAACTCTGGCGGCGCGGATGTTACTTATATGCCGATCTCGCTGGACGTGATTTATCACCAGACCTTTGGCGGGATGCTGACTCCTTATGCTGGGGCTGGTTTAAGCTATAATACTTTGACTGTCGGCAGCGCGTCGAACTCTACGACTGGGTATCAGGGGGAAGTGGGCGTCAAGTTTTCCTTGGGTGGGATGACGGCCGGGATCGAATACCGGGTAATTTTCCCGGACGCGAGCAAGTCATATTCCTACACTTCGTCTAACGCTTACATCACTGGCGGGTTTTCACAAAGCTTTAAGATCTAAGGCGTAGTCTCATATAAAAGGGAAACCTGCGACAATATCGTCGCGGTTTCCCTTTTTATTTTTCAGTCGCGGCTTTAATTGAAGCGTAGGTAATTACCAGCAATTCTTTAAGTTCTTTTCGAGTGATGCTCTGCGGCGGCATCAGGACGATAACGTCACCTAGCGGCCGCAAGATGGCCCCCCGTTTCCTGGCCTCTAAAATTACCCGGTGTCCCATTCTGGTTTTACTTGGATAGGGGCGCTTCGCATTTTTATCCTCAAACAATTCAATCCCGACCATCGTGCCGCATTGGCGGATATCGCCGACCTGCTCTAGTTGAAAAAAACCGGGGAGTTCTTTGTTTAGTAAGGCGATATTATTTTGGATATTATTTATTAACCGTTCTTTATTAAATAACTCTAGCGAGGCAAGGGCGGCGGCGCAGGCGAGGGGGTTGCCGGTATAGGTATGGCCGTGGAAAAAGGTTTTGTTTTCCTCAAACCGGCCGAGAAAGGCGTTGTAGATCCGGTCGGTGGCCAGAGTTGCCGCCAGCGGCAGATAGCCGCCGGTAATCCCTTTGGCGACGCACATCAGGTCGGGGCGGACCCCTTCGTGTTCGCAAGCGAACATCCTGCCGGTCCGGCCGAAACCGGTTGCCACTTCATCGACGATCAGCAGGACGTTGTACTTGGTGCAGAGCCGGCGGACCGCTTTAAGGTACCCCTTTGGCATTATCAGCATCCCTGCCGCTGCCTGGACGAGCGGCTCGACGATCATCGCCGCGATCTCCCGGTGCCTGGCTTTTAGTAGTTCTTCCAGTTCGGTAACGTTCCCTGGCGTGACTTTGATCGACTTGAAGAGGAGCGGTTTATAGATCTTGTGGAAAAGGTTGATCCCGCCGACCGAGACCGAGCCGATGGTGTCGCCGTGATAGGCGTTGGTCAAAGTTAGGAACTTAGTCTTCCTCTTTTGGCTGGTCTGTTGCTGGAACTGGAACGCGATCTTGAGCGCGATCTCGACCGCGGTTGAGCCGCTATCGGAATAAAAAACTTTATGGAGTCCCTTCGGGGCGAGCGCAACTAATTTCTCCGCCAATTCGATCGCCGGGACATTGGCTAAACCGAGCAGAGTGGAATGGGCGACCTGGCCCAGCTGTTTCTTGATCGCCTTATTTAGGGCCTGGTTGTTGTGGCCATGGACGGTGACCCAAAGCGAGGAACAGCCATCGATATATTTTTTCCCTTCGGTGTCGTAAAGATAAACTCCTTTGCCTTTAGCGATGATCAGCTGATCATTTAACTGCCAGTCCTTCATTTGGGTGAAAGGATGCCAGAGAGTTCGCTTATCCTTATCCAGCAAGGCTTTGGTCCGTTGGTTTACCATTTAACTAGTATAGGGGGAAGGGCTTCCGTTGGTCAAGAGCGGCAAATTGGCCTGAAATCTTGCCGCTCATCTTCAGATAACAGCCTAGACGATAGAAAGGAAAAGAAAATGAAGATCAGTGCTAACTTCCGCAATGTTCTCGATCTCTCCCGGATCCGGGTCCGCCGGGAGGACCTTTACGTGACCGAACTGAAAACCGAGGCGGCCAGGCAAATTTTGCGGCGCAGCTCTTTGCGTCCGGTTGCTGAACTATTTACAGGTGGAGTGATCAGTTCTTGTCTTGATAGTCAAAAATACCGAGAGCCTCAAGCCAATAGTAATGAAAAAGCTATCCTTGATCAGGTCCGTGCGAAAGAGCCGCGCGCGGCCGAGGTTTCTCTCTTGTCGCTCGTTAAAGCGGCTGAATTTACCGTCCCGGATGAACACCCGGTGAACGATTCGCTGGCTGATTTGATCACTATGGTTTTAAGTCCGCAGGCCAAAGAGGAACTGGCAAAAGGTCTTTCTTATTATATAAAAAAAACGATCTTTGAAGAATATCCTTTCAGCGCGTTCCAGCTTATGACCGATGAGGAAAAATTCATTGTGCTTTTCAACGCGGCCGGTGAAGGACAACTTGTTGAATTGTCTCCCTTGCGATTTCTGGCCGAAAATTATTTACGGGAAAAACCCAACACCGGACAGTATGCCATGTTGTGGGCGATGATCGAAGGCGGGGAAAATGATCTGTCGTAGCGCGAAACTAACGCAGTATGCTTTAGCCGGGATTCTTGCCGGGTCGTTTTACGGCTGCAAGAGCCCCGTACAACAACGGTCTTCCCAGCCGTCGGTTTCCAGCGCGGCGGTCAGAGATCCCCAGAAAATGTATTTTCAGGATTGGCAGATCAAGATGCTGCTGACCAGCCGGGAGTACCGGGGTGGGGAACTCTGCGCGAATGGCGCGCCGGTAGATTTTAAGCTTGATGAGCGGATCAATCAGCGTTCCCAACGATCATTTTATGAGGCGGGGGCGCGCGAACTGCTGGCGGCTACCAGCGGCGAGGATTTTTTGTCGCTTTCAGAAGAAAAACAGCAAGCGGCGGTCAATTATCTGGCGGCAAAGATCAAAGCGGTCGGCGCGGCTCAAGATCATTCCTTCCACCGGTTACTGTCCGAGGACGATAAGACTGAATATCGAAATTACTGTCAGGATAATAGTCGGCCGCTTTCGTTTCTGGTCGACCTTAAGCTCCCCGTTGGGGAGATCGATTTAGCGCTGGCCGCGGCCGCGGAGATAAAAACCGAATATCAGCTGATAATTACCGATCCCTTAATTTTGCCGGTCGCGGTCCAACCTGACAGCGCCAAGAGCCTGACCCTGGCTTTCCGGATCATCAATGGCCGCCGTCCCGAGCTTGGCCGGATGTCGGTCGAGCTTGGCGGGCAGGGCGTCACGGCGACCATTATTTCAATGTCGGGTGGGGGTCGTGGAGTGAAGATCGACCATTGTTTGATCGATGAGGACGAATTGATCGTCCGGCTCAATCTTAAGTTGGACAAAAATATCCAGCCGGGCAGACGGGATTTGACCTTGCTGGAAGAGCAAACGGTTATGTTTGTCGTCAAAAACGCGCTGGTGATCGTGCCGCCGTCAGGCAGCGATCTGCCAAAATGCACGTCTTATTTCTCGACCGAAGACCGTTATAACGGAAAGTGCAAGTAAAAAGGAGTAAATATGTCTGACCTTAGAAGTTTGCTGATCTTAGACGATCTGGTCGGTTACGTTGGTGCCAATAAAAAATTCGCTAAAGGATACGTGAACGTCTCGCGGGATAAACTTGGACAGCAGACCCGCGAACAGCTTAACCGGCAGGAGATCAGGGTTGTCCGGGATAATTTGCTCGCCAGGTTGACCGGCGGTAATAAAAATAACTATGAAAGATACCGTGGAACGCTTGATCAACCAGAAAGCGTGGCCGACCTGGACCGGGCTTTGATCGATTGCAATAGCGAGCAAAACATCGACCAACGGCAAAAAGAGATCATTAAAGAACTTCTTATTTTGGACGACCTGTTGGATTACGCCAACGCCTCGATTTACGGCGGCGACAACCGGCTTGGCGTCAGTCCGGTGGTGCGGGACCAGATCACCGGGGCCGCTTCGATCTTGGCCGGACAAAACAATCTTATTCTGGCTGATATCGACAAAGCCAGGGGAGAGCTTCTGGCTCAATTAAGTCCGAGCGAAAAAACTTTGTTGGAAACTTTGCGGGCCCGTTTGAACAAAGGGAACAGCAAAGATGACCTAAAGAGTGTTTTGTGTGGTGCCAATTTTCAGCGGGAATCTTTTTGTCCAGCCCTTCTGGCCGCGACCCCTTCAACTATCGAACCCGGGGTTCAGGATAAGAGCGTTACTTTGCATGGGGTGAACCTGCCCAAGGCGGCGGTCGTTGAATTGCTTGACGACCAGAATAAAGTCGTTGCCAATGGGGTGGTCCCTGGTTCTTACCAGAACCAGTCCGAAACCTCGGCGACCGTCAGTCTTAATATCCCTTCCGCCAAGGCGTTGAGTGACGGGAATGTCAGAGGTTTTACGATCCGGCTGACCAGCCAGGACCAGCTTTTTTCCGCCCTCCGATCTGGGATCCTCCAGCTCGCCCAAACGGCGGTTCTGCCGCCGACGATCCAGACCTGCCAGTCGCCGAACGTTTGCATGGTTACGCCGCCGCCGATCGGCCTGATCGTGTCGCCAAGTTCTTTGCTGGCGAACAATCAGCCGCAGACCTTGAGTATCGTCGGCGACCAGGCGGCCGAGATCAAGACCATCAGATTGGTTGATCCGTCAAACAATAGCGAAATTCAAACGATTGCTGTTTTACCAGCGATGCTGTCTGACCAGAACCGACGGCTTGCCGTGCCGGTCACTCTTGATCCGGTAACCTTGCTTGCCGCTTTAAAGGCCAAAGCGGACGACCACTTAACCTTAAAGCTTGAGGTTTATGATTCAACCAATCATTTAGTTGCCGGGTTAGACGAGGTTTCGATTGTTATTGTCCAGGACAAGACCATAATCCAACAGGTCCCGTATCAGCTTCCGCCCTTGGTCCATGACGTTATTCGGCCGGACCTGTCGATCGGCGTTTCAGTCCAGGAAAACAGCAGCAGTGTCCCGCTGGTCCTAGGGCTCAATCCCGGCTTGATCGGGAAAACCGCTCCAATTAAAAGCCAGTACTTTGAGCTGGCGGCGAAAGGCGATTGCTCATTATTTAGCGGCGAAGTGGTCGATGGTTGTCAGGGGCAGGGTTACTTTAATTTTTCCCGATGGGGGATCAAGGTGGAAGCGTCCGGTCGGGTAAAATACGCGACCAGCGGCTCGATCTATAACTTGCCGTATTATTACGAACGTTCTTCTTTCGTGACCGATGGCCGTTTCTCATTCAGCGTCATCCCGGGGCGGGCTTTGACCGTCAGAGGGAACGGGGAGTGGAGTTACGCCATGGCCGGTAGTCAGCAAACGGATAGTCGTTTCCGGTTGAGCGGCGACGGGTTTATCACTTTTAGCGATGGCCGGTCGGCCTATGTTCCGGAAAAGCTGAATTTGCATTTTGGGCTTGTGCCGGCGGGTGAGCGGAAGATCGCCGGCGAGGGGCGGCAGTTGCGGGGTGGCGGTCTCGGCTTTGACGCTCGCTGGGACAAAGGTTTGTTTGCCGGTTTGCCGCTGGGCTTATATTTGGGTTGGGAGCGGATCTCCGCGGCTGACGAAAAGAACCCCCATAATTT
>JBAZMB010000042.1:0-10546 GCA_041649975.1 Candidatus Margulisiibacteriota bacterium | reverse complement strand
CTTCTTTCCGCCGGGAAAACCTGGAAGCGTATTTTTGGACCTCGGTCCAGGAACTGCTCGCTTTGCCGACCGCCACGACTTTGCAGGACGAAGACGAACGATGCGGGACGTTGTATCTCGAGAATTTTGACCAGCTCGACTCCGGCTTTAAGATGTCGATCTTCGAATTTTTCAAGAGCCGGAAAGAGACCCTTGATAAAACAATTTTGGTGATCATTGGGACGACGGAGAAGAAAGAAGCGCTCTCCACCCTGGCGCAGGAATACGCCCAGCTCGTGATCCCGCCTTTGCGGGAACGGAAAGGGGACCTGCCCTTTATTTTGGCGGCGTTGATCAAACGCTACAGCGCCGATCACGACAAGAAACTCAAAGGGATGGAACCGGCCCTTTTGGAATTCCTGGCCGCCTATGACTTCCCCGGCAACTACCGGGAGCTAGAAGGGCTGGTCGAACAAGGGGTGTTGCGGAGCCAGGGAGAGATTTTGACTCTGGCCGACCTGGCGGTAGATTTTAGGATCTATAAACAGGTCTTCTTTAAAAAAGCGAAGATGAACGGCCTGGTCAGCCTAGACGATGTCCGCCGGAACTTTGAAGCCGGGCTTTTTGATTTCCTGGCGCATAAGAACGGGGAGAACCTGGGCGAACTAGCCAAATATTTTGACCTGCCGAGGACGGCGATTGCGGATAGGATAGAAGAACTGAGTAGTTGACACGAATACCCGAATGAGACACTAATTCCCTAATGGAAACGAATACACGAATTTCTAACCTGTTATCCTCTTAATTAGACCTTCGGCTTTTTCTTTGGTGGGGGCTTCGGCCATTATTCGAATGATCGGCTCGGTGTTGGAGGCCCGAACGTGGACCCAGGCATCGGGAAAAACGACTTTGATCCCGTCTTTGGTGACCATCTCTTCCCCCGCGAAGCTCTTTTTGACCTTTTCCAGCCACTCTGTGACCTCGAACTGACTGTTACAGTCGACCTTGCTCTTGATCATGACGTACTGGGGGAGGCTTTTAGCTAGTTTGGAGAGAGGCTGGCCGCTCTTGGCCATATAATGGAGGATGAGGGCGATCCCGGCCAGGCTGTCCCGGTTGTAGCCGACCTGCGGGAAAATGACCCCGCCGTTCCCTTCGCCGCCGATGATTGCTTCCTGCCGGATAATTTCTTCCACCACGTGGATCTCGCCGATCTTGGTCCGGACGACCTTGGCGCCGTAGCTCTTAGCGACGTCGTCGACGACCCGGGAGGTCGAAAGGTTAGTGACAATAGTATGGTTGCGGGCTTTCCCCTTGGGGGCGGCTTCGAGGATCGAAGCGGCGGCCAAGGCGAGGGTCAGTTCTTCACCGATGGCGAAACCGCCGTCGGCGACAATGGCGAGGCGGTCGGCGTCGGCGTCGACGACGAAGCCGACATCGGCTTTTTTGGCCTGGACGTAAGAGGTGAGCTCGGTGATATTTTCAGGGATCGGTTCCGGGTTGTGCGGGAAGGGGAGCAAGACGTTGCAATTGATCGGGTAGACGACGCAGCCTAGTTTCTTGAGGAGCTCGACGAGAGCAACCGAGCCGGCGCCGTTACAACCGTCTAAGGCGACGCGGAACTTCTTTTTGCGGATCAGGTTGACGTCGACGACTTTAAGGACTTTCTTGATGTGGAGGGCGATCGCCTGGTCATTGGACTCGACTGTTTGCGGAGCGGCGGCGCGGAACTTCTTTTTCTCGTAGAGGTCGATCAGCTTGGCCGCTTTTTTCTCGTTGAGGAACAACCCTTCCGGGGTCATGAACTTGATCCCGTTCCAAGGGAGGGGGTTATGGGAGGCAGTGACCACAATTCCGCCGTCGGCGCGGAGGAGTTTGGTCATGATCCCAACCGTGGGGGTCGGGGCGATGCCGATATCTATGACTTTACAACCAGCCGAGAGAAGCCCGGCGTAGAGGATTCCTTTAATGTACTCTGACGACGGTCGGGGGTCGATCCCTATGACTATTGTACCGCCGTTAGTGTAGGTCCCGAAGGCTTTAGCGAAATCGAGGCAAAGCTCGGGGGTGAGGGAATCCGGGATCGTGCCGCGCACGCCGGAGATCGAGATTTTTAGTGCCATAGGGGCATTATAGCTTATGGGGGGTGGTTTGGGGAAGTAGGGGGATAACCTAGAGCTTTTTCTTGATTTTTCTTGTATAGGGGGTAAAATCTAATATAGATGACAAATAATTTTATAACCAATCAAGACCGCTTGCTTTCCGAGGTTTTTAACAATATATTACCATCTTCCAGTAAGCTGCATTTTTTGGTCGGTTTTTTCTACTTCTCCGGGTTTGAGCAGATATATATGAATGTTGAAGATAAACAGATGCGGGTATTGGTAGGCCTGGAAATCGAAAGAGATATTTTTAATAAAGTTAAGGAATTTGAGGTTATCCAGGCAGTTAGTCATTCTCGCGGCAAGATCAGGGATAATTTTAACAAGTCATTTATTCAGTTATTTAATGATACTGAATATTTTGACACCGAAGAAAAACAGTCGGCTTTTAGAATATTTCTTAACAAGATTAAAGACGGTTCTTTGGAAATCAGAAAGACGCTCGAACCGAACCATGCCAAGCTATACATCTTCGAAAAGGCACAGGACCAAAGCGAGGGCGGAGAATATCCCGGATCAATAATTACCGGATCAAGCAATCTTACCAGGTCAGGCTTAGGTGGCAGACATGAGATAAATGTCATTTCCAGAGATAAGGCCTTTTTTCTTGAAGGCAAAAAGATATTCGATGATTTATGGGAGAGCTCTGTTGTAATTGCAGATAAAGGGAATATCGATTCTTTCCTTGTCGACGTTGTTGAGAAGGTCTGGATCGACAAGCTTTATCGGCCATATCTCCTGTATGTTAGGGTTTTGGAAGAATACTTTAGTGAGTCTGAAGCCAGTGAACTAACGCTTCCGGCTGAAATTACAAATGATAAATATCTAAATCTAAAATATCAGGTCGATGCGATTCGAAGGGCGCTTAATATTATTGAAAAGCATAGTGGCGTTTTAATTTCCGATGTTGTCGGATTGGGTAAAAGCATTATCGCCTCCGCTATAGCCCATAATCTGCGCTTAAAAACAGCCATTATTTCTCCGCCGCATTTAAAAGATCAATGGGATGACTTCCGCTTAAAGTTTGATTTTAATGCTAAGGTCTATGGTGGCGGCTCAATTGATAAAGCGCTAGAAGATGATCTGCGCCAGGGCTTTGGCTTGGTCATAGTTGATGAGGCCCATAAATATCGAAATTCGGGAACCATTGATTATGGTCGCTTGCATCAACTATGCCAAAACAAAAAAGTCGTCCTCCTGACTGCCACCCCATTTAATAACCGGCCACAGGATATTTTTTCTTTGATTTCCCTGTTTCAAATTCCGGCCAGGTCAACCATTCAAACAGTTGAAACTTTGACTGCCCGTTTTAAGGACCTTGTGAAAGAATACAACGATATTAAAAAAGAACAAAAAGCAGAAGGCGATCCCGGTGCTATTAAGCAACGCATTCAAGAATTGGCAGATAAAATCAGGGATATTTTGTCTCCTGTGTTGATCCGTCGCACACGACTCGATCTTTTAGAGATTGACGAATATAAAAATGATTTGCAGCAACAAAAAATAAGTTTTCCTAAGGTTAATCCGCCCATGTCAATAGATTATAAGCTTGGCAAATTGGCCAACCTCTATAAAGAAACACTCGAATTGATAGCCCCAACGGAAGGTGAAGAGGAAGAGCTTGCTACAATGGAGAGCAAAAAGGGCTTTATTGGCGCACGTTATAAGCCAGTATTTTATCTTAAAAATATTGATAAATACCGCAAAGAGATTGTCGAGGAATTTGGCGATGAGAACTTATTCAGGCAATCACAGATCAATATTGCCAGATTTATGCGACGGTTACTGGTTAGAAGATATGAGAGCTCGATTGAAGCTTTCAAACAGACTCTATCTAACATGATTTATTCAGCGGAGCAGCTTAAAAAATGGTATGAAAACGGAAAGGTTCCTATCTATAAAAAGGGGAAGCTCCCTGATTATGATTTCCTTTTTGAATCAACCGGCGAAGACCTGGATGAAGAATTGGAAGATATAAACTACGAAGAAAACCTGAAAAAGTTCACCGAAAAAGGACTAAAGATCATCGATAGCAAGGAATTCAAGAAATCATTTATTGAAGATGTTGAAAAAGATATTAAATTGCTGAAAAGCATACGCAAACAGTGGGTTGAGGAAGGGGCAAGTTTTGATCCAAAAATCAATGAGTTTATTAAAGTCCTCAAGGAGAAGTTGAAAGAAAATCCAAAGCGAAAGATTATTGTTTTTTCCGAATTTGCGGATACGGTTAATTACTTGTACAGCCAGATCAAGGATAAAGTTAAAACCGTTAAATATACTTCTGCTGACGCGAGCTCAAGCTTAAAGAAGGTGATCAGGGCTAATTTTGATGCCAGCGAGGAAAAGCCGGCCAATGAATTTGACATCCTTATTGGTACAGATGCGATTTCGGAGGGGGTAAACCTTAACCGTGCCGGGATAGTCTTTAATTATGACATTCCTTACAATCCCACCAGGGTTATTCAGCGTATCGGTCGTATCAATAGGATTAGCAAAAAGGTGTTCGACGACCTCTATACGTACAATTTCTTTCCTTCGGCCCCAGGAGAAGTTGAGATCGGGACTAAGCGGATCTCCACGCTAAAGATCGCAATTATTCAGACTTTAATGGGGGCAGATGCTCAAGTCCTAACCGATGAGGAAGAGATTGAGCCGTTCCTTGCCAAGCAATTTAAAGAAGCGACCGAAGAGAACGAGCGTTCCTGGGACACTAAATACCTCGATGAGTTAAAACACTTGCAAGCGCATCAGCCAGAAGTAGTCAGGGAAGCCAAGGCCATTCCCAAACGGGTCAGAATTCAGCGGACAGCTAAAAAAGACAAAAATGGCGTTATCGTTTTTGGCAAAAAGGGCGCTAATTATGTGTTTAAATATGGGGATAGCCCAAAGGAAGAGGGCGTCTTGGCTTTAGGCGCCATAGAAGGGTTAAAGTTATTTGAGGCAGAGGTCACTGAAAAAGCCAAAGGTACAAGTAAGAGCTTTGAAGCGATTTATCAGAACGTCAAACAGCTTTTGTTCAGAAAGAAAACACAAATCCCCGCTGATACAGCCAGGCGGCTTACTCTGGAAAAGCTAATCTGGCTGCGTGATAATGTCGTAGACAAAAAGGATTATTTTATTGATCTATTAAGGGTTGTTGAAGAGCTTGACGCTCTGCCCGATCATTACGAGAAGGTTGTCAGGTCAGTTAATGAAAGGACGCTACAAAAAGATATTGCCCATCTTATCAAATTAGTCCCTCATTCATACTTAACAGATGTTATCAATAAGGCCCAGGCCATTGATGAAGGCGAAGAAAGTCTGATTCTGGCTGAAGAGTTGATTTAACAGAGGGGGTAATTTTGGAGCTCGATAAGCCCTATAATCGCGGGGAATTTATTGCGTTTTTGAACACGTTTTTGCCTGAAGATTACGAACCTAATCCTTCAGGCGAAGATGTTGAAGTATCCAAGGGGCTGATTCAAAAAGCGGTCTTTTTAGGCGCGGTTCATTCGCTTGATAATTTAAGAGTTTATGAAATCCATCATCAATCAGAATCCGATCCTAGGGTTACAATAACTAAGGAAATCTGCCGTCTGATGGCCAATCATGGGGTTAGAAAAGCCATCGCTGTTTTTATTTCTAAGAAATCTGATAACTACCGGCTTTCTCTTATAACAATAGATGTGAATCTTGCGGGGAGAAGAACAGTAAGGGAATATTCTAATCCCAGGCGCTACTCATTTTATTTGGGCCCTGATGCCAAAATCCATACACCATATGATTATCTTATCAAAAAAGGGGCTATTAAAAACAGAGATGATTTGGTTAATCGTTTTAATGTTGAGCTTGTAACCAAAGAATTCTTCCAGAAGTATAAAGAACTTTACGAAAAGATCAGTAAGCATCTTCAAAACGATCGTGGTTTTGGCATTTTTGCCGGCAAAAATAAAGTGGACCTGGACACCTTTGCTAAAAAGCTTCTGGGCCAGATCGTATTCTTGTATTTTATTCAACGCAAGGGTTGGCTGGGAGCGACTAAGGGCTCATCGATAAGCAGCGGGGACAAGGACTTTGTCAGATCGTTGTTCAATAAGGCAAAAAAAGATCGCAAGCATTTTTTCAATGATTATTTGGAATATCTATTTTATGATGCCTTGAATAAGAAACCGGAAAAACCTGGCAGCTTTTACCGGGATTATTTTGAATGCCAAATCCCATTTTTAAATGGTGGGCTTTTCGAACCGGTTGAAAATTACAATTGGAAGGATGAGGTCCTAAATATACCCGACTCGTTATTTTCTAATAGCTCCGGATCAGGTATTTTAGATATATTTGACCTATTTAACTTTACGGTTTACGAAGATGACCCAATAGATAAAGAAGTATCTATCGACCCAGAAATGCTAGGGAAGGTCTTTGAAAATCTTTTGCCGGAAAACCTAAGGAAAGGGAAGGGGGCTTATTATACTCCGCGCGAAATAGTCCATTATATGTGCCAGGAGAGCTTGATTAATTATCTTGCGGAAAAGAGCGAAATAAAGGCTGAAGAAATAAGGGATTATATAAAGAGATCAAAGGTATCATCTGACGGAACAACAGAAATCCCCGCTCACATCGCTAAGAAAGCAATAGTAATTGATAATCTTTTGGCGGAAATCAAGGTTGTTGATCCGGCCGTAGGGTCAGGGGCGTTTTTAGTTGGCATGCTTCATGAGACAGTTAATTTCAGAATTGGCCTCAACGCTGTTATTAAACAAAAACGTTCAGAATATGAGCTTAAGAAGCAAGCCATCATCAATTCGTTATATGGAGTAGATATTAATCCTGGCGCGGTCGAGATTGCCAAGCTTCGTCTCTGGCTTTCTTTAGTGGTTGATTTTGCCTTGGATGATATTGATCCCTTGCCAAATCTTGATTTTAAGATTATGCAAGGGAACAGCTTAATTGAGCTTTTATCTCCATCTCTTCTTTCGAAAACTACCGACAATAGCCGTGATCGCTTAATAGAGCAGCTTAATAAGATTAAGGCTGATTATTCGCTCTTAACCGATCATTCAGAAAAGAAAGAAGCCCGCGAGAAAAGAAACATATTAGTTAGGGCTATTGTTAATTATGATAATGAAAAAGAGAAAAAAAAGATATGGGGCCAAATAATGTCAAAGAAGTCCCAAACAAAACTATTTATTGATCCGGCAGAAACGATGTCTCTTGCCGATGTAGAGGACAAAGAGACAAAAAAACTATCTAAAAAGCATCGAGAATTAGACGCTGTCCAGCGTGTCTCCCCCACCGAACATTTCGAATGGCATATAAATTATAACGAAGTATTTGAAAAAGGCGGGTTTGATGTCGTGATCGCGAATCCGCCGTATATCGGAGAAAAAGGCCACAAAGAAATATTTAGAGAGGTAAAAAAATCGGCTCTCGGCAACTATTATTTAGGGAAAATGGATTATTTTTATTTCTTCTTTCATCTTTCTCTAAATATAGCAAATAATATGGCGAGCATCGCCTTTATTACCACAAACTATTACACCACAGCTATGGGGGCGAGGAAGCTCAGGCATGATTTCAAGGAAAGAGGGATTATTAAGGATTTAACAAGTTTTAATGAGCTGAAAATATTTGAATCCGCATTAGGACAACATAACATGATTACCATTTTGCGGAAAGGTCAAAATGAAGGTGTAGCTGCCCAAACTTCCATAACGCAGAAGCAGGGTATGGCAACGCCGGAAATATTACAGCAAATCCTTAATAGGAAGGATGCGGAGACGCAATATTGTAGGATTGCTCAAAAGGATTTATATGATGGGAAAGAACATTATATTCGCTTAAGTGGGAACGAACTAGACAAAAACCCATTGCAGATCTTGTTAAATAAGGTAAGAAAACAAGGGGAACTTCTTGGCATAATATGCAATATAAACAATGGTGTATTTGCAGGCGTAGATAGGCTGAATAAGGAGAAGAAGGATAAATATAAAATAATTGGCGCTAATGTGGGCGAAGGAATATTTGTCCTAACGAATAAGGAGGTAAGTGACCTTAAATTATCAAGAAGAGAAAAAGCCTTAGTTAAGCCCCTGTTTAAAAATTCGGATATTAAAAGATACTATACTAATATTAATAACGAGGTCAATTTAATTAATCTAAGATACACTGATAGGCCCAACTTGGATGATTACCCCAGCATAAAGAATCACTTAATAAAATTCAAAAAGCTATTGGCCGATAGGCCTAAAACTGGGACATTGGAATCGGCTTTTAATAATGGGTTTTGGTATGTGATGTCTACGAGCAGAAGAGTTGATATGGAAGGGCCCAAAATAGTTGTTCCCCAACGAAGCCCCAGGAATACATTCGGATATAATGAGTTGCCTTGGTATGCAAGTGCAGATGTTTATTTCATCACAGAAAAAGATAAAACCATGTCTTTGAAGTATATACTCGCACTAGTAAACTCAAAACTATATTATTTATGGCTTTATTATTGTGGCAAACGAAAGGGAGAATCGCTTGAGCTTTACCAAATACCACTATCAGAAATCCCTATTAAAAAAGCTCCTGAAAATGAACAAAAACCATTTGTTTGTCTTGTAGATAAAATCCTTGCCATTACCAAGGACGACGACTATTTAGGAAATTCAATCAAGAAAGACAAAGTCCACGAATACGAGAAGCAAATAGATCAGATGGTTTATAAGCTTTATGGCCTTACCCAGGAAGAGGTACGGGTGGTAGAGGGCGAACTGTAGGCTTTAATTATTGGTTAATAATTGATCGGATAGCATAAGGTGTTGGGGGGGGTATATGTCTGAAAGAATGTGGAAAATGATAGCAGGGGAAAGCACGAAATCCGAAATACGAAACTCTAAACAAACATCAAAATACAAAATTCAAAACGTTTAGATCATTTGTGCTTAGTATTTAGAGCTTGTTTAGGATTTCGAGCTTAGGATTTCGTATTTTGTCCCCATTATGTCCTACATTCCTTCCATCAGCTTTTGGATCTGTTTGATGCCGGGGAGTTCTTTGGCCAACTCATCGGGGAGAGTAGTGACTATCTTATATTGCCCGACCCCGATCGGCTTGCGGGTTTCGCGGAGGGCATACTCGACAATGGTTTTATCCTTATCTTTACAGAGAATGATCCCAATTGATGGGTTTTCGCCATCAAGGCGGACCAAGTCATCAAGAGCCGCGAGGTAGAATTGCATCTTCCCCACATACTCCGGGAGGAACTTGCCGATCTTGAGCTCGATCGCCACCAAGCACTTTAGATGGCGATGGTAGAGGAGGAGATCGATATAATACTCGTTGCCTGAGACCTCCAGCTTGTACTGGCTGCCGATAAAGGCGAACAAACCGCCCATCTCTTTTAGAAACCTTTCGATCTTTAATAATACCGCTTGCTCTAATTGCCGCTCACTGTATTCTTCTCCCAGCTCTAGGAAGTCGAACAGGTATTCGTCCTTAACCGCTAGCTTGGCTTGGTTTTTGATCTCATCAGGTAAGGTTTTATCAAAGTTGGTCTGGTTAAGAAGTGTCTTTTCGTAGGTTTGATTCTCAATCTGATGGGTCAGGACCGCCTTGGTCCAACCCATTTTACGGGTCATCCTTATATAGAACTCACGCTCCAGGTCGTTCCGGCATTTCTCCATTATAATGATATTATGGGTCCAGCCTATTTCTTGCACCAATGGTGCAAGTTTTGGATATTTGGCATAATTTTCATAAAACTTCCTCATACGCCAGAGATTAAATGATGAAAAACCGCTGATTCCAGGAAATTCGGCCTGTAAGTCGGCTGACAACTGATCAACGATTGCCTTTCCCCATGTGTCACCTTTT
Organism: Candidatus Margulisiibacteriota bacterium; assembly: GCA_041649975.1. GTDB lineage: Bacteria > Margulisbacteria > WOR-1 > O2-12-FULL-45-9 > XYB2-FULL-48-7 > XYB2-FULL-45-9. The sequence goes on along the minus strand of JBAZMB010000042.1, from coordinate 569 downwards.
TGGCGGTTGACTATCATCTTCCCAATATCCCAATAGAGGGCGATCAGCTCCTTATTGACCGCCCTTAGGGCGTCATATTGGGCCGATCTGATCCTCTTTTTAACCTCGCCCAATAACTGCGTATAATCAAGCTCTAATATTTTGCTCATCTTAATCCCCCCATATGGAGGAGATAAGCAATGTTATTGCCAGAGTTGGGGAAGAGTAATGGAGAAAGCACGAAATCCGAAACTCTAAATCCGATTATCAAAATGATAAAATCAAATGGAAGAAAGGCTCCACTGACGGTTACAAGTGACGAACAGCTCGCTTAGCGGACTCTTAACTTCCCGCCTAACCAGGCGGAAGGCAAAGTTAGGACCGCTAAAGCAATTGGATACCAGGCGGCCGATTGGTCCCAATTGGCGATTGAGCCGAGGATGGTAAAAACCAGCCCGATTGTGCCGAGCGTCAAAGCATGCCCCATCGGCCGATCGGGAGCCAACAAGGCCGCGACGTAACAGCCGGCGGTATTATAGGCACAGCGATAGACGAGCGCTAAAAAAAGCATCCAGGGGACAAAGAGCCCG
>JBAZMB010000041.1:0-10983 GCA_041649975.1 Candidatus Margulisiibacteriota bacterium | reverse complement strand
TAACCTTCAGCAGAACGTTCTCATTGAGTCGCGAACCAAAAACAAGTCAGATTGGACGATCTCCTTCTTTGACAGTTTCGGCCGCCCAGCCGATGAAATAAACATTCCCGACCAGGATTGGCTCCGTGCCGAATGGGGGAAAGGAAAACCAGCGGGCGTCTATAGCTTCAACATTACGGCAAAAGATAAAACAACTGGTCTTGTTTCGACAATGGAAGCATCGGACCAAATAACAATCGATAATCTCCCACCATCCGCGTTGCTTACAATGTTAAAGAACACAGTTGCAGGACCCGAAGAGGTTATCACCACCCAGATAAATCCCAGTGAGGATTTATATTCCCTAATGGTCAACGTGGTAAAAAACAGCGATTATTCGCTTGTTCAGCAGAGGGTCGCGTCAAGCTCCTCGTTGAGAAAGAACGAAGCCATGCAGATTCAATGGGACGATGCTTACTCCTACCCTGACGGTTATTATAGCTTCGAGATAGTTATGACTGATTTGGCGGGGAATATTACGAAGCTGTATTCTCCTCTAATATCAGTAAATAAAAGTGGGTATTATGTTGCCCCGCCAACTAGCGAAGTATCATCTCCTTCTTTGCCTGAAATGCCAGGATGGCTTCTTCGCCCAATTGTTTCTGATATAACATTTGATAATTCAGGGGATATGTTCGTTCTTAGCGGTCGTTATAACAAAATTGAGAAATATGACCCAAGCGGGAAAAAAGTTGCTACCTTTAATTCCTTTGGCGGTGCGCAATTGCGTTGTCCGCTCGGTATTGCATCCTCTCCTGACGGGAAATATATTTTAGTCGCTGATACATATTCAAACCGGGTAGTTGTTTATGATACTAACGGTGCGGAAAAATATTCAATTTCAGGCAATATCTTAAACTTATACGCGGAAAAACAAGTTCATTCGGAATATGTGTGGGGATTAGTCAAGACTGGGCCGAGTATAAAAAAGGAAGAAAAAAGCCTGGCGGAAGGTTATTTGTTGCCAATGGGGATTGATGTCGCGGCTGATGGCACAACATTAATTTCGGACGGTAAAAATCGATTAATAAAATACCAATTAACTCCAAATGGCGAGTTGAACTATTATCGAGTCGATCATAAATTGACTGCGAAAGAAGTTGAAGGCGCGGTCAACTATTGGAAATCTCCGGACTGGGGCTATGGTTTTCGGGAAATGAGCAAAGAAGGCGGGCTAGCGCTTATAGCGGGCCCATATTTGGCTCCGATTGTTGCCAGTTCAGCGACGGCGGCAGGGGCGGTCGCGTTGACTCCAATTGGTTGGGTTTTATTGGCGGTATCCGCGTTAATTGGCCAAGAGAAAGTTGATGGAGTGGATTTTTATGGCAATTGGTTTGACACCAGATCTTCTCTTGATGGAGCGACGGATATCGCTTTTTCTTCCCCAGGCGCGGCATATGCCATAAAAATGTCTAAAAAAATGGTTTCCACCATGAATGTTGACGCGGCAAAGTCATCCGATATTGTTGACATGGCAGATTCTTTGCCGGTTGGAGTAACTGCCAATGAATCCGGTGATTTATATGTTGCCGACGCAAAGAACGGGAAAATATATCAGTTTGATCAGTCAGGAAAAGAGCTTAAAGAATATCAATCAGAAAAGGGATCTGTTCCAATAAGGATTCACTATTACGATGGAAATCTCTACATTGCCGATGCTAATTCCGACCGGCCGCTAGTTTGGGAGATCGGGGGAGAGATGAACGACTTTGGCTGTTCGGCCAAGATTTCCCCAAATGGCGATGGCAATGGCGATTCAGCATTAATCGGCTATGAGTTGACTCAGCAGGGAAGAATCACTTTTAGCTTGCTTAATACTTCAAGGGAAGAGATTGGCCAGTTGTATACATTTACTTCCAGCCAACCCGCGCATTCGTTAGTTCGCGATTCACTGCGCGAGAGGGGGATCCACAATGAGTTATGGGACGGCTTGGTGAAAACTGCTTCCAGAGAGACGGCTAATATTTCCGAGCTTGTCCCTGATGGTGAGTATTTTATTAGAGCGACCGTTTCTTTCGGTGATTATCAAAAGAGCCAGGAAGCTAAGATTGTCATCGACGGTCGCCCGCCGCAGGTTTTCATTTCTTCGGACAAGGGCTATGTGTCACCGAACGGTGATGGGATTAACGATTCGGCTATATTGAAAATGACCGTGACTGATTATTCCCTGACGGTTGACGCCTATCTTTTGGCTTATCGGAATGGCCGACTGATCGACTCTCCCTGGAAAGAGCAGGGCTTGCTAACAGGAATGGAAAGAGAATATGTCTGGAACGGCAAAGTTGATGGTCTGGTTTATGATGGTAACTATAGTTTTGCCCTACGAGCGACTGATGATTGCGGAAATATGGGTACGGGGAGCTGTGAGGTGGTTGTCGATAGCCAGCCCCCGCTGATCGATGACTTCCAAATTGATAATCCCGCCTTCTCCCCCAATGGGGATGATCGAAAAGACCTTTTAACGGCCAACTTCAAGCTTCGTGACTATGGCAGTGGCATTAATACGGTTGAAGTCGAGGTTGTAGATGGTAACGGTCTTTCTATCCCGCTTACTGCTTATAGTTTGCCGCTGAATGCTTTTTCTCTTACCTGGTCAGGCAAGAACAGTGCCAGCCAACCAGTCCCTGATGGTAAGTACTGGCTAAAAGTCACAGCGGTTGATAAAGCCGGGAATCGGGCGACCATCTCTAACTCGATTGAAGTCGATACGGTTTTTCCGGTTATTTCCGCGGCTACCGCCGAACCAAACCCATTTACTCCGAACGGTGATGGCGTGAAAGATACGACGACCTTCAAGAGCCATTTTTCCGAATCGGTCGAATCGAATATCATGGTTTACAACGAAGAGGGCAAACTTTTCCGTGAGCTTCGTCCGTTATCGATGGGGAGTTATCTGTCGCTTCCCTGGAACGGCCAGGGGGAACATGGTGAAGTTATAGGAGGCAATTACAGCTACACTATCTTGGCTGAAGATCGGGCAGGGAACCTTGTTACTTCGGAAGCGGGCCTGATCGTGGTCGATCGCGAGCCGTCATTGGTTAAGTACGGCTACGGAGAAAACGATCCTTTTTCACCGGCAATTGAGCCGGGGCGGATCAAATACGCTCTTTCCAGAGACAACCTAAAAGTTAGCGTGGTTGTTATCGGAAGGGAGAAGCAGATTGTTAAGACTCTGATTGATGGGGTGCTTAAAAATAAAGGAGAATATTCGGTTGATTGGGATGGTGGTTATAGCGATTCATATGTTGGGCCTCACTCTAGCCGTGACGATAAGAAAGTTCCTGATGGCGCCTATCAGGTTAAGATTATGGCCTACGATGATTATAACTTAGCCAGTGGGGAATCTTCATTTAATCTGGCGGTCGATGCTACTCCGCCATTTATAACTCTCCAGCCGGTTAAGATTGATTACGCCGCTAAATCAGCCTCATTAAAATATTATTTGCCGGAAAAATCTATGGTAACCGTTAAGGTCTTTAGTAAGGACGGCGAGCTTCTTTCTGTGGCGACTTTAGCTAAAGAAGCGGGGGCGCAAGAATATATCGCCGTAACAAGTGGGGAATGTTATTTTGAGGTTATTGCCGAAGACTCTGCCGGGAATCGTGACGATAAAAAGAGCGAAACATTTTTAACCGAACCGACTGCCTTACGGATTGCAGAGGATGGCGTGAGCCCCGCGACCTTTACTCCGAACGGTGACGGGCATACCGATCTGACCCAAGTTTCATACGCGTTAAGCGGCGGGGTCCCGCCTTATACCGTTACGGTTAATATCTTGAGCCCGCTTGGAACGATCAACCAATGTTTGGTTGATAACGAGCCGCAATGGCCGGGTAAATGGGCATTTGCCTGGATGCCATATTCCGCGCTAAGGCCATTACCGGCAGATGGATATTACCAGTACGAGATTAAGGTGCTTGATTCGGTTGGCACAGCGATTGATAAACGAGGCAGTGTTTTGGTCGTTTCCACCTGGCCGACGGTCAGTCTGTCTTTGGGCACGCCGGTTTTCTCGCCGAACGATGACGGAACTCTCGACACACTTGATTTCCAATATGTCTTTAATTATTCAACTTATTATCAGCCGGAGCCGGGCCAAGTTAAACTTCAAGTTCTGTCGACCAACGGCGAAATCTTGTGGGAAAAGGGGATTACCCAAAGCGCTGGAAACTATGTTTATCCATACGACGGGGTTGATAATTACGGCCGGAAGTTGGATCCCGGATCATATTATGCCCGTATTTCGGCGACTGATAGTTTGGATTCTCCGGCAGTTTATCAGACTCTGCCATTCTCGGTCGATTATACCAATCCGGAGCCGACCGCTTTTTCCGTTAGCCCGAGCTACGCGAAAATAGGGAGCGAGGTCCTGATCAACTTGCAGTTTGCCGAGGAGCTGGCCGAGGCGCCGATAGTTCAAGTAATCTTGAGCGATGGGACTGTTAAACTTACGACGCTCAAAACGACCAGCGGGGCAAACTATCAATATCAATATAATGTTATCGGTGATGATAAAGAAGGTCCGGCGGTGGTTTCTATTCAAGCGATTGATGAGGCGGGGAACCGGATTGCCAAGTCTTTGAGTTTTATTGTCGATAAGACTAACCCGTCGGTGAGCGAGATTAACATCTCGCCTGATCCTGTTAGTCTGACGTCGATTGGCGGGCCATTGAGCGTCAAGTTTAGAGTCAGCGAGCCGCTCCAAACTACAAAGGTTTATGTTTCCCAGCCCGGCGGGCCGATCCTTCTTGCGATTACCGGTGGCGATTGGACTGCGGCGGGTGGCTTATGTGAGGCGAAATATGACCCATATGCCGGAGCAGACGGGACGGCTGCTATTTCGATTGAAGTGACCGATTTGGCCGGAAACCAGGCTATATTCAATCGAAATGTTGTAATTGATACTACCAAGCCGATCTTCAGCCAGATCAATTCAGTGGTTAGCGGCGGGAAATACGCCAAAGCAGGAACGACCGTGGCGATAACCTTTGATTCTTCGGAGCAATTGCCGTTTAATCCAATGGTCCGAGTTAACGATAACGATTGTGCCTATTATAGTGGGCAGGCAGTTTCCGCTGGTTATGAATATGAATATCGATACAATGTTGGGAGCGATATTGAAGGTCCGGCGGTCATCACGATTAGCGGTCAGGATTATGCCAGGAATGAGTGCTTTGTTCAAACGAGTTCGACTACTGAAGGCTTCATAATTGACCTGACTAATCCGACTGTGGGTATCGCCCTCCCTGGTGGTGGCGATATCATTGCCAGTCCGAGCCCATTTTATACAAATGCCGATCCTCTCGATACCGGCGGGCGGCCCAATTACACCACACTTCGCTACTCGATCAGTGAAGACGGGTATGTCACCTTAAAAGTTCATCGCGTTCCCAATGATCAAACGATCTACGCGGCGAGTGATTTCCGGGAGGATAACCGAGCGGCGACTATTGTCGATGACGTTTTGCAATATCAGGGGACTCACAACGTTCAATGGCGAGGGGAGTCGACGACGATCGATAGCAATAGTGATGGCTTTGCCGATCCGGGGAAATACGCTTTCATTGTTGAAGTTCGTGATCTGGCCGGTAATCTTACCCAACGGAAATGGGGTGGCACGGTTTGGGTCCAGAACAATGTTTTAAACTTGATTCAGCCGGAAACGATCGGGATTAATCCTGATCCGTTATATTTTTCTCCGGCCGGTAACAGTTCGCTCAATTCGACAAAAATCTGGTTTACCATCGATTTATCGATTACTCCGGAGGAGGCGGCTGCTCCGGAACGGATCGAAGCGATGGGTTTGGAGCCAAGCAAGAGAGTCGGGACCTATACCGTAAAGGTGTTTGATAATGGGAATAATTTGGTTAGGACTATTGTTAAAGATATTTCGGCCTATTCTGCTTCGCCGGAAGCGGTAGTTTGGGATGGGCGGGTTGGGACCGGAGTAGAAAAGCTGGCGGCTGGTGATCCGACGGCGGATGGGGCTTACAAAATTACTGTGGAAGTGAAGGACTTTGCCGGTAACCCAGCTGGCGGCAGTCCATTCTCTAAATGGGTAACGGTTGATAGTACTCCGCCAATTATTACCGATAATCAGCTGGGTAACGATACTTGGACCAATTCGAGCGGAACGCTTTACGATGTTGATTTTGCCGATAATGGGTCAAAGTTGTTAAATGTCGTTTATCAAGTCAGGCGGCCTGATAGTTCGTACTCTGCCTGGCTGCCGCTGACGGCAGTCGCGACCGGTGCCGCGGGCTATACTGATAATTGGCCGGTTGATTGGAGCAATTGCGCGGAAGGAGTCAATTACATATCGGTAAAGGCGGCTGACCGGGCGGGGAACGAAACCACTTTAACCGATGTCTTTTATCTTAAGAAAGATACGGTTTTACCGGTAACTTGTACTCCGCCAAACCCGCCGAGAACCCCATACAATCAATTGCGGCCGCTTTGGAGTTGGACGCCGGTCAGCGACGCGACATCGGGTGTAAAGGGTTACTATATTAAGATTGGCACCTCTGCGGGTGGGGATAACGTTGTTTCCTCGACTTATGTTGGGGATGTTACTTCCTGGACAACCAATCGTGATCTTTGGAACGGCGCGACTTTTTATGCTTCGCTTCAATCGGTCGATAATGCTGGCAACTTGGGAGTATGGAGTAACCCCGGCCTCGTCACGATCGATACCCAGCCGCCGGTTATTTCTGGCATTAGTGATGATGGGCCATTTAGTCCGGGAGTTAGTGTTGGCAGTGATGATAGCATAACTTTTAATTATTCAGTTAGTGAAAACTGCTATGTCTATTTGTTTGTTGATGGCACTATAAGAGATTACTGGGAGGGGAGTGGGGCACATAGCTTTACTTGGTCACCTGATGGATCGACGATTAATGAGCTTGATCCTCATAGTTATTACATTTATGCGATTGATCTGGCGGATAATACGGCAACTTCGGCAAACTATCCGTTTGTTGTTGATAAAACTGCCCCGGTGATTATTAGTCTTACTTTCCAACACCGGGCGATAATTCCCGATGGGACTTTAACTAGTATGATGATTTTTCCCTCGGTTTCTGGCGCGACGCTCGTTAACGCCTCAATTAAGGCTGGCGCGACCATGATTAACAGCTTTTCAAATGTTGGCTCTGGTTTTTCCTGGAACGCGAGAAATAGCGGTGGGGCGCTGGTGTCGCCGGGTAATTATACGGTAGAAATTAATGCTTATGATAATGCTGGAAATAGTTCGACGCTCACCCGTTCTCCTTTGCGGGTTAAAAGTCGGGACGAGATTGTTTTTGTTGATGATAATTCTGGGGCGGTTGATGATATTCGAACGGTAAAGTTTAATAGTTCGTGTTCTAGTTATACCCAAAGCTTTTTTACTACCTCACGCGATTGGATTAGCCATCCCGCCCTTACTGATTTTGGAGGGAGGCATCTTTTGGCTGTTCATCAGCTTGATGGGACCGATAAGATTGTTATTTACGATCCACAATCAACAGATCCAAATGGACTTTCCGGGAATATTCCCTTAACTCCTGATAATGATAATTATTCTTTGGCTGCTGGGAATTTCGATGGTAATAAAGAAGGGAATGATCAAATTGCTGTCGCTAACCCTAGCAGCTTAATGTTAAATATTTATCGGAACAACGGGACCCCGGGTGGGGCCTTTAGTGTTTGCGGCGGCCGGATCGCGGCTGGAGATGTTGATGGTGATGGATATGACGAAATAGTTGCGATTAACGGTGTTAATATATATATACATCATCCTCATAGTTCGACTCCTGCGACTGCTTTTTCTTTCGCTGCTCCCAATAGTTTGTGGAATGTTGCTTGTGGTGATTATGATGGCAATGGGATTGATGATATTTTTGTGACAGCTATTCAAAACTATGGAGGCCCGATAAAAACTAATTATACTTATGTGTATAACTCATCGGGGACATTATTGAATCAGAAGGCCTTTGTCGATGCTTCTCCTTTTCCGTTTATTAGCGCGGGAGATTACAATGGTGATGGGATGAGCGAGGTTGCGGTGGTCACAGATTCAGGTGGCGATACTTGGATGAAAGTATTTAACCCGCGGACAGGGCAGATGCTTTGTGATGGAGCGGTTGCAAATCGTTGTTGGTATATGTCTTCTGAAGATGTTGATTGTGCTTATGGGGCCGGTGTTTCAGCGATTGGGAAGTCAATCGTTATCATGGCAACCACCCTCGAATCTCCCTCCCTAATTGCGCCCGCCAAAGATCGCCAGGATGTCCAAAACATCCGCCCAGCGTTTGAATGGCAACACCATAAGGCGGATACCACCGAATATCGGGTCGAGGTTGCGAAGAACGATAGCTTTACGATCGACCATCAGACCTTTAGTAAAGCGGCCGGGACAGGGACACAAGATAAGTCTGATAGTAATCTCTACGCCTTTAACTACGCCATCCATGAGTTTGATCCTGGCTTAGAGCGGAATACCGACTACTTCTGGAAGGTGACCGCACTTTCTCCAACCAATTCGGCGACCTCGGAGACTTGGAGCTTCCGAATCCAACCGGAGTTGACCTTGGTAGGGGTGACCAACTACCCGAACCCGTTCAACCCGAACAGGGAGCAGACCAAGATCCGCTACCGTCTCTCGGCTGACGCCGATGAAGTGCGGATTAGGATTTACGATATAACCGGTTCTTTGGTGACCGAACTTGACGGAACGACCAATGGCGAAGGGATGAGCGTCTGGCAGAAGTATAACGATGTCTCTTGGGATGGGCGGAACGGGCGAGGGGATCTGGTCGTTAACGGAATTTATCCGTTCGAGATAACCGCGCGAATAGGTGATCGATCAATTAGCGGGCGTGGCAAGGCTGCGGTGCTCAAATGAGAAGAATATTATTTGTAATGCTAAGTGCCTGCTTAATGCTTTCTCCTGTCTTCGCTCTCGGCCAATCTGGTGCCGACATTGCCGTGCTTAATGCCGGAGTGGGAGCTCGTCCGCTCGCCATGGGTGGCGCTTTCACTGCGGTTGCCGATAATGCCGATGCCCCATATTGGAATCCTGCTGGTTTGGGTTTTATTAGTAGCCAGGAGATAACCAGCAGTCAAACCAGACTTTCGACCGATGCCGATCATTACTATCTTAGCTACGTGACTCCGGCTCTGGGTGGGACGATCGGTCTTTCCTGGATCCAGGTCGGGCTGGGAAATATCGCCCAGACCTCTAGCGAGGTTGATATCCACAACGAAGTACAGAATATCAGCTTGTTCAGCTACTTTTCTAGCGCCTACCTTCTTTCCTACGGGAAAAAGCTAAACGACCACATTGCCTTTGGTCTAACTGCCAAGTATCTAAGTTCCGAGATGTTTGGGATCAGTGGTGGGAGCGGTTGGGGCTACTCATTAACCCCTGGCATCATGCTTCGCCTTGGTCCCTCGATGCCTAGATTTCCTTCCTTTACCCTTGCCCTAAAGATCGACGAACTGATCAATACCCAGCAGTGGGGTACCGGGACGGTCGAAAACGTTCCGCCCAAGGCGCGGCTGGGCTTGAGCTGGCTTCCTTGGTCCGAAAGCCGGGTGGCGGTTGATATCAGCCAAACTGTTAAATCAGGTTATTCTCCGGAGGTTGCGACCGGTTTTGAATGGGCGCAAGGCTGTATTGCCTATCGGGCAGGGTATAACTCCAGTGGCTTTACCGCTGGCGTCGGCTTTACCGTTGGTCATGCTAAGCTCGATTACGCGTTCGTTCAAGACGTAAATTTTTCCTCGAACAATGTTCATCGGATCTCTTTAAGCGGGATTTGGTAACGCCCTCTAGTCTCTTCCCGCCAGAAGCCGCCATAGGCGGGCCTTGGCGGAATATTACCTCTGCCGCTCTTTTGCTTGGTCATTATCCCGAGTTACCACCCCTTTTTTTCAAAGCGGAGGGAAAGGGAGGAGGTAAAGATGGAGGGAGCGGCTAGCAAATGGTTCGTGGCTTGAAAGGTGACGGAGCGGTTTGCGGTTAGCGGGGAAAATGACCAGCTAAGCCCGCCATCCTGCTTTTGGCGGGATAGTGTCTGCCGAAGGCAGGCAATGCCTCGAAGAGGCGGCGGGCGGGAGTTCTCCCGACGGTAAAAGGCCAACTATGGGAAGCGTGGTTTTTAATAAAATCAATTAACGACCGCTATTTGTTTTCTCTTACTTAATATGAGCGTTAAATCAAACTGAAGGGGCAGGAACGCTGATCATTAATCATGGCGCAAAGAGCTTGAGGTTTCTTCTCAAAGGCCAAATAATTGAGCTGTGAGCGTGTTTTGTTTTTAGGAAGAAGGAATGTGCTGTTTAGTAAATAAAAGCAATAATGAGTTATTAGCGCCTTTTAGCAGGCAGCAGCAGCGCGCAAGATAAAAATATATAGGGATGTTGCGATGTTAGCCGGTAGCTTGGTTAGTTAAAGAGAGCTTAAAAACGACTTCCATGGAGATTTTGAACATGTGGTAAACCTTAGATTTCTGGCCAGCCGTAAGTCTTAATATAGTATCGTTGCATTTTTTCCTTTCATTTAGTGAATTATTTAGTTCGGAGTTGATCTTTTCGAACGGTTCATAAAATATCGCCGAAACGCGCGGATGTGGGCGCGCGTTTCGGCACTTTTTGATCGTGATTTTTTTCAAGATCAGCTATGTACGGCCTGCCCGCGGCTCGCTTTTTACTTCTGCCCCTCCTTTGGCTCGCCGCACTGCAGGCCTCATTCGGAATTGTATTGACAAAAACTGTCAAAATCGGGTAATATAATCCCATGCAAAAAGAACAAGAAATATATACCCTTACCGCGTTGGCAAAACTGTTGAAAGTGCCTCGACAAACGATTTACTACTGGATTGAAAAAGGGTGGGTTAAACCGAAGCGGGATTACAGGAATTATCCTGTGTTTACTAAAGAGGATGTTGAAGGAATAATGGA
>JBAZMB010000040.1:0-11067 GCA_041649975.1 Candidatus Margulisiibacteriota bacterium | reverse complement strand
CGATTTCCAGACCCCACGTTTGGGTCTCTTTTTTCAAGGTCTTTTGCAGTTCCTCATTGATCCGGCCGCGCTCACTATTGGCGGCCTTCAAACTAAGGGTCCCGATTATATTACGGAGCGTCGTTCGGGCCAGATTAACGATCTGGTAGCTGTAATTATTGACGCTATATTGGGAAGACTTGACGCTCTCTTCGTCCTCTTTTACTTTAAAATAAACCTGCGCGTCGACCCTGGCATTGAGATTGTCATTGGTAATTATTTCCTGGGGTTCGGCATTGATCATAACTTCGGTAATATTGATCTGGTACATTTGGTCGATGACCGGAATGACCCAATGAAAGCCAGGATTGGCAAATTTTCGATACTTGCCAAACCGCTCGATCAGCCCGCGATGGGTGGGACGAACAATTTTAACTCCGGAAAAGAACAACATTATAAGGAACAGACCAATCGACAAAACATATATTAATGACATTTGACCCCTCCATTGTGAATAAATAGACTTCTAGATAATAAAGCATTTTAGGGGAACAAACAAGTTTCAGCCGAAACATTTTATAGCTTTAAGCGGTTCGATATGATAACATTTTATTTGTAAACCAAGGATGGATTGTTTTAAGGAGATGTAATTATGGCCAACAAAGAACAAGGCGGAAATAAGAACGTTAAGAAAGTCGCGAAGTTGTCCCTCAAGGAAAAACGGGCTTTAAAAAAAGAAAAGCGCGCCCTTAAAGGTTAAGCCTCTTTGACCGGGATGATCGGGCAGTATTGTTTAAGGAAAGCGACCGTATATTTATAGATCAGGTCGGCTCCTTTTTCGTCCAGCGGCAAATGCCCTTCCCCTTTTAAGACCTTCATCGCTTTATGATCGTTTTTGATGTCGGCGTAGATCTCCAAGACGTTATCTTCGCTGATCCAGGGATCGTTTTCACCGTAAAGAAGCAGGCACGGCTGTTCAATTCCAGCTATATCCCCTAAAACCTTCTCCCGGCTGTTCACCCCAATAATATCGTCGAGAAAGACCTTGGTTAGGACCGCCCAACTCCCATTTCTCTTGATCACAAAGAGCTTGCCGGTCAGCCGCCAAAAGAAAAAGACCACTTTTTGAAGCTGGCGCTTGGAGCGTTTGGCGAAAATTCTTAAGTGCCGGCCCAAACGGGTAAACTTTTGGGTTAATTCGTTGAAATGGTTGAAGCCCAGCTCAACAACATCATAGACCGGACAGATCCCGATGACCGCTTTGATCCGGGGATCGTGGTTCCGGGCGGCGTATAAGAAAGAAGAAAAGCTCCCGAAGCTGTGCCCGGCAATAAAGAGCTGTGCCTGGTCGACCCCGGAAAACTGATGGACAAAATCGACCACTAAGCTGACGTCAACGACCAGCTCTGAGATCGTGTACTCGCTGAAATCCTGGCGGGCGACGTCGCCGACCGAATAATCGACCGTCCAGGCCAGGAAACCATCAGCGGCAAAACGGCGGGCAATGTTGATCAGGTCGTTTGAATTCCCGGCACAACCGGGAAAGAGGATGATCGTCGGCGCTTTAGGGGTCGATTTTAGCGGTTGATGCAGATCGAGCTGAATCGCCCGCCCTTTTTTCTTTTCGATCGTAAAACGGCGAAGGTTGGAAGGATGCGGCAAGACAAAATGATGGCTGGCAAGCCCAAGCGGCTCGAAATCGAGCGCAACAGTTTCTTCTTTTATTACCGGAAAGTCGGACATCTCAAGCATCTCCCTTCCTATATATTTATCGATATTTAAGCCAAATATCTTGCATTCCCACTCCCCTCTTAATCTGCTAAGATACTCTTATGGAAAGTCTTTGGCTGAATCTAACCCCGGAGCTGATCTTTCAAACGGTTGAAAAAACCATCGGCGAAGAATTATCCAATATCTGCATCAAACGGAATAGTTATATCAACCGGGTTTATGAGTTGGAAAAAGCCGACCAATCGCGGTTGATCGTTAAATTTTACCGGCCCGGACGCTGGGACCGGGAAACGATCCTGGCGGAACACGAATTTTTAGCTAAATTACAGGAAAACGACCTGTCAGTGATCACGCCGATCGCGATCAACAACCAAACCCTCTTCACCCATGAACAATTCAACTTCGCCCTCTTCCCAAAAAAGTGGGGGCGCGCCATGGATGAATTCGACCAGGAAGGGTGGCAAACGATCGGCCGGTTGATCGCCAAGATCCATCAAACCGGGGAAAAGCTAACCTCCGCCAAACGCCTGACCTGGCGGCCCAGCGTCGTCACCAGCCGGCATCTCCAGACGATAATTGAAACCGGGTTCATCCTCCCCGATTTCGCCGCCCCGTTAAAAGGAGCGGTCGAACAATTGATCGCCAAAAGCGAGCCGTTATTTGACCGGGAAGAAACGTTGCTCCTGCATGGCGACTGTCATAAGGGAAACTTCATTTCCCGGCCGGGCGAAGGGATCTACATCATCGATTTTGACGATTGCTGTTTGGGTCCGGCGGCCCAGGACCTCTGGCTTCTTCTTCCCGACAAGCCGGAGAAGGCCCCTAATGAGGCGGCCTGGCTGCTTAAGGGGTATCGCACCTTCCGGAACTTTAATGATGGCAGCTGGCGCCTGGCGCCCGCTTTAAGAGGAATGAGGATCGTTCACTACGCGGCCTGGCTGGCGGTCCAATCGAAAGAGAATGACTTCAACAAGAACTTCCCCGAAACCGGTACCCCGCGCTATTGGAATACCCTGGTCAGGGAATTACAGGCCATCGTCATGGACGAACTCTAGAGGAAACGTTCAAACCGCTCTTTTGTCGCCTTGCAGATCGGGCAAACTTCCGGGGGATGTTCGCGGGCGCAGAGATAACCGCAGACTTTGCAGCGCCAAACCGGAAAAGACAAATTCTCCAGCTTGACCGCCGATTTTTCTTTCAGTTTCGCTCTCACATCAGCCGTCGGCCGTCGTTCTGGAATTGACGTTAACTTCTTTTTACCAGCCAGGACATCTTCAGAAACATATAAGGCGCAATAGCAGGCGCCGTAATCGATCAGGTCGGGATCGCGATAATCACAGGGGCAGATGATATCAAGATCGGCCTCTTTCTTCCCGCTCGCCAACCGGCAGGGACAGGCCTGGTAGCCATAGCGCTCTTCGTTGACCAATAACCCTTGCACTAAATCCTTGGCGAACGCTTGGTCGGGGTTGAGGTGATACCCGCCCGCTTCCGCTTCGCCCTTCAGTTTACTAAATAATTGATCGATCCGCGACTGGTCGGCCATTAGCTAAGCTCCTGGTTGATCTTGCCTTCATCATAACCGATGATGCACTTTTTATTGTTAATGACCATAGTCGGAAAAGAGCATGGCGGGTTCCACTTTTTGATCTCCGCTTGCGCCTCTTCGGCTTCGTTGACGTCCAGCAGATCGACGTCGGCGTAAGCATAGGCAACGCCAAGTTCATTGAGAAGCTTTTTAGTTTTTTTGCACCAAACGCAGGTGCTTAGCGTATAAAGCTTGATCGGACCTTTATCTTTTCCGGCGACATGAGTCATGGTAATCATAATAACACTCCTTTTAGGGATTAAATAATAAGGGCGAGAGTTCTTTATCGAACTCGGCGACGGAGACGAAAAGCTCGCTATAGGCGCCGGAGGCTGAGCCGCCGCGGGCCCGAAGGTAGGCGGGATAGGTGTCACGTTTAAATTTGCGGAAATCACCGTATTCGATGGTTTTAATTACCCGGCCGGAAACCGAGATCATTTTTTCTTTGACGATCATCTTTAACGCTTGATCGACCCAGAGCTGACGCTTGAAATACGACGCCTGCCTGGTTTTGGCTTTCAGCAACAAGACCTGGCATTTATAGACGGCCGCCGCCTCCCCCGTTCCCTTCGGGAAATTGATCACGACCGGCTCGCTGGTCACGACCTCAACTGAATAGTCGGAAAGATTACGCTCAGTCATCAGGTCGGCGTAACTAAAGGCCGAGCCTAAAAACGAGCTGGCCAGGATGTGGCCGGTCAGCTTGATCGGCCGGTCGGCGTCAGCGGAAAAAAGCCACAGGCTTGCTCCGATCCGCAAATACTTGGCCCCCTTTTCGGCTGGGCTCTCCAGAGTGAGGAGGGATCGGTCGGCGCCATTATTAAAGACGACCAGATCGACCACCCGCTTTTCTCCGCCGCTTTGATAACGCAGCCTGGCGGTCATTTGGGACGGTAACTTTTCCGCCGGCAATAATGGGGCGGCCAAGACCAGCCCCTGCAGCAGGACCAAGACGATAATTATTCTTTTCATCGCAACCTTCTCCAGGCCGGGACCAGCATACCCAGACAAGAAAACCCTAAGCTGCCGACCAAGCCCAGAACCAGGTCCAGCCATTTAATACCTGGTTCGATCTCCCGCGGCACAAAAGCAACCCCAGCCCAACCAAGCGGGACCGTCCAGGCGACCTGATTAAGGACCAGCGCTAAGACCCCGCCGATCACGCCAGCTAATAAGCCGATGATCGCCGCCTCATAAAAGAACAAGCGGGCGAGCTCCCCTTTTTTGACTCCCAGCTTCTTCAACGCCTTGATCTCCCCGTCCCGTTCGGCAAGGCTGGAAGAAAAGAAATGATAAAGCAGCGTGCACCCCAAAAACAGGAGCAAGCCGCTGATCGCCAGCCCCAACAACCGCCCCTTCTCGACCCAGCTTATCGCGGCATCTTTTTCCCAGGGAATGACGGTAAACCGGCCCGGCGCCACCCGCTCCAGCTCATCACCCAGATACTCCGCCGCTTCACCGGCAAAAGCGGGATCGCGCAGGTAAATGACGACTTCCGAAACTTTGTCGTTAAGGGCAAAAACTTTTTGCGCCACCGCTATCGGGAAAAAGAAAGTCCCGTCATCGATCGAAGCGGAGCTGGAATTAAAGATCCCGACGACCTCCAGGTCAAACAGGGCCACCGCCCCAAAAGCGTTTGGCGCGACGATCGTCAGCTTATCGCCCAGACCGACCCCCAGTTTTTGCGCTAACCCTTTGCCGAGAACGAGCTCCTTCGCGCCGCCAACCTGACGGCCGGCCAGCGTCCGCCAGACCGGGCGTTCCTTCGTCGGGTCGATGGCGATCCCCTGCGCCGGCAAGCTCCGTCCCTGGTTCTGCAGCAGCAGCTTGATCTTGATCCGTTCGGTCTGGAGCGTTACCCCCTGGTATTGGGCGGCCAACCGTTCGATCTCCTGATATTTGGCAAAGCTTTTGGCCAGCGGGAACAATTGGTCGTTATACTGCCGGTCGACGACCCGCAAATGTCCGCTCCGGTAATAAGCGATATTTGCCGCCGTGCCGTCCGCGACCTGCCGGACCAGCGACCAGGAAAGGACGGCCAGCGCGACCGCCACGGCAAAACCGAGGACGGTCAACAGCCCCCAGGCGGTATTTAAAATATTTTTTACAGCCAACCGAAACATTTGACTATCCCTCCAATTATTAAGCCCAGCAGGATCCCGGCCAGGACCGTCAGCGCGATCTCCCAGGCGATCAACCAAACAAAATCCCGCCGTTTCAAGCCCAGCTGCCGCCAATAAGTAAATTCTTTCGCCCGCAATATCCTGGCAAGATGAAGATAATTGACCGTCGAGATCAGCACGACCAGCAGCCAGATGACCGCCAGGGTGGTCAGGATGGCGCGGCGGCCGGCGGACAGCCAGTTAAATTGCCCGTTCATTTTCTGCCAGGGGATCGCCTGAGCCGAGCCCAAATTAACGGTCAAAGCCTCGCTAGGGTCCTTTAAGCGGACCGAGATCTCGGTCACGCCGCGATTCAGGCCGAGACCGGCTTGCGCGACCGCCAGAGGAATAAAGACCGCCGAATTGTCCAGCTCCTGATCGCCGGTCTTAAGCAGTCCTTTTAGCCAAAAGTTGAACTGGTGAAAAACCCCGTTCCGGCCCTGCGCCAGAAATGAAAGCTCGTCGCCGATCGAAACCCCAAGGACCGACGCCAACCCCTGCCCGATCAGGACCGCTTCTTCGCTTCCGGCCAAGTAACGGCCGGCCGCGACTTTCTCCCGCAGTTTAAAGACCAGGTCATCCCGTTCGGAGTCGATCGCGTAGACCAGGATCGGCAGATCGCCGGAATTGCTCGACAACATCGCCTGGAAACGGACCCGCGGCGCCGCACCGATCAATCTTTTTTGCACTTCAGAGACCACCGCTTCGGGTGACGCGATCAGCTTCGACAGGGAAAAACCGGCGGGATCGTAATCACGGGGATAGAGCTTAACGTGGCCAAAGCGGAAATCGATCTCGTTTTGGACCAGCCGGTGCTCTAGGTCGCACAGGAAAGAATTGACCAGCAGGGCGGCAGCCAAAACCACCGCGATCGAAATGATCGGAAAGAAGCGCGGACGCCGGACCAGGTTCCGGAAGGCGAAGCTAAGCATTCTTGCCTTCAGCCGGGTTGATCAGCAGCGCCGAATCCGGCATCGCTTTTAGGTCATAGATCGGAACCGCCGAGTTCTTGGCCATGGTCAAGCCGGCGGGCGGCTGGCGTTCCCCCTCGATCACCCCGGCATAGATCTTGACCGTCCGGGTCAGGTGCCGCGCCAGGGCCGGATCGTCGCTGGCGACTAAAAAAGTCGTTTTATTCTTCTTATTGATCTCGGCCATGATCCTGAACAGTTCCAGCCCGGAGGCTAAATCAAGCCGGGCGGTCGGCTCATCAACCAGGACCAAAACAGGCCCTTTGATCAAGGCGACCGCCAATGCGGTCTTCGCTTTTTGCAATGGCGTAAGCGCGCCGATCTTTTTACCGGCACAATCATTAATCCCAAGTTCGATCAGGAGCTGTTTGACCCGTTCGCGCCGTTCTCCGGCTTTCCCCTGTTTTAGCAGTTGCAATGGCAATTCGACGTTTTCCTGGACCGTAAAGACCGGGATCATTTCCGTCGCGGCCAGGAACCCAATTTCCCGGCGCCTGACCTCGGCCAGCAGCTCGGAACGGAGCCGCGAAATATTTTTATTGTCGAGATAGACTTTTCCTTCGGTCGGTTTCTCCAAACCGCCGATCAGCTTCAGTAAAGTCGATTTTCCAGCGCCGGACGGACCGTAGAGCAGGACCATTTCGCCCGACTCGATCCCGAAAGTTACGTTCTTTAAGGCCGGAACCCCGCCCTTGGCGTAGCTCTTGGTCACGTTGTCCAATAATACCAGCATTGATTTTCCTCCCGAATCGGCTACTTAATGCTACTACGATTATCCATGTTGTCAACTATTTGCCAAGCCTAATAATATACGCTAAAATCCCTCTGATATGGCAAATAAAAGAGTAATCGTCGTCGGAGCCGGGATCGGCGGACTATCGGCCGCGGCTTTGCTGGCAAAGAACGGGTTCACGGTCACGATCCTCGAGAAAAATACCGAACCCGGAGGACGCGCGCGGATCATGCGGACCCACGGTTTCACCTTTGATATGGGCCCCTCCTGGTACCTGATGCCGGAAGTTTTCGAAAATTACTTCGCCCTTTTCGGCAAAAAAACGACCGATTATTACCGCTTAAAAAGGCTCGACCCGAACTATCGGGTCTTCTTTGGCGACGACCAGGTCGACGTTCCGGCCGACCGGGAAAAGGTCGGTCAGCTCTTTGAGCGGCTCGAACCGGGGGGCGGCAAAAAGCTTGATCGCTATCTGAAAACCGCCGAGTTCCAATACCGGACCGCGATGAAAAGTTTTATCTACCGCGAATACCGGTCGTTCTTTGATTTTTTCAATTGGGAGATCATCACCAAAGGCCCGCGTCTCCATATTTTCGAAGGGCTCGACCGCTTCGCCAAGCGGTTTTTTACCAGCGACAAGATCCGCAAGATCCTGGAATACACCGTCGTCTTTCTCGGCGGCTCGCCAAGCAACACGCCCGCGCTCTACTCGATCATGTCCCACGTCGATTTTTCGCTCGGGGTCTGGTATCCGGAAAAAGGGATCGGCGAGATCGTCAACGCCCTGACCAGTCTCAACGCCGAACATGGGGTCAAAATTATTTGCGGCGAGACCGTCCGCCGGATCGTAACCGAGAACGGCGTCGCTAAAAAAGTCGTCACCGATAAAGGGGAATTCGAAGCCGACATCGTCCTGGTCAACGCCGATTACCAGCACGCCGAATCTTCCCTGCTGACGGAGGAAGCGGTCTCGTATCCCCCCGCTTACTGGGCCAGCCGGAAGATGGGACCATCAGCCGTTCTCCTCTATCTTGGTCTCGATAAAAAACTTAACGGGCTCCTCCACCACAATCTCTATCTCGACCCGTCCTGGGACGAGCATTTTAAGACCCTTTTCGACCGGCCCGCCTGGCCAAAATCGTTTTCTTATTACGTCAGCTGCCCGTCGAAAACCGACCCGACCGTCGCCCCGCCCGGCGGCGAAAATGTTTTCGTCCTCATCCCGGTCGCGGCCGGGCTGGAAGACACCGCCGCGATCCGCCAGGATTATTGCGACCGGGTGATAAGCCACCTCGAAAAACTCCTCGGCGAAAAGATCAGGGACCACCTCGTCTATCAACAAGTTTTCGCCCAGAAAGCCTTTACGCTGGCCTACAACGCCTATAAAGGGACCGCCCTTGGCCTCTCCCACACCCTCTGGCAAACGGCGGTCTTCCGCCCGTCGCACCGGAGTAAAAAGATCGCGAACCTTTATTATACCGGGAGTTACACTCATCCGGGGATCGGCGTCCCGATGGTCATGATCGCGTCGCAGATCGTTTGCCAGGAGATCGCCAAACAATATGCCTAGTCGATCGCAAATCTCGATCTTCAAGCAAGGAAGCCGGACTTATTTCTACAGCTCGCTCTTTTTCCCCAAAGCGGTCAAAGACGACGTCTTTACTCTCTACGCTTTCGTCCGGCTGGCCGACAACTTCGTCGACACCATTCCCCAGGATCGGACCGGTTTCTATGTTTTTAAAGAGAGCTATTTTAACGCTCGTAAAGGGTTGGCCAGCGGCAATGAGATCATCGACGCCTTCGTCTCGCTGGCGAAACGCCGCCAATTCGAGCCGGCCTGGGTCGACGCTTTTCTCAGAGCCATGGAACTCGACCTCACTAAAAAGATTTATGCCACCATGGAAGAAACCGAACAATACATGTACGGCTCGGCCGAAGTTGTCGGGTTAATGATGGCCGCCATTCTCGGCCTGCCGGAAGCGGCCCGCCCTTTCGCCCGGTCTTTAGGCCGGGCAATGCAGTACATCAACTTTATCCGCGACCTTAAAGAAGACCAGGCCCTTGGCCGACGTTATTTGCCGACCGTCGAACTGGAAAAATACAAGCTCGATTCGCTGGAAGAAAAAGAAGCCCATCGCAAACCGGAACGCTTCACCGCCTTTATCGCCGGCCAACTCGCCTACTACCGGAAGTGGCAAGCGGAGGCGCAGCGGGGCTATCGGTTCATTCCGAGGCGCTATCTGGTCCCGGTAAAAACCGCGGCCGAGATGTACGGCTGGACCGCCGACCGGATCGACCAAACCCCTTTTGTTATTTTTCGAGGAGTGGTCAAGCCGGCAAAAAGCACGATCCTGGCCCGGATCATCGCCAACGCGCTAAGCCTCCCCTGGAGGAGTCAATGAGCACTTACCTGATGATCGATCTTTTGATCATCGTCTGCCCGTTGATCCTTATCACCCTTCCCTGGTTCAGCTACTACCGCCGCTCTTTCCGCCCGCTGACCATCGCCACCGTTACGGTCGGCGCGCTTTTTATCATTTGGGACGGCCTGGTCACCCGGCGGGGGGACTGGGGTTTTAACCCTCAATTTGTCCTGCCGTTTTCCCTGGCCGGATTACCGATCGAGGAATGGTTGTTTTTCCTGGCGGTCCCTTTCAGCTGTTTGTTTATTTACGAATCGCTCCGGCATTTTTTTACCGACCGACCGGCCCCTTTTAACCGACGGGCTTATCGCTGGACGGCGATCCTTTGTTTTTTTCTGGCGCTGCTATCGCTCCATCACGGCTACAGCGCGCTGGTCTTTTTGGCCACCGGCCTTTGGCTGATCTGGGCGGCCGACTTTGCCCGGAAAATGCTCTCGTCCCTTTTTTACTGGGTTTATTTGGGGCTCTCTTTTCTGCTCTTCGTCGTTTTCAACTATTACCTGACCTCTTTTCCTGTCGTGATCTACAATCCCTCCGCCATTTTGGGCGTCAGAGTGTTGACTATCCCGGTGGAGGATTTCTTTTACAATTTCATTCTGCTCTCCCTTTACCTGGCGGTTTATTTGCTGGCCGAAAAAAAAGAGAGTAAGATCAAGCCATGAAAAAACTAATCGCGCTGCTGGTCCTTGTCTTGTGGATCTGGACTCCCGGAGCTGTCGCCGCGCCGCTTTCCGCGGAAGGGATCTCGGTCTATTTTTCCCCTAACGGAGGGACAAGAGATAAGATCATCTCCCGGATCAACCTCGCCCGGAAAAGCATCAAGATCGCGATCTACAGCCTGACCTCCGGCGAGATCGTCTGGGCGCTGGAAAACGCGAAAAAACGCGGGGTCGAAATCAAGATCGTGGCCGACTATTCCCAGTCCAAAGGCAAACATTCCGAAGTCCCCTATCTGGTCAACAAGGGGTTCAAGGTCAAGATCATCAAAGGCAAAGGCCGCGGGATCATGCACAACAAGTTCGCTGTTTTTGACGACAAAGAGGTCGCGACCGGCTCCTACAATTGGACCGATAACGCCGAAAAAAACAATTACGAAAACTCGCTTTTCCTAAAAGGAGCGCAGATCGTCTCGGCCTTCAGCCGGGAATTTGACCAGCTCTACGATCGGCCTTAACCTTTTGGCGGAGCATGCTATAATAATCAAAGAATTTTTTAAAAATCGTAAGGAGGACTCGAAATGAATAAAAATACTCTTTGGATCGTCGCCGTCATTCTTTCGCTGGTCTGCTGGATCTATGGCAATACTTTAGCCAACGCCAACTTAGCGCTGGTTTTCATGCTGGTCGTACCCGGGCTGGCCATCTTATCGACCCTGTTATACACTTCGAACCTTAAGTAAGCCGCGCAGCGTCCCGTTGTCCCAATCATAGCGGAGCCGCGGGCGTTTGCCGGTTAACTCTTTACCAAGAATGTACCCGGT
>JBAZMB010000039.1:0-11287 GCA_041649975.1 Candidatus Margulisiibacteriota bacterium | reverse complement strand
GGTAAAACAAGTTTAGCTAATACTTATGGGGTGCTTGGCTATGAAGATGTGGGAATTCCGACCTATGCCGGTGTTTATGCCCAGGCGGTTGATAGCGATAGCTACGGCATTTACGCTAATTCATCGGGTTCCGCTGGTTCTGCCGGATATTTTAATAACCAGGCTAACAGCGGCCGGGCGATCTTTGCTCGAACGGAGGCGAGTTCGGGCATTAATTACGCGGTGTCGGCTCAATCCCAAACCGCCAATGATTATGCCGTTTTTGCTTCGGCTGGCAATGGGGGGACCGGCCTTTACGGCGCAAGCTCTTCGAGTACCGGTTATGCGTTAAGAACCGGAACTGGGCGGGTTCAATTAGCCGGCAATACTGGCGTTGGGACCGATAACCCGCAAGCTAAGCTTCATGTTACGGGGACGACCGGCGCCGTTGCCTGTCTTGTTGACGGCAGAGTTAAAATGACCAACTTGGCTCCAGCGGGTGCGGGAACGACGCTGATTATTACCAGCACGCTGGAAATAGTGCCGCAGTCTTCCAGCCGCCGGTATAAAAAAGAGATCGTTGATTATCAGATCGACTCCGCGAAACTTGATAATTTACGGCCGGTCCGCTTCAAATGGAACGATGTTTCCGCGACCCCCAATCAGCCGGATTTTGGTTTGATCGCGGAAGAGGTCGTCAAGGTTTACCCGGAATTAGTCGCCTTGAACCAAAATGGTTCGCCGGAATCGGTCGCGTATGACAAGATCGGCGTGATCCTGATCAAGGTCCTGCAGGAGAAAAATAAAGAGATCGAAGCCTTAAAAGTCAGGCTTAAAGCTCTAGAGGATAAAATTAAGTAAACAATGCGCAGAGCGTTCACGATAGGGACAGTCCTTATATTATCGG
This sequence comes from Candidatus Margulisiibacteriota bacterium, assembly GCA_041649975.1. Lineage (GTDB taxonomy): Bacteria > Margulisbacteria > WOR-1 > O2-12-FULL-45-9 > XYB2-FULL-48-7 > XYB2-FULL-45-9. The sequence goes on along the minus strand of JBAZMB010000039.1, from coordinate 10,401 downwards.
CGGTTTCACTTTTCGCCGCCCAGAGCGAGAACTACAAACTGCCGCAGAACATTGTTGATTCCGGCGGCCGCAAAAGCAGTTCGGGAAACTATCTTCTCCAGTCGAAATCGGCGATCGTTAGCCAGTCGGGGGGGAGCGGGACGACCGCGGTTTTGTATCCGGGGTTTTTCTTTCCTTTGGTTTTCTCGGTCCCCAACCCGCCAGCCTTTGTTAAGACCGGCGAGTTTTCCCTGGCGATCGTGACCTATAACCGGGAGAGCGGGGTGGTCCTGACCAAGACCGATAAGATCGACGCTCGGCCGAAATTTAAACTGGTGATTTCCGATAAGCTGGGGATCGACCTCAACTCGATCGCCGTGACCTTCAACAATAAAGTTGTCATTAACAATAACAATCGGGCCTCTTTTGTCGATCCGACTTCGCCCGAATCGACCCTGATCTCGACCTTGCGTTATGACCCGGCGGAATTATCGCCCGGCACCCATACTTTACAGGTTGACGCCAGGGATAACCAGGACCGCCGGCTTTCCAAAAGTTACGAGTTGACCGTTGATACCGGTCCGGCCAAGGTTGAATCGCTGGTCGTGACCCCGGGGACTTTTTCCCCTTCTTATCCTCCGGTCGCCGGCAAAGGGGTGATGGTCGCCTTCAGTGTTTCCAAGGACAGCGACGTCAATATCGTGATCTTTGGCCCTGGCGGTCGCGGGGCCGATTGGAACCGCCGAATGACCGCCCATGCCGGCTACAACCAGATCGAATTCAGCGGGATATCCGACCTTTCCGGCCAGCCGTTGGCCAACGGGGTCTACGTTATCAAGATAATCGGCGAAGGTAAAGAGCTGGGCAAGCAATACCTGGTCGTCTTTGACGAGCGCTCCCGAAAATAGCCTCTCGTGTTATAATAATTAAAAGATGTTTCTTATGAATGGAGGGCCCCTTTATGAAGGTATTAGCATCGGATAAGTTGGAAGAGATCGGTTTGAAAATGTTCCGCGACGCCGGGATCGAAGCCGAGATGAAGACCGGCCTCCCCGAAGACGAATTGGTGAAGATCATCCCTGAATACGACGCCCTGGTCGTCCGCTCCGAGACCAAAGTTACCCCCAAAATAATCGAAGCCGGCAAAAAACTGAAGATCATCGGCCGGGCTGGGGTCGGGGTCGATAATATCGACTTGCCGACCGCGACCAAGAATGGCGTGATCGTCGTCAATTCGCCGGAAGGGAATACCGTTGCTGCCGCCGAACACACCTTCGCGATGCTGCTGTCGATGGCTCGAATGATCCCGCAAGCGCATGGCAAGTTGAAAACCTGCGTCTGGGACAAGAAATCTTTCAAAGGGGTCGAGGTCCTAAATAAAACCTTAGGGGTCGTCGGGCTGGGTAAGATCGGCCGCCGGGTCGCTTCTTACGCTCTCGGTATGGGAATGAAGGTCATTGCTTCCGATCCGTTCGTGACCGAAGAGTACGCGAAAGGTCTGGGGGTCGAACTGAAAAGCTTTGATCAGGTCATTAAAGAGGCCGATTTTATCACTTTCCACATTCCGAAAACCAAGGAAACCGCGGGCCTGGTCAACGCCGAGTTGATCGCCAAGATGAAAAAAGGGGTCCGGCTGGTCAACGTCGCCCGGGGCGGGATCATTAATGAAAAGGACCTTTACGACGCGCTCAAGAGCAAGCAGGTCGCCGCCGCCGCGCTCGATGTTTTCGAAAAAGAGCCGTGCGAATCGAGCCCGCTTTTTGAATTGGATAATATTATCGTCACGCCTCACCTTGGCGCTTCGACCGTCGAAGCCCAGATCAACGTTTCGGTTGACGTTGTTGAGCAGATCATCGAGGTCCTCAAGGGCGGGGCGGCCCGCTCGGCGGTCAATATACCGTCGATGAAGCCGGAGCTTCTGGCCCCCGTTAGGCCGTTTATGAGCATCGCCGAAAAGCTGGGCGGTTTGGCGGCCCAGCTGGCCGACGGTCCGATCTCCAAGGTGACGGTCGAATACTCCGGCGAAGTGGCCGAGAACAATGTTTCGCCCCTGACTACGGTCGTTTTGAAAGGCCTTCTTTCACCGATCCTGGAAGTGGTCGTGAACTTTGTCAACGCGCCGCTGGTCGCTAAAGATCGCGGGATCGAGATCGTTGAAAGCAAGAGCAAAGAAGCCAAGGATTTTGCCAGCCTGATCAAAGTTAAAGTGACCACGCCGAAAGGTGAGCGCTCCGTCAGCGGGACGATCTTTATTGGCGCGGGCGACCGATTGGTTGAGATCGACGGGTACCGGGTCGACGCCGTCCCCGAAGGTTATTTGCTGATCCTTTCCAATATCGATAAGCCGGGAATGATCGGTAAGATCGGGAATTTCCTGGGCCAGCAGAACATTAACATCGCGGCGATGGATGTCGGCCGGGTCAAAGTCGGGGAAAAGGCGGTCATGGTCATTAACGTTGACAGCGCCGTTCCGGACAAGGCCTTAACGGAGATTACCAAGATCGACGGGATCTTCGGCGCGAAGACCGTTAAGATTTAGCGATCCCGAGCGAGTCGATCCTGGAGTTCAAGGTTGAACGCGGGATCCCCAGTAACCTGGCCGCTTTAGAACGGTTTTGATTGCTTTCCAACAGCGCTTTCTCGATCATTTCTTTTTCGTATTGATCGAGCGATTCGATCATGTTCGCTCCCGGCGCCAGGGTGGGGACGATCCGTTGGTCGGCGATCGGCAGGTCGAGTTCCTCGATCAGCCGGCCGGAAGAGAGGACGACCGCCCGCTCAATAATGTTTTGCAGTTCGCGGACATTCCCCGGCCAGTCGTATTTTTGCAGATTATTAAGCGCCGCTTCAGCCAGGCCGTTGATCTCTTTCTTGACCTCTTTATTGAATTTTTTAACGAAATATTCGGCCAGTAATTTGATGTCTTCTTTCCTTTCCCGGAGCGGAGGAAGAGGGAGCGGAATAACGTTCAGGCGGTAATAGAGATCGCTGCGAAATTTTCCTTCTTCGATCGCTTTTTGAAATTCGATATTAGTCGCCGAAATGATCCGGACGTCGACCTCGACCCCTTTTTCGCTTCCTAAACGCTCGATGACCTTGTTTTCCAGGACCCGGAGAAGCTTGGATTGCATGGCCGGCGACATACAGCCGATCTCGTCCAGAAAAAGCGTCCCCTCGTCAGCCAGCTCAAATTTGCCGAGCTTTCGTTCGTGGGCGCCGGTAAAAGAGCCGCGTTCGTGGCCAAAAAGCTCCGATTCAAGAAGATTCTCCGGGATGGCGGCGCAGTTGACGGCGACGAACGGCTTAGCCGACCGCCGGCTCTTCTGGTGGATTGCCCGGGCGACCAGTTCCTTACCGGTCCCTGATTCGCCGTTGATCAGGATCGTGCTGTCGGTCGGGGCGACCTTCTCGATCGTGGCAAAAACTTTTTTCATCGCTTGGCTCTGGCCGACCAGGTTGCAGTAGGAGGTGGTTTCTTTAAGCATTTCTTTAAGATAGAGGTTCTCTTTCATCAACGCGTGTTTTTCCAAGGCTTTTTCGATCGTGACCAGGAGTTCGTTGACTTCGAAGGGCTTGGGGATATAATCAAGGGCGCCGAGTTTCATCGCCTCAACCGCGTCGGCGATGTCCCGGGAGGCGGAGACGACAATGATCTCGGTTTCCGGGAAAAGGGGCCTGACCTTTTTTAGGAACTCCAGGCCATCCATCCCCGGCAGCCGCAGGTCGAGCAAGACCAGGTTTGGGTTTTGTTCGGCTAGGAGCTTTTCTCCTTGCTCGGTCGATTCGGCAACGGTCAGGGTGTACTTTTTCTTCAGGATCGACTCATAGGTCTTAAGCATGTCGGTTTCGTCATCGATGGCCAGGATCGAATAGGTTTTCATCAGTTGAACTCCTTTTAGTAAGCTTGTTATGAGTAAAGCAATCTTATTGCCAGGGGCGATCCCTTCACCTGCTGTATATATAATGATAAGGGAGTGGCGAGAACTCGTCAATCTGCTTATTTATATGGGCAAGAACCAGGAGTCCCGCAAAAGCCAACGGGTGTGCTAAAATAACTACCATGGACTTTAATACCTGGTCAATTTTACTGGTCGCGATCGCTTCTTTTTTTCTTGGAATTGCCGCTTTTATTTTAAGTAAAGATAAGACCAAAGTTCCTTTAACTTGCTTGTCGCTGGCGATCGCCGTTTGGTGTTTCGCGCAATTTATGGGGGCAGTCGTGGCCGGTCGGGAGGCGGTCCTTTTTTGGACCAGGCTAAATATTGCCGCCGCGGTCTTGACCCCGGTCTCTTTTCTGTGGTTTGCTTTAGCTTTTACCGGATGGTTGGAGCGGGAGAAAAAATTACTGGCGCTGGCCGGGTTCGCGGGCGCGATTCTTCTTGGCCTGGCCCTGACCCGGTATTTCGTGGCCGATGTCGCGCCGGTTTTTAATTTTCGTTATTATCCGGTCCCGGGTCCGGTCTATCCTTACTTTGGGTTTTATCTCCTCTTGTTCTTTTCGCTCGGATTTATCAAACTTTTTAGTTATCTTCGGATCTGCGGGGAGGAGAAAAAGAACCAAGTTAAATATGTCCTGCTCGCTTCGATCATTGGGGTTATTGGCGGCATGACGGCTTTCTTTCCGATCCTTAATCTTGACCTTCCGGTCATCAGCCACTACTTCATGCCGATCTACCTGGCGTTAATCCTCTACGCGATCGTTAAACATAATCTGTTCGATATCAATGTCGTTATTTTTCAAGGATTGGTCTATTCTTTTTTGACCGTTTTTTTTACGATCTTTTACGTTTTAGGGCTGATCATTTTCAGCCAATATTTTTCCCAGTTGGCCCACGCCGACAATTGGGTCGCGTTGTCGGCGGTCGTTTTCGTTTCGGTCCTTATTTTCCAGCCGTTGCGCGACCTGGTCCAAAAATTCATTGACCGGTTATTTTTCCGGGGAGAATTCTATTACCGGCAAAAGATCTCGGACCTTTCGACCGAGAATAAGACGCTGTTCCAGCGGCTTTTGCAGGCGGATAAGCTAGCGTCGCTGGGGACGATCGCCGCCGGTATGGCGCATGAGATAAAAAATCCTCTGGCGGCGATCAAAGGGCTCACCCAGGTCCTGCCGGAAAACCTGCAAGACCGCGAGTTCATCATGGACTACGCCGAGATCGTGCCGCGCCAGCTTGACCGGATCAATAAACTGGTCGACGATTTGCTAGCCTTCGGTCGGCCTGCTAAAATGACCTTTCGCGAGCAAGATCTTGCCCGGCTGGTTAGCGATACTTTTAAGCTCCTGGCCAACGAATGCCAGCAAAAGGGGATCAAGGTCCGGCTCAAACTAATACCTGTGCTGGTGGAAGCCGATGCCGGCCATCTTGGGCAGGCGTTGCTTAATATTATCCTTAACGCGATCCAGGCGATGCCCGAAGGGGGCGAGCTGACCGCCCGGCTGGCCGGAGGCGGAGAAGCGACAATCGAAATTTCCGATACCGGCGAAGGGATCGCCCAGGAAAAGCTGTCTCATGTTTTTGATCCGTTCTTTACGACCAAAGGGACGGGGACCGGGATGGGTTTAGCGGTCACGTACCGGATCATTAAGGACCATGGCGGGGAGATCGCCGCCAGCAGCCGCCTGGGAGAAGGAACAACTTTTAAAATATGCCTGCCTATAAAGCAAAAGCGATCAGCATAAAGAACAAGCCGTTCGCCGAGGCGGATAAATTGGTAACGCTTTTTACCCGCGAACACGGCAAGATCAGGGTCCTGGCCAAAGGAGCGCGGCGGGTCCCGTCCCGGTTTGGCGGGCGGGTCGAAACTTTTAGCTACGCCGATTATTTGCTGGCCAAAGGACGGTCGCTTGATATCGTTTCGCAGTGCGAGGTCCTCGAATCGTTCCAGATCGTTCGGGACGATCCAGCCGGACTGAAAGCGGGGATCTATTTTCTCCGGATCATCGACGCGGCGACGGCGGAAGGGCAGTCGAACGAAGAGTTGTTCGATCTCCTGCTGACCGGTCTTTGCCGCTTAAAAGAAAAAGCCGATCCACAGCGAGTTGTGGTAGAATTTGAAAAAGCTTTTATGCGGATCGAAGGGATCTACCGCGAAGGGTTTGATCCGAAATACTGCATTAGCGATCACGTGGGGAGAGATATCAGGGAATGGTAACAAAAACCGGTTTCGGGGCGATCTTTTCCAACTTCGGTTTCATGCTGTTGTGGTTGGGGCAGTTAACCTCCCAGCTGGCCGATCGGATCTTCGTTTACGTTTTGATGATCATCATTTACCAGCAAACCCGTTCCAACCTTGGCGTTTCCCTGCCGCTGCTCGCTTTTGGCATCCCGTCGGTCATCGTCGGCCCCTGGGCCGGAGTGCTGGTCGACCGTCTCGACCGCAAGGGGATCCTCATCGTCACCGCGCTCTTGCGCGGTCTTTTGACCCTGCTGATCATCCCGTTCCTGGCCGCGCCGCTCCAGCTGATCTTCCTGATCAGTTTGCTCTTATATACCATGGCGCAATTTTTCGCGCCGGCCGAAACTTCGTCGATCCCTGAACTGGTCGACAAACCAAACCTGATCATTGCCAACGCCTTGTTCATGATGACCTGGATGGCCTCCTCGGTCGTTGGTTTCGGGCTTGGCGCCCCCATCGTCAATCTCTTCGCCGAAAAGAATACCTTGATCATTTCGGCGGTCTTATATTTCATTTCCGCCTCGGCGATCCTGCTGATCCCGATCAAAGCCCGCCCGGTCGCCGCCAAAAGCCACGTTTGGAAAGACCTGGTGGTCGGGTTTGAGTTCATTCGCCGGAACGGGGTCGTCCGGTTCGCCCTCATTCAGCTTTTTACCGCTGCCGCGGCGATCGCCACTTTATCTTTGCTGGCGATCTCTTACGCCGGCGACGTCCTGAAGATCGGCGAGCGGAATTTCGGTTACCTGATCATCGCCGTCGGCGTCGGGATGCTGATCGGGATGTTCACGCTGGAGCGGACCAGGCACTATCTTAAAATGGGGACGATCGTTACCTTGAGCTTTCTTTTTTCCGGCGGCTTGATCGTTTGGCTGGCGATGGTCAAGAACCTGCAACTGGCTTTCGTGCTGATCACCTTGCTCGGGGTCGGCAATATTTACATTACTTCGACCATTCAAACCATCCTCCAGCATCGGATCCCCCGGCAGATCCGGGGCCGGGTTTTTGGCGTCCAGAACATGCTGGTCAATTCCGCTTTTACGCTGCCGGTCGTCCTTTTCGGCTGGATTGCCGACCTCTCAGGGATAACTTTTTCGATGGCGGTCTTAGGTTGGGTCTTGTTGGCGGTGGGGGTCGCCGGGATTTTGATCCCCAAAGTGAGGCGTGTTTAATGGGGGTCGTTGAGCTGGAGTTCTCTTTTGAGTGCCTGCGCCGCAAGGTCATGACTAAGATCAAGACTGCCAAGGAACGCTGGCAGGCAGCTTGGGATAAATACCGGGGGAACGAGGAAGCCGAGGCCGAGCTGGTCGCCATTAAGCTGGAGATCCAGCTGCAGGAAAAAGAAGCGGCGATCGAGCTCCTCAAGATCAGGGACGAGATCGAACGCCAAAAGAAGCTCGCATGAAGACCTGCCATTACTACGTAACCTTGGACTGCAACGACGCCTGTGAGTTCTGCCGGGTCTGGACCGATAAAGAACAATACCAGGAGACCGCCGACCACGCCCGGGTTTTTAAGGAACTGAGGATCCGCGGCGGTAAAAAACTTTTTATTACTGGAGGGGAGCCGCTCCTGCGGGCCGATCTGCCGAATATTCTTCGCCAGGCGCGCCGGCAGAATTTCCGGGTCGGCTTGATGACCAACGGGATCTTATATCAGGAGAGGGGAAACGAGCTCAAAGGGCTGGCTGACGCTATTTTTTTCGCTTTGGATTATCCGACCATGGAAGAACACGACCGCAGCCGGGGCGTGGAGTGTTTTAGCCAGGTTATTCCGGCGATCGAGTTTGCCAGGGGGTTGGGGGAGAACGTTATAATTCAGTTTACTTTAACCCGGGACAGCGTCCGTTTCCTGCCGGAAATGGTTGACCTGGCCCAGAAATTAAATGTTTTTCTAAATCTTTCCCCGGTTTATGATTTTTACGGCACCCAGGGGTTCGCGGCGGAAACGCTTGATTACATATTGTATTACGCGAAGCGGAAAAATGTCCTGGTCAACCGGGCGGCGATCGAATTTATCAGGCAGGGCGGGAACAATTTGCTTCTGCCGCGCTGCCGCGCCCAAGAGTCTACTTTGACGGTCATGCCGGACGGAGAGTTCGTTGCTCCCTGCTTTTATAATCGCGGCGGCAGGCAGGGCCGGGAAGCGGTCTGTTCGTCTTGCATGCGTTGGCCGTATATGTTACCATCGTTTAGCCAAAGACCGGATCGTTACTACTGGTTGGGGCTTTATTCCAGGTTTGACGCCTGGAGAAAAGGAGTTAAATTATGAAGATCGTAATGCTTTCCCCTTATTTTTTCCCTCACACCGGTGGTACCGAAAAATATGTCCGGGACCTTTCAGCCGCGCTGATCAAAGAAGGCCACGAAGTCACGGTCATTACCAACAACCTGCCAAAAGCGAAAAATGCCCCGTCCAATGAAACTTTACCGGAAGGGATCAAAGTTATCCGGCTTGACGCGATCGATATGTTCAGTTATCTGCCGGTCAGCACCCAGTTCAATCTGAAAATGCTGGAAGGGTTCGACATCGTGCACGTTCACGTGCCGGCGTTCAGTTTTCTCCGCTCGGTTGCCGGCAAGATCAAACAACCGCTGGTCGTGACCTATCATTGCGACGTCACCGTTTCGGAAAAGTATTTCGGCGTCCCCGTTCCGCAATGGCTCGTGCCGCTGTTTGAAGGGGCCAATAACGCTTACGCCCGGATGCTCTTGGCCAAAGCGGATACGATCTACAATACGACCGAGACCTACGCGTCGAGCTCCCCGGTCATGAAGAATGTGCCTCACCGCGTCATCCCGATCGGGATCTTTTCCGATAAGATCGACGAGATCCAGAAGAAGCTCAATCTGACGCCGGACAAGAAAAATTCCCGGCAGATCCTTTTCCTCGGCCGCCTGGCGGGGAACAAAGGGTGCGACTATCTCGTCAAAGCGATGCCCAAGGTCCTGGCGAAATATCCGGACACCAAGCTGGTCATCTGCGGCGACGGGGAAGAAAAAGCCCATATCCTGGACCTGGTCACCCAGCTGAACGTCGGTCCGGCGATCACCTTCCTTGGCACGGCGACTTTCGAAAAGCTGGTCGAATTGTACTATACTTCCATCGCTTATATTTTCCCGTCGATCAATCGGCTGGAAGCTTTCGGCATCGTCCAGTTGGAAGCGATGGCCAACTACACCGCGATCGTTGCCTCCGATATCCCGGGCCCGAACGCCGTCATGGATGTCGGCAAGTCCGGCTTACTGGTGCCGAAACAAGATCCCGACGCGCTGGCCGACGCGATCTGCCAGATCCTGGCCGATCCGGAGAAAGCCAAAGCGATGGGGCGACACGGTCGTCAACAAGTCGAGACTAAATATAACTGGAAGACCATTGTGCAGCAGGTCATAGGGATCTATCAGGAGCTGCTCACCAAGAAACGAGCCGGCTAGATGCGGATCCTGGTCACTGGCGGCGCCGGCTTCATCGGTTCCAATATCGTTGACCGCTATCTTGAAGCGGGACACGAAGTTGCCGTTCTCGACGACCTTTCCACCGGCAAGGAGCGGAACCTCAATCCTAAAGCAGTTTTTTTCCGGAAAGACTTGCGCGACCGCGACCTGGAGGCCGTAGTTAAGGATTTTCACCCCGAAGTGGTTAACCATCTGGCGGCGCAGATCGATGTCCGTAAATCGGTCGCCGATCCGATCCATAACGCCGAGATCAACGAATTAGGAACGCTTAATCTACTTAACGCCGCCCGCGACGCTAAAGTTAAGAAGATCCTTTTTTCTTCGACCGGCGGCGCGTTATACGGGGAGGTCCCGGAAACGGCCGGGGCGGGGGAAGAACACGCCATCGAGCCAATCTCGCCCTACGCCATTACCAAGCGATCGGTGGAACTCTATTTGCACGCTTATTCTCAACTCTACGGTTTGAAGTATACCGTGCTGCGTTACGGCAACGTTTACGGGCCGCGCCAGGACCCGTTGGGAGAAGCGGGGGTTATTGCCATCTTTTGCGGCAAAATGCTGAAAGGTGAAGTTCCCGTTATTTATGGCGACGGCAACCAGTTGCGCGATTATGTTTACGTCGGCGACGTGGCGGAAGCTAACTTGCTGGCTTTAAATAAAGGGGAAAACCAGATATATAATGTGGGGACCGGGCAGGGGACCTCGGTCAATCAGATCTTCGCGCTTCTTAAAGAGCTTTTCAAATTCGACCGGCCGGTCGCCTACGAACCGGCCCGCGCTGGCGAACTTTTCC
>JBAZMB010000038.1:0-11723 GCA_041649975.1 Candidatus Margulisiibacteriota bacterium | reverse complement strand
GGTAGAAGACCTTGGACTCTACGGTTGGTTTGTCCGATACTCTGACAAACGTTCAGAAAATTGTGCTTATTATGTCCTTAACGGTGAACCGCCCCGGGCCAGGCGCTTTTTTGAATGGCCGATCCCGGTTTTTTCCAGGCTCGACTGCTTCGCCTTGCAGGGCGATTACCAGATGTTTTAGCTCCTTTATGATAAAATCATTGAGATGATAGGGAAATACTTCATTAAAACCTACGGATGCCTTCTGGCTGGAAGTTTACCTCAAGCCCAAACTCGACCTGGAACTCATCTTTAAGCCCTCTTTAACTGACCAAGCTACCGGCTAAGATCGCAACATCCCTATATATTTTTACCTTGCGCGCTGCTACTGCCTGCTATAAAGCGCTAATAGCTCATTATTGCTTTTATTTGCTGAACAGCATCGTTCTCTTCCTTAGCAAACAAAACCAGCGTACAACTCATTTATTCAGCCTTTGAGAAGAAGCCTCAAGCTCTTCGCGACATGATTAATGATCAGCGTTCCTGCTCCTTCAGTTTGATTTAACACCCATATTAAGCAGGAGATAAAAAAATATCGGTCGTTAATTGATTATATTAAGACCCCATTCCAATAGTTGGATCTTTTACCGTCGCTACTGCTTTCTAACAACAGCGCTCACCAACCCCAAGACCATTCCGCTACCGCCCGCCACAATAACCAGCCAGAGCTGTTTGGCGGGCTTAGCTGGTCTTTTTCCCCGCTAACCGCAAACCGCTCCGTCACCTTTCAAGCCAACACCATTTGTTAGCCGCTCCCCCCATCTTTACCCCCTCCCTTTCCCTCCGCTTTGAAAAACCCCGCCCCCCGGGAACAAGACAAGAGGAGTGGGAGAGTGACGGAAAGTCGGCAATATCCCTGGGGGTATTTCGCCATATCGACCGAAAAGTTCGCATAATCCCGTAAAAATAGCTTGGTATTATAAGAAATAGTTGGTTCCAATAGCTTTTGGCAAGGATTTTGCTTTCTACTTTAGCGGGACTAAACAAGAGGTGGTAAGCAATGCCGGGGAATGTTGAATACTTAACGACCAACGAAATTAACGCGCTATTGTCCGCGATCGATGATACTCGCGATCTGGCGATTGTCCTTCTCTTTTTGAATACCGGGATATTTCTCAACGAGCTGGTTAACTTAAAAACCGATTCAATTAATTGGGAAAAGAAGATACTCGCGGTTGCCGGTAATAGGGAGCGGGAGATTCAATTAAATGACCAGCTCTTTGAGGCTTTGGCCAAATGGTCTAATGTTAGAGTGAATACTCAAATCACTGCGTTGTTTACGACTACCAAAGGAGAGGTCAACGCACTTTCTGCCCGAACTGTCGATCACCTTATCCGCAAATATGCCGCCCAAGCCGGGATCGGCAAAAAGGTTAACGCCAAGATGCTCCGGCACACTTTCGCGGCCCGTCTCTGCCGGGAAGAGGTCTCGATCGACCGGGCGGCCGCCATTCTTGGGATTACCGACTCCGAATCGATCAGCCGCTATATTAAAGCGGCAAAGGAGCCGCCGAAAGTGAACCTCGTTCCGGAAGAGGTCGATACTCGCCCGGTTCTGGTGAAGTTTCTGGCCAAACTCTTTCCAACCAAACCGAAGATCGCCAAACCGCTTACCGGTATCAAAGGGGTGATCCTGCCTAGCCCAACGGAAGTAGCTTTTGGGCGAGAGGGGATAATTGAAGATATCAAGGGGCATCTTAAGAAGGGCCAGTCGGTTCTTTTAACCGGCCAAGTGGGGATCGGGAAAACACATCTTCTCAAAAACATTGCCGACGCGCTTGGTCCCAGCGCCTTGTACTTCTCGTCTCCTTCACCGATGCGCGACTTGCTCAAACAATTACATGAAAAGCTAAATTGTCCGGGTGATAAGCTAAACGGCCGTTCCTCTTCAAAGGAGATCGTTGGGCAGATTACCGGTGCGCTTGAAGCTCAAAAAACCATTCTGATTATCGACAACCTGGATAGTCTGAAAGTGTCGGATATCGAGAACTTTCTTACACTTCTCGAGAAGTTTACTATCCTGGCGGCGGTCGAAGAGCCGAAACCGAAGCTCAAATCGGTTTGGTGGAAATTCAAGCGGATCGACCTGAAACCGTTGAGCGAAGAGGCGGCCAAAGAGTTGATCCGCTACCTGACCCAGAATCTCTCCATTACCGATTACGAGATGCTCGAAACCAGGATACTTTCTTTGTCCAACCATCTGCCGGTCGCGATTGTCGATATGATCCATCAGGTCAGTCACCGGCCGGTGGTCAATAAAGAGGTTATTCGCGAGGTTTACCATGAAGCGGGAGTTTATTTCCGCGACTGGACCCCCGTGATCATCATTCTTTGGGGAATAGTGATAGCGTTCCGGTTTGTGGCTCTTGGTATGCACAGCTTTGAGGGGTACATTCTGGCCGGTTTCGGCACCGCTCTGCTCGCGACGGTGCGGGTTTTTATGTTCAAAATGAAATAGGAGGAGATTAATATGCTCGCGCCGACTCATGGAATCTTTGGTATCTTCCTGACGCTGATCGTTTTGGCGATCTTTGGCGTTCAGTGGAGCCTGCACTGGACGATTATCTTGTTTGCCGTCATTGGATCGATCATGCCGGATGTTGACCACCCCAATTCCACCATCGGTCGGATCTTCTATTTTATTTCTGGCCCGCTTGAGCGGCGATACGGCCATCGGACCGTCACGCATTCCCTCATCGGCTGGGTTATTTTTTCAGTAGTATTTAGTTTCTTGTCTCTATTTATAGTTTGGTTATTGAGCTTTGTTTGTGATTTGGGCTTTGGAGCTTGGGATTTAGTTCCAAGATGGATTGCTTCGTTTAGCATTAGTTACTTGTCTCATCTGATCCTTGATATGTTCAATCCCCGCGGTTCCCAGATGTTTTGGCCCGATCCCGGACGGGATGTTATCCCTAAAAACCCAAAATTCAGGTTGGAGTCAGGGGCGAAAGCGGAAGTTTTGGTATTTTTTATCCTGGTTATTTTAATGGTCCTGGCGTTCCCTTTATCCAAATTCGGTTTAGCCAGCTCTTTGCGCTGGCTCCTGGCGACTCCCGGATCGGCGATCCAGGAGTTTAAAACCCTCAAGACGCACGCTTATCTCGATTTTAAGGGTGTCTTGAATGAAACCAAAGAGCCGATTGCCGGCCGGGGAGAGGTGCTTGATGTCAACAACCAGCGGCTGGTTATTCTGTTTGAAGGGAATATTTATACTTTAAGCGATGAGCTTGCCGCCGATATCTTCACTTCCCATGTCCGGGTCAAAAAGACAGACCAGCCAATCAAAATTGAACGGCGGGAGTTTAGGGATAAAAGCCGGGAAGCTCTTCTGGCCGGAATTCCTCCCAGGGGGCTGGTTTCCGGTGTTGTTCATTTGCCGGAGGAGATGTCTTTGAAAATTCCGGTTAGCGAAGGAAGCTATAAAGTTATGGAGCAAAAGGGGAACGATCTGGTCCTGACCTACGCTTCCCGGCGGCAGATCGAGAAGCTGGCGCTGACGCAGGAATATGAAATGAAGAACCGGCGGAATCTGGCGGAACTTTCCCGGTTAAATGCCCAGGCCAGAAGGATTCGGGGCGAGATAGCGGCTCTTGACGATGGTGGCTTGACCGCTCTTGGAAAAGAAGTTCTGGTCGATAGGGCCGAGGCAGAGAAGCAGGGGACGCGGCTAGCTGAATTAACCAGCCAGCTTGAGGAGCTAAACGTCAGGATCGATGAGCTAAAACTTAAACTTGCTTCCGGCCGACCGCTCTTTTCCGGCGAAGTGTATATCAGGCAATAGGAGGGAATATATGAAAAAGATTGTATCAGTGTCGTTAATAGTTCTTAATTTGATTGTTCTTGGAAATTTGTCATTTGCTTCCGAATACCATCTTGGCCCCTACGATACTTTGGAGCTCGAGGTTGTCAATCACCCGGAGCTAAAGACCAAACAGACTGTCTCTCCTGATGGGCAGGTCTCTTTGCCGTTGCTAGGCGTTGTTTCGGTCGAGGGACAGTCACTAAAAGGCTTTCAGCGGTTCCTGACCAACAATTATTCCGCTTATCTTGATAAGCCGCAGGTTGTGATCGGCCTGACTCCAAAGCCGATTTATGTTGTACAATATGACTTAAAGAAGGATACTTGGGAAGTTAAGAAGGCCGGTTCAATTGATGAGGCCAAAGCCTATGCCGATCTTGATCCGACGTTAACGATTGAGCACGGCAACGTTTACAAGATTACGATGGGGAGCAAGCCGGATTTCTGGGAAGATAATTGGTACAAGGTGCTTACCGGTGCGGCTGTTGCGGTTGGAATATATGCGACGTTGAATAAATAATGATAAGTTATAATAAATTGAACAAGACGATATCAATCGCATTAATTGTGATATTGATATCGGCATTTCTTGTAACTAACGTGAAAGCGCAAGGGAGCATATCCGGTTCTCCTGGGGGAGGAGGGGACCTTAGTTTTTTGTTTTACATGATAGCCGGTATTGGTTTTGTTATTGTTTCCGCACCTAATTTATTCCCGTATCCGGTGAGCGTCTCAACCGGGGAGGTCTTTGCCATGAGGGCCTTTCCTCCGGTTCATCCTTGGACAGAATTCGAGTATCCAAGCTCATTTTCAATAGTCGAGATAAAAAATGGTTTGTTAGCTAAAGGATATTATGTTAAGGCCCCAAGTCAAAGAGGGTTATATCCTTATACAAAAAATATCTTGGGGATTTCTTTGGGATATCGAGTTAGCGTATTATCTGACCTTGAAACTCGGGCTGGAGTAATTAATCCAACTCCGCTTGATTTTAATCGTCAACCTTTGATTGGTGCGGCATTGCAATCAATCGGATTTATTTTAGGCCTTGGCTATCTTTATGCTGACGAGATGCCAAAAGATGAATTGTTTTCTTGGCAAGGCATTAAATCGTTTTTGTTAGGAAGTTTGTCTTATTACATTTATTCAAAAGGGGTGGGGGATGGGAAGGGTAACTTTGAAAACCCGGGCGCTTATTTGTTACTTGGAACTGTAGCTTTTACTACTTGGGATGTGGTTAGAATTATTAACGCTAAGAATGAGTATGCGAAAGAGCTGCGAGAAAATGAGGCAAACGCTGAGTAAGGCACAGCAATGTTTTTAAATTATTATGGAGTGTAGGCCTGTTTTCTGGGAAGATTTTTGGTGCAAGGTGCTTACTGGCGCGGCCGTTGCGGTTGAAAAATATGCGACGTTGAATAGATAATTGAGAGTGTAAAAAAATATCGTGGTAAATTGTAGTAGAGAATAAATAGGCGAAGAATAGCCTATGGCCGCTGATCTTATTCTGATGAACAGAACGACAAATGGTTAGAATGCGCATTAAGAATTTTAACTAGTGGACTATTGAAATAATTATGGCAAACTGCAATCCCACTAACGCTAAAAAGGCAAAGAATGATATCATAAATGATAACAACATTTAAATATCAAAGAAATAGATGGTTTTGGATAATTAAATTTTATCTAAATTCGCTTGTTTTCCAGGTTAATAGACTGTTTTATAAAGGAAAAGAACACGGCCGAGAATTGAAAAACTCAATTTCTATTATCGAGGAGTTGGGGCGTCTCGGGTTTTTGTCGCTATTAATTTCATTTTTAACTGGAGCCCTTGTAATATTTATCGAGCACCTTAGCTTTTCTCATTTAAGTCTTTTGAATCATGAACCGCTTAAAGAAATAATTGTAACAATTTCTAATTCACAAAAATATTTAATAGGGCATCCACAAACATTTGAAACACTTCTGTCGGTAGTTGCTACGATAACGGGAACATTTATCGGCTTATACTTTACCGCTATTAGCGTAGTAATCAGTTCGGTCTATGCAAAAGTGCCTCATGATGTGCGAGATATTCTTTTGCAAGAAAAAGGGGGGAATCTCTATATACGATCTCTGTCTTCCATTGCAGCCATAAGTCTAATGCTGCTTGGTTACATAATGCTTGGAGGGCGACCGGGGATAATTTGTGCTTTGTTCATCGTCGTTTTAAGTTGTTATAGCGTTTTATGCTTTGTAATCCTTGGGGTCCGAGCATTTTACTTTTTTGATCCAACGGAATTAAGCAATAATGTTTTCTATGAATTAAATAAGAGCATCAGATCGGCAACAATAAGTGGTTTTGGATGGAAAGATGTCAGTTTTCAGGCGCATTATCAGAAAAGAGCGTCCCAGGCCATTTCAACCATAGATAACTTAATTAAACTTTGTTCTGCTGAACAGAATCTTAAGGCACTTCCTCTTTCGACGGTTTTGCAAAATGCCGTCTTTTTTCTCCGCAGCTATATAAGGGCAAAACGACGTATACCTTCTGACAGTCGCTGGTATGTTCTTCAGCCGCATCATAAGAACTGGTTTTTTTCTGATTCGACCGCCCTAGAGATCGCCATCCAAACGCAAACCTCAATTCAGCCGGAAATGGCTCCAAATCTTTACTGGGTTGAAGACGAAGTGGTTAAGATGATAATTGATGGGATAAGAACGCTCATTCAACAAAACAATATTGGAAATGCTTATCCAGTATTGTTAACTACAAATAGCTATTTGGAAGAATTAGGAACAAATCTTGAAACGAAGATGGGGGGGAAATATCTTAATGATCTTGGGTTTTTGTTAATGGAGCATTTTTCGGCATCTAGCCCGGACAATACTCAGGCATATAAAGATTATGAGCTTGCCTTGCTCGATTCTTATGGCTTAGCAGTAATATCATTGGCCTTAGGAGTATTTAGCTTTATTCGAGATATTGATATTTCTAAATTTATTCAAAGAATTGAGTCAATAAATATGCTTGATGAAGAGGATATATATAAAAAGGATGTTTTGCCATCTGTTTTACCGAGGGCCGAATTTATTAAGAAAAGATTGGTTTTTGAAAAACGGGTGGAAGGGGAATTGATAAGCCCTCAATGGTATGTCGACCAATTAATTATTATTCGGTATGCCGAATCGATTGGCGATTCAATAGAGGGAATAATTGTTTCTATCGATAAGTGCTTTGTTGTTTATGCAAGACAATTGCTTGATCAGAAGCATCTCGTTTTGGCGGCAAGTCATTCTCACAGAGGTTTAGAATTATGCCATAAAACGAGGGCGCACGTTCAGCAATTAGTCGAATTGATGAATGCCTTTAGGTCGAAGGTGATTAATAAGGGCTTGTCTTTCCCGGAGGTCGATCAGGAGAAAATATATTCTAGAATAAAATCTTTGCACGGGAGCCTTGTTGAACTTATTGCGAAATGCCTTAAGGGGCTTTCGATTGTTAAGCTTGATGATAATGTCCCCGATTATTTTGGCCAAGCATACAGTACCGTCTGCCAAGAATGTTTTGATGTATTAATAACTAAGGATGCGGCCGCCTTTTTGGGCCTATTCCCAGATTTGTTTGCTGGTTCTCTATCTGCCCACGATAAACTCATGTCTGATACTAAGGAAATGCCGCAAGAATCAAAACTTGCTATTACATTTGAGCCTTTAAAAGATATTATGGAACTTAGTGGATATGCATTGGTTTTTTCTGAATTGTATGATACCCCTGCGATATGGGCGAAATGCAAAGAAATCTGGGACAATTACTTGAATTCTAATCCGAAGGCAAAAGAGGTGTTGGGCTACATGATTGCTTTGTATCAACTTCGAAGAAGCGCCTTTGCTGCGGCGCCGAGAGATTATTTACGAATGAATTGGCAGATGCGGCTCAATGGCAAATTGAGGGAAATGAATCTAATTGACGATTTTCTTAGCACTAGATTGCCTTTTGATACTGATAATACTGTCAAACACAAGAGTTCCCTAATTCGGGCTATTTGCAGAGGAAGATATGAGCCGCATGAATCCTCCGCCGAAATATTCATACTTGTTTATTTACTTAAACGCCCCGAATCAAGTGGAATTGATTATAAGGATTACATAGGATTGTCCGAGGATATAGAGAAAGAATCTAAGGGATGATATTTAAATTATGAATTATCAAGGGGCTTATAAGGACAAACCAAATTCAAGAAAGACTTTGTTTTATCGCTTAGAGAATACATCTAGGCAAGAACTATATACTTCGATGTACCCAAACATGCTTATGGATGATATGCATTTGGGTATTATGCCAATAGGGGGGAGATCGCGGAGGCCGGGATTTTCAATTTCTATTAAGCCGCAATCAAAAGAGGTTGAAGGGCTAATAGTAAAGGGCTTTCCTTCACGGATGTCATATCAAGCGGATCTAACTAAAGCCGTATGTGATTTCATTGATGAAGAATCGCATGCTTTGGCATTATTTGGAAAGACGTATTATGAGATAGTGTATTTTTACTCTGATAGAGAAAGAACAAAAATAGAAGGATTTATACTGGAGAGTCTACCACCCTATTGTATTAAACATGCATTGGGGATGTATTGGCAATTTATTCCCCAAGAAGCTTTGAAATATATTGAACGGCACAAGAAATTTGTCTGGTTGCCAAAGGATTACTTACTATCCATATCGATACCAAAAGAATTGGGAGGGACAAAAAAACATTTAAAAGTATTGTCCGATCTTCAATGGTTAAGCAAGGAAACAATTCCTGAGTTTGCCATGAACGATATGGCAGAGCAAAATCAAACAAAAGGGTATGACTTTCTATTATATAAAAGTGCGCAGAACGTATTCTTAGCGAAAACGTCACGACATTTGGGATGGACGGCTAGAAATATGTTCAGCGATCAATCGTTAGAAATGTATCAAATATATAGAACCATGTTATTCGAAAGGTCAAAGGCCATTATTAGAGAGCATTTTTTGGCGTTAATGAATAAAACATTACAAGTAGTCGGGGGCAAGATGGGTTTTCAGGCTGAAATATTAATAGAGGGAATTCCTACACGTATTGACTACGATAAATATATTAAACAGTTATTGGGGGGCACTCTTCAATTTTCGGAAGCGGTTAAGCTTATGAGGATCTAGTCTGTATACTTGAAAGTACCCTGAGGGGATAAATAAATCGGGAGCCCAAAAAATAGGCGGGTTTTGGCTAGAAAGGGTAGGGAAGAGTCGCCGCCACATTTCCCTTGCTCCGATAGCTTCGTCATTTCGCTCCGCACTTGCAACTGGCAACTAGTGTATTATTAGCAATTTTGAATATTTGATCTGTAGTTTTGACCTTTTACTTTTGAATTCCCTACGGCCACATCGCTGCCTTTTTCGCTTCGAGCGGCTTCCGGATGGCAGCGACCAGTGATCATTTTCCCTTCTCCCAGCTTCTCCATTGTAGCATTTTTCCGCCTATACCCTGTCAAGGGGTCGCTCGCAGATATACATCAATAAAAATCCAATGTAGCTCGCGCCCCTCTGCTCCAGTCGTCCTCGATTCGCCCTCACATTAAATCAATGAAGCATTATAGTTCGGGCTTGCTCGTCCTCTTTTCGCGCCCTCCACCGATCCGCTCGTTATCCCTCGCGGATCGGCTCCGGGTGACAGGGGCGAAAAAATGCTATTGGCGTTACATCTTTTTTGGGAGGTGTCGCTTATGGTACGTGTCGTTGGCTTCATTGGTTCCCGCTCCTTGCCCGCTTCTTTTTCTCCTCTTGTTTCCTCGGCCGTTTCCCTCTTTCTGGCTCGTGGTTTCCAGGTTGCTTCCGGTGGTGCTTCGGGGGCTGATTCATTCGCCCTCTCTGCCTTGCTCCGGCAGGGGGCCGCTTCTTCCGGGGTGCTTTTCTCCGCTTGGTCTTCTGCTTCCGGCTTCCCCGCTTTGGTTCGTCCCCAGGTCAGCCAGTTCCTTGCTTCCGGCGGCCAGGTCGTTTGGGGTTCTGCTTCGCCCGGCGCTTCCCGCAAGCAGGTCGTCTCCGCGCTTTTAGGGCGCAACCGGCGCCTGGCCTCTTCCTGCTCGGTTCTGGTGGCTTTCCTCTTCGGTCCATCCCGTGGCTCCCTCTTTACGGTGCGTCAGGCGGTTAGCCGCGGGGTTCCAGTGGTGGTTTTCCTTTGCGGGGGTGGGGCCGCTCTCCCTCCCGATTTAGCCAGGCACTGTTTTATTTTCAACGGAAAGGAGGTGTTTTAATGGCTATTTCAGTTTTGTCCCCATGTCTGCAGTGCGGCAACTTACTGCCAGGGGTCAGGTGCCGTCCTCACAATCGGAGCAGATGCGCCCGGTTTCTCAACTATGTTCAGTCACTTAGTAAAAACCGCGCCCACCATATTTTGATCAAAGAATTGAAAGAATTAATTAATAAATAGAGGAGGTGTTTCAGATGAGAAGATGTTCTGTTTGCCGGGCATTGCTAACCCCTTGCAACGAGGGGCTTGATCATATCGGTTTCGAGCCGTACACGCTCAATCGAGTGGTCTTTATTTGCCAGGGTTGCTTGAATTCGATCCAAAATCAGATCGAGTATGGCATATCTTATCAATATGCCGAGGTTTGATCCCCCCAGGCCCGCTTCCTTTCACCAAAAGGGAAGCGGGTCGTTTTTTTTGTGATTATCTCTTGGTTATTTAGTTTTGGTCATTGAATTTTGTTTGGTAATTGTTTCTTGGTATTTGGTTATTTAAAAAAGGAGTTGGTAAAAATGGGTGAGTATATTAAAAACATTGCGACCGGGGAAGAGATAAAGATCGGGGTCATGGACCATTGCTTTTTTAGTCGGGCGGAAATTAAGGAGTGGCTTTTCGATCCCGATTGGGTCGGTTGGTATGCCGGCAAGGAAGAAGCCGGGACGCTGGAGGCATTTTATAATAATCCCGACGCTTTATATGATGGGATCCCGGGGTTGATCCGGAAAGATTTCGCGATGCTTGTCCCTTTGGGCGATTCAGAAGTCTGCGATCACCATAAAGTCTATGTTTGGAAGAAAGGGAAGCGCGGGAATGGCTATCAATATGTGGTTGAATGCGAATTTAAGGGGAAGAAGGAGCTGTGGGCGACAGTTGTCGGGGAGCGTTACAGCGAGAAGGGGGAAGGACGAACGATCTTTGCCTGTGATTGTTGCGAAGCTTTGTTTAGCCTTCCCCAGGAGTTGATAAATAAAGCGCTGGAGCAGATGAGAGCGGAACAGCGAACATACCTCGCGCCGTTGTTAAAAGGGAGGCTCTGATCCAAAAGGGGGCGGAAGCGCCCCCTTTTTTATGGTCGCCGGTATGTTTGACAACTCAAGCAATGAGTTGTATCATATTGTAATAAGTAGTAATAAGCAGTAGGAGGCGGTAGCAATGAGTAGCCTGGTTGTTGGTAAATCGTGGCTGACATTGGAAGAGCTTTCCCAGTATCTTTGTTTCAGTAAAGAGAAGATATATTTACTGCTAAAAGCCAGACAAATTCCAGCGGTGAAAGTCGGGCGGCACTGGCGCTTTAACCGGCAACAGGTCGATGAATGGTTGATAAGTTTAACCCCATCAGTAGAACCGCCGGATATTGCGGAAAAACCTCAATATTCAGCTTCGTTGGAGATTGTCAGGCCTGCCGGTGAGATCAAAGTTGTCCTGCAAAAAGAAGTTGTTGATCCAAAACTCCAAAACGACTTATGGGAAACTTATCACGATACGTTTGAAAGGAACAAGGAAAAGGCGGCCCAGGATCAGCGGTCTTACGATCGATCGACTTTTATTGACGCGTTGACCGATCCGGATTATCTTAAATTCGTTCTGGTCAAAGACGATTCGATCAAGGGCTTAAGTCTGGCGACCAATAATTTAGA
>JBAZMB010000037.1:0-11750 GCA_041649975.1 Candidatus Margulisiibacteriota bacterium | reverse complement strand
GAATGGTAGCGCTGGTCACGTCTTTGGGAATAACGATCCCCGGCTCCAGGATCCGGCCGTTGGGATCAACGATATTACCGTCGTTATCGACCCGGAAATTGCCCGCCCTGGTGTACGCCTGGGAACCATCGGGCATCCGGACCATAAAAAAACCGTCACCTTGCACCGCCAGATCAAGCGGGTTGTTGGTCACTTCGATCGCTCCCTGGCTGTGGTCTTTGGGGGTTGAAGCGATCCGCACGCCGGTGCCGTATTCGACGTTGACCGGGGTATTTTCCGTGCCGGCCATTTCTTCGTAGAGCACGTCCTTAAAACTTTTCTCGACGTAGAAAAGGCTTTCCATCTCAGCGCGGCCTTTTTTGAACCCAACGGTCTTGGCGTTGGCCAGGTTGTTGGTGATATCCAGGATCTCGTCCTGGACCGCGTCCAGGCCGGTAGCGGCGACATAAAGCGGCTGAAACATGATTTTTTCCCCCTTTAAATTACTGGGTCGGGCGCCCGAGTTCCATCGCCCGGGACAAGTTCGCGTCGCGGTTCTGAATGACCTTGCTCATCACGCTGGTCATTCGCTCCACCTGGATCATTTCCATGTACTGGTCGACGATATTGGCATTGGAAGACTCGACATACCCCTGGATCAGGCGCGGGGTCTCGACTTCAGTCATGACCGAGGTCGAATCTTTTTTCTTGAACAGGCTGCCGTTGAGCGAGTCCATCGTTTCTTTAGTTTCCGGTTTAACCACTTTCAACTGGTCGACGACCGCGCCGTCGATCTTGATCGCTCCGTCCTGCGTGAACTCAACGTCGGCGCCCGGGGTCACGACGATCGGACCCATCTTCCCTAAAACCGGCAGGTTCCCGGCGACCGTAATCAGCCGCCCATCCTTATCGAGACGAAAGCGCCCATCTCTTGTATAGCCTTCGCCCCAGGGACCGGTTACGACAAAGTAACCTTCGCTCCCCAACGCGACATCGAGCTTGTTATTGGTCTTGACCAGCGCGCCGCTTTCAGTCGAGTAATGGGTCCCTTCAACTTGCGGTTTAACGGGGGAAATTTTATTGGTCGCTTCTTCTAATTCGAGGGGGAAACCTCTGATCACCGCTTCGGACTTCCTATACCCCGGCACCTGAGAGCCGACCATGTTGTCCATCATCTTTCTTACTCTTTGGTCAGCTGTCTCCAGGCCGGCGCTTCCGATCTCTAGGATGCGGTCTGTCATGGTGGGGAAATTATAGACTGGCGACCATTAAAAGTCAACAAAATCAGGAATTTACGGGGCTTTGGCGGTCAGGGCGAAAAAATTGCGGTAGAGCCGGTCCGCCGCCGACCGGTAAGAATTTTCCAGCAAATGATAACGGGCCGAATATTCAGCCGCCTCGCTCTTGAACCAAGCGCGAATAAGCGGTTCATTTATTTCAACGTGGAATTGAAAACCATAGGCCGCGCCCACCTTAAAGGCCTGGTTGGCAACGATCTTCCCGCCAGCCAACAACGTCCCGCCCGGCGGCAGATCGAACGTATCGCCATGCCACTGGAAAACATCAAGGGTCGGCGGCGATCCGGCAAAGACCGGATCAGCGGCGGCCGCGGCGGCCAGAGCCACTTTTTCCCAGCCAATTTCTTTTCGCGGCGCGGGATAAACCCGGCCCCCGGCCGCTTTGGCCAACAGTTGCGCGCCAAGACAAACGCCAAGGAACGGGATTTTTCCGGCCAGGACCTTTTTGATCAGCTTGTCTTCGTCGGCCAGAAAAGGATACTTCGTTTCCTCATAAACATTCATCGGTCCGCCGAGAGAGAGGACCGCGCTCACGCCGGCCAGGCTGGTCGGCAGGGGCTCGCCGCGGCCGGCCTCAATGGTTTTGTTGGGGATCCCGCTCGAGCGCAAATAATCCCCGATCGTCCCGGGCCCCTCGGTCGATTCGTGCTTAATGATCAGAACGGTCATCGCTTGCTCCTCCCTAAAGAAAGGGGGCTTGCCGCCGGCGACAAGCCCCCGTTTATGCTGCCATAATTTTATGAAACTGCCACTCTCTGTCTATCCTCCAGCTCCCCCTTCTTCCCCTTGTTCCAACCGGAAACTTTCGAGAAATAGCCGGTGATCCTGGTAATATGATCGACATTTCTGCCGCCGACCAGGACCTGCTCCAATTTCTGCGGGGTCAGTTCCGCCAGAGCGCTCGGTTCGATCCGGAGTTTATCGTTTTGGCCGTCAAACTGACTGTGGCGGAGATAAATAATCCCCTCATCGTCATAGGCCCATTCGATCTGCGGATTGTTCTCTAAAAATGTGCTTAATTCATCGATGGTCATTCTTCTCACCCCCTTTCAATCATCATATCGTGGATCGTTCGTTCGGCCAGCATCGCCTTCATTTGTTTTTGGACGGCACAGAGGGTCTTGCGGACCTTGCATTTGGCGCTGAAACGGCAGTTCTCCCGCTGGAAGAGACAATTACTCAGGACGATCGGCCCTTCGACCGCTTCAATGACCTCCATCAGGCTGATGCTCTTGGGATCGCGCGCTAAACGCAAGCCGCCGCCTTTGCCTTTGCGGGTGGCAATGAAACCGCGGCGGGAGAGGAGCTGGGTCAGCTTATTAAGGTGGTTGAACGGGACCTCGATCTCTGCGGAGAGGACCCGGCTCTGGCTTTCTTCGCCCAGCATGGCGAGTTTGACCAGGAGTCGCAACGCGTAATCGGCCGCTCGTGTAATCTTCATATTGTGCGCATATTATACTTATTATAATTAACTGTCAAGCGGGTTTTCGCTTGACAGAAATAGCGTCTAGAACTTGTAGCCGAGTTGCAGCTGGAGCCGGGCCGGATCGACGATGTCGACCCCCGCCTCGATGAACATCGGCTGGCGGCCAAAAACGTTGTCGAAGATAAAGGAGAGAGCGAGCCCGGTCCTGGTATCCGAATTGCCGAAATAGCCGACGAGCCCTAAGCCCAGCGACAACGGCATCCGGCCGATACTGGACAGATTGAACTTGCCTCCGGCAAAGGCGATCATCGGGTTCTTGCCGGTATTAGCTTCCATGCCGAACCGGAACGCCACCCCCGTCCCCAGATATTCCTGCATTATCAAGCCAAGCGCCGCGCCGTCGCGGATCCCGCCGATCATCGCCGGTTGCAGAGCAAAGGAGCCGGAAGCCAGGACCAGGATCGAAGCCAGAACAATTAATAATTTTTTCATTCGCGTTCCTCCTGTTTGGGAAATTTTATCTCAACTCAAAAATATTACAAGCCGTTATTTCGTTTCGTAGCCAAGCGACAACATCAACTGATCGGCCCGGACCAGGTCCTCGATCGCCGACAAAAGCTGGCCAAGCGCCTGCCGGGAAACCGACGGGTCGCCAGCCTTAACGTCATTCAACTGCATGATATTCGTAAAGTAAAGATCGGCCCGTTCCTGAGCGTTAACGATCTCGGACATCAGGTCGCTAAGCGCTTTGTATTCGGCGTTGAGCTGGGTCCGCCAGTTGGCCGGTTCGACCTCCTGGGCCGAATACGCCAGCACGGAGAACTCGGTCGCTTCGTCTCGCATCGCCTGGGCGACCGCTTCCAGCCGGTCGGCCAAATTTTTCCGATCGGTGTAAGCGCTCGCCTTCGCGGCGTTGACCAGATGGGCGTTGACCGAATTTTTACGAATGATCTCGCGGACTTCCATCAGGAGCGGCTTGACCTGGTTCTCTTTGTCGAAAGCTTTAAAGACTTTGCCGCCCAACCCGATCTGCTGGGAATTGACGCTCAAGTTGACGTAGGCCGGAGAAAAATAGATCGAGAGGGCCGGATAGCCCCCCTCTTCAACATAGCGTTTGATCTCGGCGGAATTGCGCGCCAGCCCGCCGGACGCGATCGCCTGGTCGAGCTCGCCGATGATCCGCTCGTCATAGGTCGAGGTCAGGATATCCCGCCAGAGAAGCCCCAGCCATTTATACAAGAGAGCTTTTTCATAACGGCCGGCGACCCAGAGCGGCGCGCTCTCGGCAAAGACCGGGAACTTGTTCTGTTTCGGCGGGATCATCGAAACGTAAAACTCGCGGGCCGCTTCGGTCGAGGTCCCGGCCAGCAGCCTGATCCGGTATTTGGTCAGAGCGTAACCCCGCAGGCTGTCGAATTTCCAAATGCCGGCCGGATCAACCGACAAATTTGCCAGCTTATCGGCCGCGCTGTCGACCCAATGCCATTGGGAAAAATCAAACAGCTCGAGGACCGGCTTCGGCGGGATCGAAGCGGAGGTTGAATTCTGGACTTCCCACTTAATGGTAAAGAAGGGGGAATTATCGATCAGCGAGATCGCCGGCGGCAAGAGCAGCTCTTCTCCCCAGCGGACTTCAACCGTCCCATAAGGAGCGGGAGAAAGATCGAGCATAACCTTCCCCAGGTTCAGTTCAACCGCGTAAGCGGAACTAAACATCAGGGCCAGCAGCGGCAAGATCAGTATTTTTTTCATGGTTTCAGGTACCGGTCGAAGAATTTAACGGTCCGCGCCATTACGCTTGGCCAGGCGAGAGCGAACTCGTGCGGTTCTCCCGGATACTGGAAGAATGATACCTCTTTTCCCGCATTTTTCAAGGCAAGATCCAACCGCTGCGACCAGGCGAGCGGAACGGAACGGTCGGCGGCCCCATGCTGGATCAGGATCGGCGCCTGGATTTTATCGAGATAATTGATCGCCGAAAGCCGGGACCAAAACTCCGGGTTGGCTTCGGGCGAACCGTAAAGCGCGATCACCCTTTCGGCCACGCCGGGATTTCCTTTGCGCCGCCAAAGCCAGCGGGTAAAATTATCGCGGTAGTCGGCGCTGACCGGCGCGAACAGGACCGCCGCTTTAACCAAGTCTGGCCGGGTCACCAAGACATTGATCACGACCCCGCCCCCCATGGAATGGCCGAGCATGCCGATCGCTTCTTTATTGAAATAGGTCAGCGGGCTCGCTCTGACCGCCAGGACCGCGGCGATCGCGTCTTCGACAAAGCCGAGGCGGAAACCAGCCTCGGTATCGGCGTCATGATCGGAATCGGCATAGTCGCGGTAATCGGGATGGATAACGACGTAACCGCGGCGGGCCAGGTAATCTTGCTCCCGTTTTAAGCCGCGGCCGTTGGTATAAACTTTGGGATTGATGTAACCGTGGTTAAGGATCAGGACCGGAAAAGGGCCCCGCCCTTTGGGGACGTTCATGATCCCGGAGATCTTCAGTTCGCCGCTATAATATGTAATATAGTAGCGGGTGTATTTGGCGTTCACGGCCAGGACCCGGCCAAGTTTGAGGTCGCGGCCGGTAATGTTCTTTTGCATCAGCCCCGGCAGCGATGGCTCGTCGGCGGCAAAAGCTGGGAACGGCAACAGTAATAATCCCAGGATAAGTATCCAGTACTTCACCCGGATATTGTTACATTAAAAGATCGTTTTGCCAACCGCTTTGTTAATTTTAGCCTTGGCCAGTTCCTGATCGTAGCGGGCGCTCCAAAGAGCGGTCTCCGCTCTGGTCGCCGCGGTCCGGGCGTCAAGGAGCGAAAGAAAAGTCGTAATGTGCTGTTCGTAATTTACCTCGTTGAGCTGCAGGGTCTTCTGGGCCAGTTCGGCCGCCGCCTGCGCCGCGGTCACTTTTTCGGCCGCCGCCTGATACTCGAGATAAGCGGAACGGACTTCCAATTCCAAGCCGTCGCTCAATTGGTTCTTTTGAGCCACCATTGAATTATAGTTAGCCTGCGCTTCGGCGACTTTGCTGGGAGTTTCAAAACTGTCAAAAATATTCCAGGAACCGCTTAGCAAGACTTGCCAGGCATCAAGGTCAAACTTGAGGTGGGCGCCGCTATAATCGGAGATCGTCTTGCCGCTGGAGCCGATCAACATGAATGACGGCCAGTAATTGGCCGCCGCCAAGCCGATATTTTCTTTAACGATCTTCTCCCCTTCCAAAAAAGAACGATAGTCGGGACGATTGGCCAAAGCCGCCGACTGGAGTTCGGGCAAAGGCGGGAGCGAGAGATTAGCCGAAATAGAATCGTCCAGCACGGTGGTTTCCCGCACGTTCTCTTCGCCGAGCAAACTGTTCAAAGAAGCGATCGCCAGCTGCAAACCGGACTGGGCCTGGATCCTGGCGACTTTAGTGTTCAGCAGTTCGGTCTCGACCCGCATCACGTCAGCCCGTCCGATGATCCCGGAATCGTAGTAGATCTTGGAAAGTTTGACGTATTTTTCCAACGACTGGACCGTCTTATCGATAACCTGAAAACCCTTTTGCGCTTTTAAAACGCCATAGTAAGCGTTGGTCGTGTTATAGACCACGTCGCTCTGCGCTTTGCGCAAGTTCTCATAAGTCGACTTATAATTGGCGTCGGCGATCGTCAATAGTTTCGGCAGGCTGACGACAAAAAGCGGCTGGGAAAGAGATAAAGTATAGGTCGTCAGATCGGCCGCTTCATTGGGGAGTGACGGCGATTCCGAATAGTTCCGGCCGTAAGCCCCGGTCAGCTTCAAGCGCGGGAAAAGGGCCGATTTCGCCTGACCAAGCTGGCCACCGGCGGCTGATAATTTTTCCTGGGCGGCAACGATCTGCGGATTTTTATCGAGCGCGATCTTGATCGAGTCGCTCAAGGTCAAACTCCACACCGGCGTAACAATCAAGCAACAAGTGATAACTAACCAAATTTTGGAATTCATCATATTTCTTCCTCCACCGGAAGGACGAAGGCTTTGATCCCCTCCGCGGCAAATTCTTTCTTCAATTTAGCGATCTCGGACATTAGTTTGATTTTGGTCGCGTCGCTCGTCACGACCAGCAACGCTTCATTGGTCCCCGGCCAGACCTGCGTGTCGAGATGGGGCTCGGACTGCCCGCCTACCCCATGCAGCAGCGGAAACTTAGTGTATTTCACCGCGCCAACCGCCGCTAAGGCGGCCAGAACATTTTCCTCCAGCGCGGGGGCGTAAATTATCATTATCCCTTTCATTTCACTTTCCATCCTTTTTGGCCAACCGTTTTTCGATCGTGTAGTAAAGGGTCGGCACAAAGATCAGCGTAATCGTCACCGAAACGAGCAACCCGCCGATGACGGTGATCGCCATCGGTTTCCAAAAACCTGACCCTTCGCCGCCGCTCATGACGATCGGCATTAGGCCGAGGATCGCGGTCGAAGAAGTCATTAGGATCGGCCGGAGCCGGGTCTTCCCGGCTTCCTCAATCGCCGCTTTGAGCTCCAGGCCGCGGGCCCGGAGAATGTTGACGTAATCGACCAGCACGATCGAATTTTTCACCGAGACCCCGGTGACCAGGATCAAGCCGATAAAGGCCATGACGCTGAAGGCGGTGCCGGTCAGGAAAAGCGACCAGACCACCCCGACCAGGGCGAACGGAATGGCGAACATAATAATGAACGGCATCAGGAACGATTCGAACTGCGCCACCATCACCAAATAAATGAGGGCGATCGCCAGCATTAGGGCGGCAAAGAGCGAACGGAAACTTTCGGCGATCTGCTCGGAATTACCGGCGACTTTCACGGTTACCCCGTCGGGCAAAACAGTTGAAGAGAGCGCCTTCTGAACGTCCCCGGTTATATCACCTAGGGAGCGGCCGAAATAATCCGCCTCAACTTTAACAATCCGTTGCTGGTTTTTGCGCGAAATGACCTGCGGCCCGTTGCGCAACTCGACGCTGACGATATTCCCCAGGGCGATATTCTTGCCGGCCCGGTTGGTGATGAAAACATTTTTTACGTCTTCGATCGAACGCCGGTTCCCTTCCTTGAGCTGGACGAAAATATCGTACTGATCGCCGCCGACCCGGTATTTGGAAACGGTCGTGCCGTAAAGATAAGCGCGGGCGGTCATCGCCACGTCGTACATCGAAAGCCCCAAGTCGGACGCCTTCTGGCGGTCAACTTTCAAGGCGTATTCCGGGATCGCTTTTTCGCGGGACAAAGTCGGGTCAACTACCCCCGGGATCTTTTCAATTTTATTCTTGAGCTGGTCGGCGACCTGATCGATCTTGTCGAAATCGGAGCCGTAGATCTCGAGGGTGATCGGCTTGCCGCCCCCCGCCATCTGGTTGGCGCCGCTGGACGCAAAATCGATCCCTTTGAGGCCGGGGATGGAATAAGCCAGTTTGGCGATCGCCCGTTCCAGCTGTTTGAGATCTCGTTTGCGCTCCGACAAGGGAACGACCTTAAGATAAAGCTTACCGTAGTTGGCGCCGTTCTTGGCGCTCAAGCTCATCCGGCCGGACGTTGACCCGGCGGTCACCATCACGAACTCGGTCTCCGGCACTTCCTGGCGGATCAGCTTCGAAAGCTTCTGCATCACGCCGCCGGTCTGGTCCCAGCGGGTCCCGGCCGGCATTTCAATCGTCGCCGTGATCATCTGGCTGTCCATTTCCGGAAAGAACTCGCTCCCGGTAAACATGAAAAGCGGCATACTTAACAAGAACAGCAGGGATAATGAGATCAGAACCTGGCGCCGGTTCTCCAGGCCCCAGCCAAGGATCTGCTTGTAAGCGGCTTCAATCCCTTCAAATATCCCCTCGCTGCGATCATGAAAGTTCTGCCAGAAACCGCTGTGGTCTTCTTTCTTTTTGATCGTCAGCAGTTTGGAACAGAGCATCGGGGTTAAAGAAATAGCCGTGACCAGCGACATCGCCATGACGACGATCGAAATGGCGGCCAGCTGGCTAAAGAAGATCCCGATAAAACCGGAAACCAAGAGGAGCGGAATAAAGATCACCAGGTTGGTGGTCGTGGAAGCGATAACCGCGCCGGAAACTTCCCCCGCGCCGAAGATCGCCGCTTCTCTGGGGGGCTCGTTCTTTTTGTCCAGATGGCGGTAAACGTTCTCCAGCACCACGATCGCGTCGTCAACGACGACCCCGATCGAAATAATGATCGAAGCGAGTGAAATAATATTAATGGACGCGCCGGAAACAAACATATAAATAAAAGCGGCCAGGATCGAGAACGGGATCGCCAGCGCGACGATCAGGGAACCCCGGACGTTGCGGAGAAAAAAGAGAACGGTCAGGACGACGAAAAAGAAGGACCAGTACAAGGTCCTGGTCAGCTCGTCGATCTGGCGGACGATCGACTCCGAGGTGTCCTGAACGTAAGTAATTTTGATGTCGGCCGGCAGGTCCGGCAGGACTTTGGCCAATTCGTCCCGGATCGCTTTAACGACGGCAACGGTGTTCGAGCCCGATTGTTTCTGGACCTGGATCATCACCCCCGCCTTACCATCAACTTCAGTCATGCTATCCGGTTCCTGGAACGAGTCGGCAACCTCGGCAATATCGGAAAGATAAACATCCTTGCCGCCAAAACTGCCGACGATGGTCCGGCCAATTTCGCCGACATTATTGAATTCGCCGGGGACCCGGATCGAATATTCCAGGGCGCCCGATTTGAGACTGCCGGCCGGCACCGATAGGTTAGCCATTTGCAAAGCCGCGTTAACCTGGCTGATCGATAAATGGTAAGCCTCGAGCCGGGCGCGATCGACATTAACGTTGATCTGGCGGATCCGACCGCCCAGAATATTAACGGTCCCCACTCCGCCGATCCGCTTCAGGGCCGGCGAGATCTGCTTATCGGCAATATTGTAAAGATTGGAATACGATTCATCGGCCGAGAGACCGAAGACCAGGACCGGGATCTGCGACAGGTCGAACTTGAAGATCGTCGACGAATCGACATCGTCGGGGAGTTTGCTCCGGATCAAATCCAACTTGTCGCGGACATCGGCCGAAGCGGGATCAAGATCGGTCCCCCATTTGAAAGAAATGGTGACCGTGGAAATATTTTCCGAGCTGTCGGAAGTAATTTTATCGATGTTCGGGACGGTCGCGACCGCGTCCTCGATAACCTTGGAAACGGTCGTTTCGATATCTTCAGGACTGGCCCCTGGATACGGGGTAATAATGGTCAGCGACGGAATGGAAATATTGGGCAAAAAGTCAAGCGGCAAACGGGAAAAGCTGAAGTAGCCGATCAGCAAAAAGATCAGGTAAAGGGAGATCGTAAATAACGGGCGCGTGACGAATCTTTTGATCATTTCGCCGCCTCGATCTTTGACCCTTCTTTCACGACCCGCTGACCAAGGACAATAACCTTATCGAGCGGCGACAGACCGATGGCCACCTGAACGTTATTCCCTTCTTCCAGGCCAAGTTCAACCTTCTGTTTTTTAGCGACCCCGTTCTTGGCGACGTAAACATATTTCTCGGTCTCGCCAAGGACCGCGTCGAACGGAATAATGGTAGCGTTCCCCACCCGTTTTAGAACCAGGTCGACCCGAGCAAACATCCCCGGCTTGATCTTGTGGCTGTAGTTGGGCAACAGGATCTCGACCTGGGTGGTCCGGCTCAAGGGATCGATCACCGGGCGGACGTTGCTGATCACCCCGCGGAACTTATCTTTGGGAAAAGCGTCCAGCGTGATATCGGCCGGGGTCCCTTTGGCGATGAAAGCGTAGTATTTCTCCGGCACGTCGGCGTAAATTTTCATCCGATCGATACCATAAACGACAAAGACCGGGTTGGCGCCACCGCCAACCGCCGCCGTGACCTGATCGCCGACCTTAACCAATTGCATCCCGACAACGCCATAGATCGGCGATTTAACGACCATATCTTCATAAAGGTCGTCGGTTGGTTTGATCCCGAAAACATAAGAGAGCATTTTGCTTCCCTTATTAACGAAATCCCCTTCCTTCACGTAGATCTCTTCGACCCGGCCAGTGGTGCGGGGCCGAACATTGACTTCAGTCTCCGCTTTAATGTCGCCGGTCAGGGTCAGTCGTTGTTCCATCGGCCCAATCTTCGGGGCAACGACGACCACTGGAATGACCCGGTCTTCCTTAATTTCTTTTGCGCTACTGAGCCGATTGACCATGCGATAGGAAAAAAGCAGGACCACGATCGCGACCACGATCCAGATAACTCGTTTGGTATTCATCTTATTTAACTCCTTCTTGTTCATTTTTTAATTGTTGCGCGACTTTTTGCATTATTTCCAACAACTGGTTTCGTTCTTTAACAGAGATTTTACCGAAAATCATCATAAAATGATGACGTTTGCTCTCCCGGATCTCTTCGCAGGTCTTCCGCCCTTCCTTAGTCAGGGAGATCCGAACGATCCGGCGATCGGCCGGATCTTCGTGCCGTTCAACGTAACCGTAGCGGATCAAACGGTCAACCATGCTGGTAACGTTCGCCATGGTCACGCCCAGAGCGTTGCTGATATCTGACATCTTACAGCCATCGTTAAGGTATGCGACCCGCATCACCAGACATTGGGGCATGGTAATATCACAATTTTCCGGCAGGACCCCGAACTGCATACTCTTGGCAAAGATAGGGGCTAATTCCTCCATCCGGTCCAGACATTCTTTCAAACTCATTTCAGCCATCAATAA
Source organism: Candidatus Margulisiibacteriota bacterium (assembly GCA_041649975.1). GTDB lineage: Bacteria > Margulisbacteria > WOR-1 > O2-12-FULL-45-9 > XYB2-FULL-48-7 > XYB2-FULL-45-9. The sequence goes on along the minus strand of JBAZMB010000037.1, from coordinate 339 downwards.
ACTCCTTAATTTCAACACGCCATATTGGTTTACCTGGTTAATAGTTTACTATATTAACTATTATCCGTCAAGGGGTTTTTAGAACCGGTTATTAAAACTTAATGCTTTCGGGAAGCTTGAACTTACCGGACGAGCTTAGCGGCGAGGAGACACCGATCCCAAAGGAGCTGGCGGCGATGGAACCGTCGATCTGGTAGTCGACGTCGCGGTTACCGGCGGCGACCCGCTGGATAACCGATAGCAGTGAACCGAAAACAGCCTCGTAGCGGACCAGGACCGGGATAGCGATCTCTTTTTTCTGGTTAGCGGTCATGGTAAAGCCGGTCCGGTTCTCATCGA
>JBAZMB010000036.1:0-11938 GCA_041649975.1 Candidatus Margulisiibacteriota bacterium | reverse complement strand
CGCGTCGGCGGTGACGTATTGGGTGAAGTTATTGCGGAGCGGGTTCAGGTTGTCGCTGATCCAATTGGTCGTGTAGTCGGCTTTTTTATCGTAATAACCGGGGACCGCGTTCAGCCGGTAATTTGGATTGTTCAGGTCGCTGGCGCCGGTAAAAGAGGCGAGCCGCGCTTTGAACTGGTTTTTAGCCTGATCGCCGGAATCGGTCGTCCAGGTGTCGACTTGATTGCCGTTCAGGACCAGAAAAGCCGGTTTATCGGACAAAGAGTTGAGGTCGCTAACGGTCGAATCGATGATCTTGTCGCAGACCGAATAGGGGAGTCCCCGGGCGCCGGTACTGTCCGGGGTTTTCCCTTCGGCGTAACGCGGATCGCTTAAGACCGCGAAACTGAAAAGGTAGTCGCCGGCCGGCCGCTCCAAAGTAGTGACGCTCCGTTCCGGGCCTAGCGCGCCGCCGGAGCGGACCCGGTATTTATAGGTCGTATTTGGCCAGAGCCCGCTGACCTGGCAGTAATGATAGTTCGTTGAGCCGCTAACCGTCGCGGTGGCGTAGTAGCCGCCGATCCCGTATTCGATCGTGGTAGCGGCCGCTTCGTCGGTCGTGGTCCAGGTGACGATGAAAGAGGTGTCGTCAACGCTGGTCAGTTCCTCATTGATTATATTAACCGCGGCAAAGACCGGAGCGGCGGCGACCAAGAAAAACAAGGCGACGAGCAATTTCTTTTTCATAATTAAAACCTGTAGGTTATTCCGACCGACTGGATCATTTTGATGTCTGAAAAGTTGAATTCTTTTTTGCCGCTGCCGTCGGCTCCCTTGGTCCCATAGGCGCTGGCCGTCGAGGCGGGATCGAATTCCGCCTGGTAAGCGACCTTCCAGGGGTCATTCTCGACCGACAGGCCGGCGAAAACTGTTTTGCTCAAATCGAGGTTGTTGGAGTCGAATTGCAGGGTGTTGAAAATTGAGAGGGCGCTGAAACCGAGCGCCCCTTCGACTTTATAGTTCCAGAAATTAATCATTGTTCCAAAATCCAGCCTGACCGGTAAACCGCCGGCGTACGAGAAGGTGTCGTCGACGCTTTTTTGCTCGTCGGCGGTCAAGCCGGAGACGGTCGGCTTAAAGAGCCAGGTCAGTCCGGAGCGGACGGTCATCGGCAGGAAAAACAGCTGGCTTTCGATGCCGACGTGCAGAAAATTCAGGTCGCGAATGGCGATATCCCGGGGCTGATTATTGCTGTCATTGATCCGCAGGTTGATCGGGTTCTGGTTCTGTTCCCAGTCGAGCGCGATCAGGAAGGGGCGTTTGAAAGCGACCCCGTAGCGGAATCTTTTCGGCAGGGAAAAAGTTTTTTCTTCTTCCATTAAAAGTTTGGTGTCGCCAGCTTCGTAAGAGGTTATCCAGTGGTCGCTAATCGGCGTCCAGCTGGCCGGACTCCCCGGCTGGAAGAGGGTATTGGCTTCCTGGGTGTTGATCTCCCGGTAGGAGTAGAAAGCGGAGAGTCCGTTCCCCTTCATCGTGATCGCGGAGTTGGTAAAATTTTCGAACATGAGACCGAGGACCAGCCAATCATTGACGTCATACATCATTCCGAGGTCGAAGCGGCTGGCTGTTCCCCGGTAAAAGCCGCGGTATTTGGCGTTGGCGACGATCTCGCCGGCCGGGAGCTTGATCTGCTTTCGGGAATAACCGGCCGGCGCGCCGTAGAGGTCCGGGTCGACCATCCAGTTGCCGCCGGAATTAGGATCGTTCGGATCGAAATTGGGAACATAAACGAACTGGTCGGTCGCGTCCGCCGGGATAACGGTCCTGATATCGTTATCGATCTCGCCGTAAGCGGAGACCGGGATCAGATTGAGCCCGGCGTGGAAGTTCCGGTAGTTGCCGGCGATCGTGCCGACGAAAGGGGACTCGACCATGATGTTGTTCCGGAGTTCGGCCAGGTTATGGACCGGAATGGTCACTTCCTGGGAAAGAAAGCCGCTCCAGACCGGGGAGATGGTCTCGGTTGTCGTGATCAGGCTTCCCGAACGGAAAGTATAATGAAGAATGCCGGTGTTATCGATATAGAGATCGTCGGAGCGGAAATTGTGGAGATCAGCGAACATTTTGCCGGTGACCGGAAAAAGCCCGGCCATTTCCAGGTCGGCTTGGACCGGATTCCTGGTTGAAAAGCCGACCACCAGCCAATCGTTGACCCGTTGGGCGGCGGCGAAATTCAGTCCGGAAGCGGCGCTCTCGGCTTTGGCGTCGGTCTTAAGGTCGACCTTGGCCGCGGCGGCGTTGGCGGAAATATCTTCCGGTTCCCGGAAGAAGAGCCCGTAATTGACTTTGGCGTTGTTGCCGGGATTGTTGTTGAGATCGATCGAACCGCTTTGCTCATCGATTGGCGAGGTCTTTACTCCATTATAACGGCCGGAGCCGAGGAAGCCGTCAAAAGAATATTCGCTTAATTTAAGCTTGGAAAGAGAGGCCGGGTTCCAAAGAACGGTTTTCTGGCCCAGGGAGATGGTGGTGAAGTAACTTCCCAGTCCGGGATAGGGGTTTTCCAGCGGCGGGAGCTTGAGATTAAAGTTAACGTAAGGGAAATTTACCTCGATCGCGTGGGCCGCGGTCACCAAAAAAACAAAGCAGACCGGGAATAAAATCCTCCGCAACTTCATTGATCTCATTTTATGTTAGCGAGTTGGTTTTGTCAACGAAAAAATGCCGTGCTATAATAAAAAAGTCGAATGCCAAAACTAACTAACCGCTCCCAAAATAGAGTTATCGGCTTAACCGGCCCGATCGGCGCCGGCAAGAACGAGGTCGCCCGATTATTGGCCAAAGCCGGAGCGACAGTGATCGAGGTCGATCAAGTCGCTCATGAACTCTACCTTCGTGATTATTCCCTCTGGCAAAAACTGGTTGAGAGCTTCGGTGCCGTCATCCTGAAAAAGGGCGGGGCGATCGACCGGCAGAAACTGGGCGCGATAGTTTTTGCTGATCCCAAGAAGCTCAAACAGCTAAATAAGCTGGTGCATCCAGTATTGAAAAAAGAAGTAGAACGAAAAATCCGGGATCTGGTAAACGGGACACGGGGAACGGGACACGGGAAAAGAATCATTGTGGTAAATGCCGCTCTGTTAAAAGAGATCGGCCTGATTCCGCTGGTTGACGAAGTCTGGTCCGTGACCGCCAGCGAGAAAGTCCGTTTAGCCAGGCTCCTGAAAAAAGGATTGCTTAAAAAACAAGCCAGCGAACGAATGAAGGCTCAACCTTCAGCCGCGAGCTTTAAACGAATTGCCGATGAAATCATCGAAAATAACGGTTCTCTCCCAGACTTAAAGAAGCTCGTTTCTTTGGCCTTTTAAGGGCGCAAGTAAGACGTAGCTATTTTCGATAAGTAATAAAGGGAGTCCGTATGTCAAAAATCAATAATTATTACCATCGGGCGGCCGAGTTCTACCATCGGATATTCAATACCCGTTCTTATCCTCAAGTGGCGACCAAGCCGGTCTTGACGGTCGCTAATCTTTTTAATGAAATTACCGATATTAGGAAGACCCTGGCCGATGTCGCTTATAAATATCAAGTGGAAGCCAGCGGGGTTTACAATAAGTTTTGTTTGCGGCAGTCGACGGTCGGCGTGGCCCCAGGTTCCTTGATCAGGATAAAAGGACATGCTGGCGGCGTCGTGACGATCGGCGATCTTCATGGCAATGTCGACCGCTTGAACGCGATCCTAAAAGAATTCGGGCCTCAGCTCCGTTCGGGAGAACTTTCTTTGGTTTTCCTGGGCGATTTGATCCATCCGGAGAGCAAGACCAACCTGGCGGATATGCGCGCCTCTCTTGGCCTGCTTAACGCGGTCATTCAATTGAAGAATACTTATCCAAATCAGGTCCATATTTTAAGGGGGAACCACGATGTTATCCTTGATGGAGTAAAGTCCCCGGCCGATCGCAGGAAGGTAGTGGAGTATATTTATAATCATCAACGCGATCCGGGGATCGAGCTGTTTTCCGATCTCCACGCGCTAGGTGTTCTCGATCCATCAGCCAGGGGTTTACGGTTGGGGAAAAATGTCGATCCGAAAGATCCGCGTACTTTCGTTCCCCAAACGATCGAGTTCCTCCGTTACACGATAAATTACTATCAAAATCAGGGAAAAAGTTTAGCTGAGATCGACCAGATCATCGCCGGATATCAAGCCTTCTTTGACAGTTGCCCGCTGCAAGCGGTTATCCAGCACAAAGATGGGGTTGTTTACATGGCGCATTCGGCGATCCCCAATCTTCCTTTTCCCTCCACCCGGGAGATGGTCGAAATGAAAAATAATCAGCAACAGGTTGATCAGATCCTTTGGAACCGGTTTGAAGAAACGCCCGATACTTCAAAAGAACAGTACGGCAAATCGCATATTAAAGCGGCTATTAATCGGTTAGCGGTGGAATTCGGGGTCGCGCCGTCGCAAGTCTACATTTATTCCGGCCACGAGAGGGAGAAATCCTGGGCAACTTCTCCTGACGCGACCCAGCCAAACTACAAGATCATCCATTCAAACGTTGATAATAATTTTGGGGTCGGTTTGTTTGGCGAGAATTTAATTCGGGACCGCTTACACGTAAAAAAGGGCTGGGTTCCTTTCTCAACGGCCTATGAGCTGGGGAGTTTCCGTGACGCTAGCTCTTTGCCGGCCGCCGCATAAATGACGGAAGGGTGGGAATTCCCTGATATCCGTAACTGCTCAATCGGGCTAAAGAAAAAATGAGGCTTTTAGTGCCGGTTTGATTTGCAATCGATTTGTCTTCCGCTAACTGTTCGCTGATCGCGACTGAAACGATCGAGGAAAAGCTTGGTCCGCCATGCTCCTTGTCCATTTTACCCAGCATCGCGCAATAGAGCGGGGTTTCCAACTCGTCGATCGATGGATCGGCCATGACCCCGGTGATCGCCAGGAAAAGGCGGCGATGAGCCCCTTTGCTGACCCAGGTAAGCTGTTGAAACGCTTCACTGAAATCCTTTAATTCTTGTTTGTCTTGATGGCAAAGACCGTAGAATTCAAGGCCTTTACCGTTTTCAAACGTGTGGGTTAGGAAATTAAAAGCGGCAAAGGTCGGTTCGCTGATTTGATTGACGTGAAAAAACTTTCTTTGTAGATCACGCAGAAAGGCGTCTTTAACCTCGGGGCGATCGAGCGTTTGCCAGGCAGTTTCGGTTGCCAGGGCGATCCGTCGTTTGACCTGATCGTGCTGGGCGGAAAGCGTGCCGCTGACGCAGTTCCCTATTTTAATTGGATTCCCGTGACGGGCAAAGATAGAACAAAGCATTACAAGTAGATTTCGCCCGGTTTTTTGTTTAATTTCAGGGTTTTTGTTATAATTTCTTATGCCTGATTTTAAAGTCGTTTCTAATTTCGAGCCGCGCGGCGATCAACCGAAAGCGATCGACCAACTGACCCGTGGCCTTATTGGCGGGGATAAATTTCAAACCCTCCTCGGGATCACCGGTTCGGGGAAAACTTTTACCATGGCCAACGTGATCGAACGGGTCCAGCGGCCGACCTTAGTTATCTCTCCAAATAAAACCCTGGCCGCCCAGCTTTGCCAGGAATTCCGGAACTTTTTCCCGCACAACGCGGTCGAATACTTTGTTTCGTATTACGATTATTACCAGCCGGAAGCCTATATTCCCCACACCGATACTTACATCGAGAAAGATTCCTCGATCAACGAGGAACTGGACCGTCTGCGGCACGAAGCGACGATGTCGCTTCTGACCCGCAAAGACGTTATTGTTGTCGCTTCGGTTTCCTGCATTTACGGTCTCGGTACCCCCAAAGATTATGAGCGGGCGGTCATTACTTTAAAAGTCGGCGACCAGTTCGACCGGGAGCTGTTGATGCAAAAGCTGATCTCGGTTAAGTATGAACGGAACGACTTTGAGCTGAAACGGGGCCGTTTCCGGGTGCGGGGGGATATCGTCGAGATCTTCCCGGCTTATGAAAAGAACCTCCTTCGGGTTGAGCTCGATGGTGACCGGATCGCCCGGATCTCCGAACTGGAAGGGGTCTCCGGCCGGAAGGTCAATGAAAAGCCGGTCGCTTACATTTTTCCCGGAACCCATTACGTTACCTTCGAAGACCAGATCGAAAGCGCGATCCAATCGATCAAACAAGAACTGGATCAGCAACTCAAGGTTTTGAACAAGGCGAAAAAGATCGTTGAGGCCCAGCGATTAGAGAAAAGGACCAAGTACGATATCGAAATGATCCGGGAGATGGGATACTGTTCCGGGATCGAGAACTATTCCCGGCACTTTGACGGGCGCAAGCCTGGCGATTCGCCGTCGACCCTGCTTGATTATTTTCCGAAAGATTTCCTGATTTTCATCGATGAATCGCACATTACCATGTCCCAGCTCAGGGCGATGTACAACGGCGACCGGGCGCGTAAGACCAGTCTGATCGATTTTGGCTTCCGTCTGCCGTCGGCTTATGATAACCGGCCCCTTAATTTCGACGAGTTCCAAAAGCGGCTTAACCAGGTCGTCTTTGTTTCGGCGACCCCGGCCGATTATGAATTGAAGAACTCCCAGCAGATCGTCGAACAGATCATCCGGCCGACCGGGCTGATCGATCCGGCGGTCGAGGTCAGAAAGTCCGAAGGCCAGGTCGACGACTTGATCGGGGAGATCAAGACCAGGGTTGCCAGAAAAGAGCGGGTCCTGGTCACGACCCTGACTAAACGGATGGCCGAAGACCTCACCGAGTTCATGAACGAAGCGGGGATCAAGGTCCGTTATCTCCACTCCGACGTTGAAACCCTTGACCGGATCGAGATCCTGCGCGGTTTGCGGCTAGGCGAGTTCGACGTCCTGATCGGGATCAATCTCCTGCGCGAAGGGTTAGACCTGCCGGAAGTATCGTTAGTGGCGATCCTCGATGCCGATAAAGAAGGGTTTCTCCGGGCGGCAACTTCGCTGATCCAGACCATCGGGCGGGCTTCCCGCAATGCCGGCGGGTTGGTCATAATGTATGCCGATAAGGTGACCGACTCAATGAAGCGGGCGATCGGCGAGACCGAACGGCGGCGCCAGCTCCAGGTCAAATATAATGAAAAGCACGGGATCACGCCTCAAACCATTGTGAAGGAGATCTCCGATATTTCCGACCGGATCAAAGAGAGCAAGGAAGAGGAGATCAGAAAACTCAAGGAATTCGTGCCGCAAGATGAAGTTCCCGCGCTGATCCGGGCGCTGGAAGAAGAGATGAAGGTGGCGGCGACCGCGCTCAACTTTGAACAGGCGGCCAAGCTCCGGGACAAGATCAAAGAGGTAAAAAAAGTTTTTGGGCTCGCTTAAGGCCGAACCTCGACCAGCCCACCGATCGCTTCTTTAAACTCTTCCGCCGCTCTTTGCGGCGAGACCGGGACCAGGAAGACCCCTTTCAAGTCCAGCGCGCCGATCCTCTTTTGCGTGTCGTTGACCTTGCGCGGCAGGAAGCGGATGCCGTAGCGCCAGCAAGAACTCCGGTTGTCGTATTGGGCCGATTCGTCGACGATGTTGATGTTGTTGACCCCGATCTTCACAAAACCTTTTTGCATGACCCCCATTGCTTTAATGAAGGAGTCGAGCTCTTCCGGTTTGAGATAGAGCAAGCTGTTCGCTCCCAGCCGTTTCGCCCTGATGATCATTTCGTAGGGGAACATCGGGGTCTCTTCGACGTAAGCGATGACATTGTCGTCCTCGAACAGGACCAGTCCGCTTTGTTCCGCTTTGGTAAAGATTTCCGCCATCAGGTCGCGGCTGGAGATCCCGTCCTGCAGCAGCGCCAATCCCCTGACCTGATTGTAAGGGTTATTTTCTTTTTGCCTTAACATAACCCTGCCTTCGGTGTCGACTTGAGAGATCCGTCTTTCAATGTTACCGGAGACGGTGGCCGGGAGCTCGACCATTTGCGTGTGGAAGTGGGGGATAGAGGCCCCGGCTTCGACCCCGAGATTAACGAAGCAGACCAGCCGGCTGTTTTGCGGGTTCTTCTGAAAAAGTTCCTTGGCCGCTTTGTGCCAGATCCGGACCAGGATGTCATGGTGATAAGGGGTTAGGTCGGTAAAATCGACCAGGTGGTCTTTGGTAAAAGCCAGCAGATGGGAAGGGCCGTAAAGGAGCTTTTCCAGGCCATGCCCTAACCGGACTTCGATCTCTTCATTGAACGAGAGGGGCTCTGCCGCCGCCTGACCGCCGGAAAAGCCGAAGGCGTTGGTCACGACCACGATCTCGCGGCCGTTGATCGTCATTTTGTAATGCGGATAGCCCAGGTTCTCGACGTCGCAGGCGAAGCACGGCTCCCGGCTCGGCTTGCTCTCCTGCGGGAATTCGATCTCCGAAGTTCCAGAACTCCAACCGCCGGGGACGATCAGGGAAGTGGTCCCGGTATTTTTATCCAGTAGCCAGCGGAAGGGGACGGTTGTTTCGATATCTCCGGATACTTGGGTCATCTTATGGGTGTTATTGGCTTTATCGAAAATAACGTTCAAGCTGATCGGTTGCCGTCCAGCCAGCCCGCCATTGCTCCGGTTGGTGTGGCGGATGATCCCGGCGGCGGCGGAAATCTGGGCGATGATCGCGGACTGTTCGAAAGAAAGGGGGTTTTCGGCGGCCAGGCTTTTTAATTTTGCCGCGACTTCAGTCGGGTCGTCGACGACCGGGATCCTCATCAATTCCATCGCCGCCTGTTGGGTTTCCCGCGGAATTATTTCAACGTGCATTCTGGCTTTGGGATTGAGCTGGGCGTCATTAGGGCTGATCATTGAAAAGTTGATCTCGACGTTGTTGATTGCCGGGTTGCCGGCCCCGTCGGTCAATTTACCGAGCATGGAAACCGCGCTCCAAATGGCGAAACCGAGCGGGAGGATCTCGGCCCGGTCCAGGTTCATTAAGTTATAAGTCCCTTCCTGCAAGGCGCTGATCCGGAGGTGATAGGGGGCGAGCGGCGAAAAGGGGGAATGGAGCAGCCAGCCCCGGTTCGGGTTATTGTTCCCACCGATCTGGGCGATAAAGAGGTCCCGTTCGTTGCCGTTGATGATCTGCTGGTGTTCTTCCCACAGGATGTCGCGCTGGAATAAATGCCAGTAACGGGCGGCGATATCAAAACGGGTTTGATTATAAAAGATCGCGTCATGCCAGAGCGCCCCCACGACCATGATCGGATGGACGATCGACGAACCGACCCCGCCGAGATGGATATAGGCGACGGGATCGCTCTCCGGGACTTTAGCGATCTGTTCGCTCAAGACCTGTTTGGCGAAGAGGAGCGGGAAAATAAATTCGTGCGGCTGAAGGTCCCGCAAATCGGTTTTATGGAGCGGTGAGAGCGGGATATTGATCTGTTGCGGCAAATGCGGCTGTTCCGGCGCGTAGGCGAAAAGCCGGGCGCCACCGGGGACCTGCCAGGTCCAGTAAGGTTGTTTTTCGCTGTTGCAGACCGGACAGCCGAGGCGTTCGGTCGCTTTCAGCGCGGAGGCCATTGGCCGCAAGCCTCTTTGACGGTTGACCAGACAGCTTGAGCCGTCCCAGGAAACGCGCGCCACGATCTCCTGCTCGCTGCCGATCCCTAATTTATTCAACGCGTCGCAGGCGACCTGTAAATGATTGGTGGTTTGCAAAAAGATCTGCTGCGGTTCCCGGATCTCGGCGTGGCGGGACGGTCCGCGGTCCCATGGTTTGCCGGCCTGTCCGTCCCGGCGGAAAAATCTTAATTTTGAAGAGGGCGGCGGGATGGTTGACATTTTACCTGTTTCTTTCCAAGCCGAGAAAACTTCTGGCGAAATCATAAAGTCCCGGTCTAGTTTCCATTTGCCGCATGGCTTGCCGGGCGGCCGGGATATCGCCCGGGACCTTTAAGTTGGCCAGGGTCCGGTTGAGGACGTAATAAACGGTCGGCAAATAAAGATTGGGATCGCCGAACGGGATCTCCGATTCGATCCGGACGACCGGCTCTTCTCCTTTAGGTTTAAAGGTCGGGTGCAGGTCGTCGAGCATGGGGGAATCGACCACGAGCGAGTCAAAAGTATTCGGCTGCCAAACTCCGCCCCAGCCCCGATTGATCAGGACAATCTCTTCCGGTCTTAAGCTGGTCCGGTTTGATTCGACGATCGCGTTACGGTTCAGGTGCGTCCGCTTATCGAACAGATGGGCAAAGACTCCGCCTGGCTGGGGATACTCTTCTTTTTGTTTCATGATCTCCTGGAAGAACGCCGTCCCGTCGGCCTCTCCCTGGCGGGCGATCTTGCCGATAAAGCCATAATCGATCGGGTGTTCGTACTGGGAGAGGTCTTCGACCGATTCGAAGAGAATGATCTTTAGGTCCCGTTGGAACAATTTGTAGTCTTCGGTCGTCAACCGTTCTTCGCGGTAACTTCCCGGCGCTTCACCAGGCACGACCCGGAACCATTGGTTGGGAAGGAGCGAATGGAAGGTCGTTAGGCCATGGTTTCCTTGGGTCGGATACTTCAGGTCCGGTTCCAGTTCCCCGGTTTCCGTTACCCCGAAAGTCGGATGCTGGGGTTGGTACATAAAGATGAAGTTCCCGGGCGCAAAGCCGAAGAAATTGTTTTTGACCAGGTTTTCGACGATCTCGGCTCCGGCGTTTTGGCTAAGGACCATCTTGAACTTGATCCGGGAGAAAACTGTTTTGATCTCGGACTCGCTTTTGCCGGCCGCTTTGCAGTCGGCGTAAAGTTCAAACGCTTTGCCCAGGAAATTGCGTTCGCCGATCGTCCAATCGGCCAGCGGTGGGAGGGCGGGGATTGATTTGCGGTCGATTCCCGATCGTTCCAGGAAGGCATGGTAGGCAGTTCTCAGGTCGTCGGGGGTAGCCAGGTATTTCGCTTTCCTGATCTTTAATCGTTCTCCCTGTCCGCCGTAATGCTCCTGAAATCCGACTTCTCCACTGTGGAGCAGCGTTTTTCCTTCCGTCTGGAGCCTTTTGGCAAAAGCGGCTTTACTGGGGCTTAGCGTGAGTCTGGAGAAAACCGATTCCCAGTTGTTCATGGTCAGAAATGGGAGCTCGCTTTCATTCTTGGGGATGTACCGTCCCTGGAAGAGGAGTAAAGGGGCTTGTTCGGCAACCAGGGCTCGTTTTATTTCGCAGGGAGCCAGGCCCTGGGCTTTAAGCCGGAGGGCGATCGCCTGCAAATTGGCGGCGTAATGTCCCAGCCCGTGACCGGTCAATCCGCGTCGGGCGTAAAAATTACGCAAGCTCTGGGCCATTAAACCGCGAAAATTATCGATATTACTAATAACTGGCAAAATTGATCCCTCTATGATGTCGCCGGCTTTCCCTTGAAATTTCAAGGGATTTTATGGGGTGAAGCCGACTGTTTTTTGCTTCCGGAATATGGTAAAATTAACTATTCTCGGAGGTGCGTCAATGGTTAATTTTGGTAATGTCTTAACGGCAATGGTTACCCCATTCAAAGCCGATCTTTCGGTCGACTGGGCGGGTGCGGAAAAGCTGGCCCAATATCTGGCGGCCAATGGATCAGACGCTTTGGTGGTCCACGGGACGACCGGCGAATCGCCGACCCTGACCCACGAGGAAGAGTATGAACTTTACAAAGTAGTAAAAAAAGCGGTTGGCGGTAAATGTAAAGTCATCGCCGGGACCGGTTCCAACTCTACCGAAACGTCGATCAAATCGACCCAAAAAGCTGAAGCGGTCGGGGTCGACGGGATCATGCTGGTCGTTCCATATTATAATAAACCGTCCCAGGAGGGGCTCTACCAGCATTTTAAAGCGGTTGCCGCCGCTACCTCTTTACCGATAATTCTTTATAATATCCCGGGCCGGACCGGGATCAACATGACCCCGGAAACAACGGCGCGCCTGGCCGGGATCAAAAATATTATCGGTTTGAAAGACGCGGCCGGGAGTTTAGACCAGACTTCCCAGACCAGGCAA
>JBAZMB010000035.1:0-12194 GCA_041649975.1 Candidatus Margulisiibacteriota bacterium | reverse complement strand
CGATAACACCAAAGAAACGGTGCAAAAGCTGGCCTGGGATAAATTGCGCTATCATTACCAGGCCGATACCGGTTCAGTCGCCGGGCCGCGCAACACCGGGACCAAACTTGCCCGCGGTGAATATGTCGCATACCTCGATTCCGATGATTCCTGGCGGCCGGATAAATTGGCCAAGGTCATGAAGGTTCTGGCCGATCGTCCGGAGATCGACCTGGTGACCCATGAGCTGGTTACCATGATCAACGGCCGGCCGGGTGAAGTGCTGCACGTCGGCCGGAATTCCGAAGACGCTTTCCACCAGCTGCTGCAGGGGAATTGCGTTTTAGGGAGCGCGACGGTCGTCAGGAAAACGATGATCGAGCGGATCGGCGGGTTTGACGGCGACCGGAAGTTTATTCACGTTGAAGATTACGAGACCTGGTTCCGGCTGGTCGAAGCGGGCGGCCGGTTTTATTTCATTAACGAGGTCCTGGGGGAGTACCGGATCCATAAGAGCAACTTGAGCCATGACTTCGCGACTTCGTTCAATAATGAGATCCGGGTGATCAGAAAGCATTTCCCCGCTTATCGGGGGGAGTCTGCCCTGGCGAAATTCTTTCTTTTCCGCCGGACGCTGTCTAGGATCTATCTCCGATTGAGCTTTAAGTGTTTCCTGAACCGTCAGTACCTGAACTGGCTGCGTTATGCCGTGCTTGCTTTTGCTTATAGTCCCCGGCACGCGTTCGTTTTTTTATTCACCCGGCTTGTCAAACGGGGCTTATGAAGATACTTTTTTATTCCGATTCAAAATGGTATGGCGGGGCGGAAAAATACCTGGAGGACCTGATCGAGGCTGCGGCGCTAGCTAACGAAGTCATTTTTGTCCACGCTGAACCGGTCGTCGTTAAAAGGACGTTCCCCAAAAATGTCCGTTTGGTCAACTTCAAGATCGCGCACCCCTTTGACCTGCCCGGTTATTTCCGTTTGAAAAAGTTGTTCTCGGCCGAACGCCCGGACCAGATCCACTTTAATCTGCATGTTCCGTTCTCCTGCCAATACGGGATCCTGGCCGCCAGCCGGCTTTTTCGCCGGTCGCAATTGTCGGCCAGCGTCCTTTATGTCTTGAAAATGGGCTCTAAATTCCCCTTGGTCGGCCGGTTCCGGATGCAAGTCGCCCGTTGGCTGCTGGGGCGGATGGCAAAGCTAATCTGCGTCTCCGAGCGGAGCCGGAGCGAACTGATCGAAAATTACAATTTAAAAAATGAGGTTGTGACCAAGTACTTGGGGGTCGAGCTGCCCGTCATTGATCCGGAGATCGCGGCCGAGATCAAGCGGCGCTGGTCGCTGGAGGGAAAACGGATCGTTGGTTCGGTTTCCCGTTTGGTTAACGATAAAGGGTTGGAAGAATTGATCAAAGCCTTTGCCGCGTTGGCACCGCGTTTTCCGGCTGCCGTCTTAATGATCGTCGGGGCCGGTTATTTGGAGGCCAAACTAAAGGCGGCGGCGGCCGAGCTGCAGATCGCCGACCGGGTGATCTTCCCTGGCTTTGTGGCCGATCCGGCGCCGTATCTTAGCCTGTTCGACCTGTTTGTCCTGTTCTCGAAGCATGAAAGTTTTCCCCTTTCGGTCCTGGAAGCGATGGCCCAGGCCAAACCGGTGATCGCCACCAATACCGGGGGGACGCCGGAGATGGTCGACGATTCAACCGGCATCCTTTTGGCGCCGGACGATTTGAACGGATTAATCGCGGCGATCGCCGCTTTGCTGGACGATCCGGCCAAGGGCCGGGCAATGGGCGAGAAGGGGCTGGCCAGGGTCAAAAAAGAGTTCTTAAAGGCCGAGAATACGCGGCGCACGATCGCGGCGATCATTGAAGTAAAGAAGGCGGTTAAATAGATGGAAGTGGCAAATTTTATATTTTTCGCCGTGATCCTTTATTACTTTTTTGTTTTCTTCGCCAAACGGATCCCGATCCTTTCCACCTACACGATTTTCGGCTTCTATTGGTTTTTGTACGTCCTGGTCCCATCAATGTTTGTTAATCGGGTCCTCCCCATTGAAGTCATGGTCCAGAATTATGGCGTTTACCTGAACACGGGAGTGATCCAGGCGTACATTTTGTTGAACTGTCTTTTCCTTTTTGTTTTCTCTTCGGTCTATTTATTGATTTTCAAGAATCCGTCCGGCCAGGTCGTCGATCAGCGGCGCGACCAGTGGTTTTTTTTCTTTCTGATGATCTTTTCTTTGGTCCCGCTGATCATTTTAGGGATAAAATTCCCTTACGTCAGTGATCGCGGTTGGATAATTCATTCTCTGCTTTCCAATTTAAGAACCGTTTTCGTCGGCCTATTTGTCTTTTATCTTTTTAAAGAGAAAAGCGTTCTGCGGGTTTTAGTGGTTTATCTTTTTTTCGTCGCTTTTAATTTTATTGAAGGGACCAGGCAGCATTTGATCATGGCCACTATCGCTCTGGCTTTCTATTACAAAGACCTGAAGATTATCAAGACTAAACATATCGTTGTTATGGCGGTCGTGGGCCTAATCCTCCTTAACGTGATCGGCGCGACCAGGACGGGGAATCGGAACATTACTTTAAGCGCGTCGGTCTTGCTGGTCAGCTCCGTTGCTTCGGAGGGTTTTTACGCTTCTTTGCCCTCGGTCTATGTCACCAAGCTTTGGCTGGAAGATAAGATCGTTTATTACAATTGTTTCGCTAATTATCTGCTCGACCCGCTGATCGCTTTTGTCCCTCAGGGCTTTTTCCGGGCGGCCGGGGAGAACGCCAAAGAGTTTTATAACCTGCTCGGAGTTTGGGAGGAAAACCACGCCAAATATATTTCCGAATATGGTTCCTTTACTCCTTTGGGCGGTTATCACTATTTAGCGGAGGCGCTAAGCTCGTTCGGTTTGCCGGGAGTCGTTATAGTCGCGTTCTTCTTGGCTCTGATCAGTATCAGGTTGGAGAAAAACCGCTTTAACAGCTTTTTATCGATGTTGGTTTACTATATTTACGTGGCGACGGTTGGGACGACCTTTATGCGCGCCAGGTTCTACTTTACTTTCCGTTATTTCCTGCAGACCTTATTAGTGACGGTCATTTTATTCGTGGCGATCGATATCTTGACCAAGATCGCCCAAAAGCCGGGGAGTAAAAAATGAAGATCGGGATCGACGCCAGAGCGCTTAGCCGGCCGATGAGCGGGATTGGCAATTACCTTTCTTCGCTCCTGGCCGCTCTGCTCGATATCCAGGACGACAATGTTTATTACCTTTATGCCAACCGGCCGATCAAAGGTTTTAAAGAAGGTCCCAAGCTGAAAGTCAGGCTTGGTTCCGGCTGGCTGGCAAACAATGGGACTCTTTGGCTCTCGACCCAGGGAAGAAAAATGATGCTGGCCGATCGCCTGGATATATTTTGGGGATCGGAGAGCATCTTGCCAAGCCTGCCGAAAGAAATTAAAACGATCGTTACCGTTTACGATCTGGTCCATCTTCTTTATCCGGAGACGACTTTCTGGGGGAACCGTTTGATCCATAAGCTGCTCTTTAAGGGCTCTTTGCGGCGGGCGGACCGGGTCCTGGCCATTTCCCAGGCGACCGCCGACCAGCTTAAACAATATTATGGCGTCGGCGCGCCGGTCCGGATCATCTCTTGCGCGGCAAAAAAGGGGCTTGTTCCCTTAGCGCAAGAGCGTTCGTCCCGGCTGATGGCGGAGCGTTACGCGATCACGGGGAAATATTTGGTCGCGGTCGGGACAATTGAGCCGAGAAAAAATTATGAAACTTTGATCCGCGGCTTCGCGCGGCTTAAAGAACCGGGGCTGACGCTGGTGATCGCGGGGGGGCGAGGTTGGGGGAACAGTTCTTTGCCGGCCCTGATCGATGAATTAAACCTGAAAGATAAGGTTAAATTCCTCGGTTATGTCCAAGAAGACGATCTCTCCGCTTTGTACAGCGGGGCGGAATTCTACGTCTGCGCCTCATTGTATGAAGGGTTTGGCTTGCCCAATCTGGAAGCGATGGCCTGCGGGAAGGCGGTCTGCCTGTCCGACCTCCCGGTCTTTCGCGAAGCGGCCGGCGACGCGGCCCTGTATTTTCAAAATTCCGCGGCTGATCTCGCCCGGGTGATGTCGCGGTTCATAACCGACCAAAATCTGCGCCAGGAATACGAAGCCAAGGTCAGGGTTAAAGTCAGGGAATTCAGCTGGCCAAAGAGCGCCGCGGCCCTGACGGGAGTCTTTAATGAACTTAGGGTATAACGGTTATTTTAACAGCGGCAAAAAAACCGGGATCGGCCGCTATTCCAGCGATCTGCTGGCCGCCTTGAAAAAAAGCTCCGGCCTCCGGATCAAGGAGATCAATAACCCATATAACCTTAACAAGCTGGTCTTCGAACAGCTTTACCTGCCGTTTAAATTATTATTTAACCGGGTGGAACTTTATTTTTCCACCTCGATCGTCTTGCCATATTTTCTTCCTTGTCGTTCGGTCGTGGTCGTTTACGACCTGGTCTTTAAGCTTTTTCCGGAATACTATCGCGGTTGGTTAAATCTTACTTATCTTAAGTTATTTTTTCCGCCATCGCTCAAGCGGGCTAAGAAGATCATCGCTATCTCCCAGTGCACCAAGAACGACTTGGTCCGGCTATACGGCGTCGCGCCGGACAAGATCGAAGTCATTTATCCGGCGGTGGGGGAGCAATACCAACCGGTTACCGATCAGGCGCGGCTAAAAGAAGTCCGCCGGCGTTATTCCCTGCCGGAGAAGTTTATTTTTTACGTTGGGACGATCGAGCCGCGGAAAAATGTCGCCCGGCTGGTCGAAGCCTATCGGGCTCTTCCCCCTGATTTGCGGGCCGCGTATCCGCTGGTCCTCTGCGGCAAAAAAGGTTGGGGAAAATCGTTTGCCGAGGAATTAAGTGGTATTATACTCCTTGATTACGTTGGCGAGGCCGACCTGCCGCTGATCTATAACCTGGCCGCCCTTTTTGTTTACCCGTCGATGTACGAAGGGTTCGGTCTGCCGATCCTGGAAGCGATGTCGTGCGGCATTCCGGTCGTCACTTCGAACGTCTCTTCCCTGCCGGAAGTCGCGGGAGACGCGGCCCTGCTGATCGATCCGCGAGAGACCGGCCAGCTGACCGCGGCTATGATAAAAGTTTTGACCAATCCCGTCCTGGCGCTGGAAATGGGCCGGAATGGACTGGCCCAGGCGCGGAAATTTTCCTGGGAGAAAGCGGCGTCCGAGACCCTGGCGGTCTTTAAAGAGGTAACGAAATGAAAGTTCTGCAAGTCGTTAAACATTATTATCCGTACCGGGGTGGGGTAGAGAGCTATACCCGGGAGGTCGTGCTTGGACTGAAAGATATCCCCGGCCTTTCGCTCGAGGTCCTGACCGCTAATGAGGCGCGGGAAACGGTCGAGGAAAAAGTTGACGGTGTCCCGGTGACCCGGGTTGCCAGCTTTGGCGAGAAGTTCTCCGTCCCCCTTTGTCCGACTTTCCCTTACTGGCTGAGACAGAAACCGGCGGAGATAAAACACTTCCAAATGCCTTTCCCGCTGGCGGAATTCGCCGAATTGCTGGGGCCGAAAAAAAGTAAGCTCGTCGTTTCCTGGCACAGCGACATCGTCAAACAGGTCGTGCAGCGTAAGCTCTACGAACCTTTTCTGCGGCGTTTTCTCGACCGGGCCGATAAGATCCTGGTCGCGACCCCGCACCATATTACTTCCTCGCTCTTCCTGCCGGACTACAAAGAGAAGTGCGCCATTGTCCCTTACGGGATCGATCCCCGGCGCTTTAGCGCGATCGAACCGGACGATCCCAAGGTTTTGGCCTTGCGCGGGGACGCGGAATTCGTGATCCTTTTTGTCGGCCGCCTGGTCTATTACAAAGGGGTCGAGTTCCTGATCCGGGCGATGACCGAAGTTAACGGGAAGTTGCTCATTATCGGCGACGGACCGCTCAAGGAAGAGCTGGCCGCCCTGATCGCGACCCTGGGACTGCAGGAGAAGGTGCGGATCCTTCCCAACGTCGGGGATGAAGCGCTTCCTTACTATTACCAGGCTTGCGATCTTTTTGTTCTCCCTTCGATCGCCAACAGCGAAGCTTTTGGGATCGTTCAGGTGGAAGCGATGGCTTGCGGCAAGCCGGTCATCACGACTGACCTGCCGACCGGGGTCACTTACGTTAACCAGCGCGGCGTGACCGGACTGGTCGTGCCGATCAAAGATAGCCTGGCCCTGGCCAAAGCGATCAATGAATTGCGGGCCGATCCGCAGAAACGTCAATTCCTGGGAGAAAACGGCCGCCAGCGGGCGAACACCCTTTATAATAAGGCGAACCTTGGCCCGAACGTTTACCGGATTTACCAGGAAGTCCTCCGCTAAGATTATGTTATAATAGGGCGACAAAGGAGTTACATATGAAAGCATTAATTACCGGGATCACGGGACAAGACGGGTCGTATTTAGCCGAACTCTTGCTTAGCAAAGGGTACGAAGTTTACGGGATGGTCCGCCGGTCCAGCACCGAAAGTTCCGACCGGATCAACCATTTGATGGATAAGATCACCTTGAAACAGGCCGATCTCCTCGATCAGCTCTCGATCATCGAACTCATTCAGGAAGTTAAACCGGACGAGGTTTACAACCTGGCCGCCCAGTCTTTCGTGCCGACCTCCTGGAACCAGCCGGTCCTGACCGGGGAGTTTACCGCTCTTGGGGTGACCCGGATGCTGGAAGCGATCCGCCTGGTTAACCCGAAGATCAAATTCTACCAGGCTTCATCGAGCGAGATGTTCGGCAAGGTCCTGGAAACGCCGCAGTCGGAAACGACCCCGTTCTATCCGCGCAGTCCGTACGGCGTCGCCAAAGCATACGGTCATTTTATTACCGTTAACTACCGTGAGTCGTATAACATTTTTGCTTGTTCGGGGATCCTCTTTAATCATGAATCTCCCCGGCGCGGCAAAGAATTCGTCACTCGGAAGATCACCGACGCGGTCGCCAAGATCAAGCTTGGTAAACAGCAAAAGCTCGGGCTCGGCAACCTGGATGCCAAGCGGGACTGGGGTTTTGCCGGCGACTATGTTGAAGCGATGTACCTGATGCTCTTGCAGGCGAAACCGGACGATTACGTGATCGGGACGGGGGAGACCCACAGCGTCCGCGAATTCGTCGAGATCGCTTTTGCCCATGTCGGGCTCGATTACAAAAAATACGTCGAAGTCGACAAACGCTTCCTCCGGCCGGCCGAAGTCGATCTGCTGATCGCTGATAACGCCAAGGCCAAGAAGTCGCTGGGCTGGAAACCGAAGGTCAGTTTTGAAGGGCTGGTCAAGATGATGGTTGATTCCGACCTCAAGCTCAATCAAGCCTGATGAAAGCCTTTATTACCGGGATCAACGGATTTGCCGGGAGTTACTTAGCCGAGGCGCTGCTTAAAAGCGGCCGGCAGGTGGCCGGTTCCGTCCAGCCTGGGACCCCGCTGGATAACCTGGCGGCGATTGAAACACAACTAAAGCTTATCCCGCTCGATCTTAACGATTCCTCCGCCCTTGAAAAGATCCTCGCGGCCGAAGCGCCGGACGAGATCTATCATCTGGCGGCGGTCAGCAGCGTCAAAGATTCTCTCGACGATCCCCGCCAATGTTTTATCGTGAATGTCCTGGGGAGCCTGAATTTATTGGAAGCGGTCCGGCATCATCTGCCTAAAACGACGGTCGTCCTGGTCACTTCCAGCGAAATCTACGGCGAAGCGTTGAGCGATAAGGTTTTGACCAGCGAAAGCTCGCCGATCATTCCGAAGAGCCCGTACGCGGTCAGCAAAGCGGCGCTCGACCAACTGGGCCGCGTTTACGCCAAGACCTACGGGTTGAGAGTGGTTATGGCCAGGCCCTTTAGTCACACCGGTCCGCGGCAAACGCCGACTTTCTTTGTCCCGACCGTTGCCAAGCAGATCGCCGAGCTGGAAAAAAGCGGGGGCGGGGAGATCAAGGTCGGGAACCTGGAGATCTACCGCGACTTTACCGACGTCCGCGATGTTGTTGACGCTTACATCCTGCTGGCGGAAAAGGGGAAGAGCGGCGAGGCTTACATCATTTGCCGCGGGGAGAACCAATACCTGAAGAAGATCGTTGCCCGTTTGACCGAACTGGTGAAGGTGCCGATCAAGGTGACGGTTGATCCGGACCGTTTCCGCAAAGCCGATCTGATCTCAATGAAGATCGATAATCGTAAATTAAAAGACCTGGGCTGGATGCCGCGCCGGCCATTGGATGCGACCCTGGTTGAGATTTTGCAGTTCTGGCGAGAAAAAGTTGCTCAATAAGTCCAGTTGTTCTATAATTACTTCTAATGATTCCCAATCTGATGGTTTTTATTATCGCGCTGATCGGCGCCCTGGTTTTTACGCCGCTGGCTAAATGGCTCTCCTTTAAGACCGGGATCCTCGATAAACCTGGTTTCCGCAAGATCCACGACCACCCGATCCCGCGAATGGGGGGGGAAGCGATCTTGTTATCGATCGGCCTGGCCCTTCTTTTTTATTTCCCGAACCAGCGGGAGCTCTGGTCGATTATAATCTTTGGGTTCTTGTTCGTTTGTTTCGGCCTGATCGACGACGCCGATATCAAGATGAGGGCCCGCAACAAGATCCTGTCCCATCTTCTTTTCGCTTTCCTGTTCATTTATTTTTCCGGAGTTACGTTAACCTTCTTTCCGATCGACTTTTTTAATTGGCTGATCACCGCCTGTTTCATTACTTTCATGACCAACTCCATGAACATGCTGGACGGGATGGATGGGCTGGTTGCCGGGATCTCCTGCCTCTCGGCCGGCTTTTTTGCCATCCTGGCGCTGAACAGCGGCCAACAGGACCTGCTGATGCTCTCGATCGCCGTGATGGGTGGGGCGATCGGGTTCCTCCGTTATAATTTCAATCCCGCTTCGATCTTCCTGGGGGAGGCCGGTTCGACCCTCCTTGGTTTTCTCATGGCCTTGCTGGCGATCAAGCTGAATATCTTCACCCTTTGGAACGTCGCTTTATCGCTGGGGATCGAACGGCTGCAGATCATTTCTTTCATCGTTCCGCTGATCGTCCTGGGGATCCCGATCTTCGACACCTACTTTGTTTTCTCCAACCGGTTCCTCCACCGGATCAAGTTCAGCCAGCCGGGGAAAGACCATTCCCATCACCGGATCCACCTGATGGGCTTTTCGCAGAAGGCGACCGTGCTGACCCTCTATGCCGTGCAGATCGTTCTTGGTTCGATCAGCCTGGCGATGATCCGGGCCGATCTCCAGCAGTTCTTCTCCCTGCTGCTGATCGTGGCGGTCTTCTTTGTCAGTTTTACTTTTCTGCTGCTGCGGGTCAAGGTTTATGAGCACCCCAGCGCAGCTTAACGAGCTCTTTGCCTCGATCCAGGGGGAGGGGCTCTACGTTGGCGAGCGGCAGATCTTTGTCCGTTTCTCGACCTGTAACCTCAACTGCCAGTATTGCGATTCGCCCGCCGCGTTGGAGCTGACGAACACTTACCGGATCGAGCTCCCGCCTGGTTCCCGCCATTATGAAAACAGAAATAACCCGGCTTCGGTCGAGCAATTGGTTGCGGACGTTAAAAGTTTGCATAAACCTGATATTTTTCATGCCCTGAGCCTGACCGGCGGGGAGCCGCTGCTGCAGGTCAATTTCCTGAAGGAGTTTCTCCCGGCCGTAAAAACGGCCGTTAAACTGCCCGTCTACCTGGAAACGAACGGGGTCTTGCCGGAGTTCCTGGCCGAGGTGATCGAGGAGGTCGATATCATCGCGATGGATATCAAGCTCCCTAACGCGACCGGACAGTCGGCGTATTGGAAAGAGCACCGTAAATTTCTGGAGACCGCTTTTCTAAAAGAGGTTTTTGTGAAAGTTGTGGTTACCAAGGAGTCGTTGATCAAAGAGATCGAAGAAGCGGCGGCGCTGGTCGCCGCGGTCGATGACCGGATCCCTTTCATTCTGCAGCCGGTCACGCCGCACGGCCCGATCAAACATCGGCCGGACGCCGAACATATCTTCGCCTTTCACACTGTCGCCAAAAAGAAATTAAAGAACGTGAGGGTGATTCCGCAGACCCATAAGTTGATGGGCTTAGCTTAATTGGTGGATGATCTTATCGAGCCACTTGATATTCTTGTCCCGCATCGGGTTGAACCCCATATCCTGCAGAGAATGGAGCAATTTTAACTTATACTCGGCCGCGCTTTTGGTCAATTCTTTCAGCTGCGACTCGATCCAGGCCTTGGCTTCCGGCTTGGCGGAGTGAACGGTTTCGTTCCTGATCTGTTCGGTGAGATTATCGAATTCCTCCCGGCTGGTGCAGAGGAGCCGTTTAAGGTGATGGTCTTTGATCCGGGAGACGAGGGAATGGAGTTCCTGCTGTTCAAGTTCGAACTGGTTGAAGAGATCGGCTGAATTCAGGAAGAGTTCATTGGCGATCTTAGCGGTTTCCTGTCTTAACTGCCGCCGCTTTTGTTCCGCTTGTTTCTGTTCTTCCGAGGAAACAGCCACGACCTTGGCTTCTTCTTCGGCGCTTGGCGCGAAATCAATCGTTTCTTCCATCAGCCTTTCTTCGGGGGTCAGGTTCGTTATCTGAACGATGTCCCGGGCGACGGCGATCGGAGAGTGCTTGAGCATCCGTTCATGATCGCGTTTCCGGCTTTGGATCTCTTTAGGGTTTTCTTCCGGCTGGACCTCGGTCAATTCGTTCTCAACCTTCGGGGTCAGATTACGGTTGAGAAAGACCTCGCCGAAATTACGCGTCGGATTGATCTCATCACCGGTCCGTTCTTTGATGATTTTTCGGTCAGCGGCGGTAAAAACAGCGCCGGCGTTCCCGGCGATTGCTTCGCCGGTTGAACCGATATTAGGAATAATTGGATTGATAAATTGCTCTGCCATACCTATATATTTATCGTGTTAATAAGCCAAAAACATGCATTGCATCGGCATTCTAGCAAAGGGGTGAGGGGAAAGCAAGGGAAGGGGGAGGAGGAAGATGCTAATAGGACGATCAGGGCTGGAAACCAGCGACAGTATCGTCGCGGTTTCCAGGTTGTTAACGAAATGGGTAATTTTGGAAGCCGAGACGATATTGTCTCAGGCTTCCAAAACATACAACAGTGTTTAGTGCCTGGTATTTTCTTTTCCCCTTGACACCTTACTTCTTTAGTGTAGAATTTCTGCATATTCAGAAGGAGGTGGATCTTTCAATGGCGGATACGATAGCTTACTGTGTTAAATGCAAAAAGAAACAGACCATGAATGATGTTAAACAGGTGACGATGAAAAACGGGCGCAAAGCTTCCAAGGGGAAATGCCCAGTTTGCGGCACCAGCATGTTCAAGATCGGCGGCTAGTTACTTCAACAAAAAAGGGCCATTCTTCTCGTTGAGAAAGATGGCCCTTTTTGTTATAATGAACCCCCAATGCCTCACGGAAAAAAGTTCATCCATCTTCACAACCATACGGAGTACAGCCTGCTTGACGGGGCCTGCCGCATCGCGGACCTGTTGGCCAAGGCTAAAGAGTACGGCCAGCCGGCGGTCGCGGTCACCGATCACGGGAACATGTACGCGGCGGTTGAGTTCTATCTGGCCGCCAAGGCGCTGGAGATCAAGCCGATCATCGGCTGCGAGCTCTACGTCGCCCCTAGAACCCGCTTCGATAAAGAGACCAAAGAAGACCGCTCCCCCTTCCACCTGACCGCGCTCTGCAAAAACGAGGTCGGCTATAAAAACCTGATCAAAATGGTCTCGATCGCTTCGATCGAAGGGTTTTATTCCCGTCCCCGGATCGATAAAGACCTGCTTAAACAGTACCACGAAGGTTTGGTCCTGATGTCGGGCTGCGCCGGCGGAGAGATCGCTAAAAAGATCATGGCGGGGAAATACGATGAAGCGAAGAAAACCGCCCTTTGTTATAAAGAACTGGCCGGCGAAGACTTTTATATCGAGATCATGGAGCTTGGTCTCCCGGACCTTAAGGCGCTGGCGCCGGAACTGGTCCGCCTGGCCAAAGAGACCGGGATCAAGCTGGTGGCGACCAACGACGTCCACTGCGTCAATAAAGAAGACGTTTATTACCAGGATATTCTCCTCTGCATCCAGACCAACGCCTTCCATGCCGATACTAATCGATTCAGAATGGAGACCAAAGAGTTTTATTACAAATCGCCGGAC
>JBAZMB010000034.1:0-12361 GCA_041649975.1 Candidatus Margulisiibacteriota bacterium | reverse complement strand
ACCATGATCGAGATCTACCAGGCTTATGTTGATTATCATGACATCATGCAATTGACTGAAAACCTGATCGTTAATGCCGCCAAAGAGGTCCTGGGAACGGTGGAAATTGAATTCCGCGGCGAAAAGATCAACCTCACTCCCCCCTGGAAAAAAATCACCCTTGAAGACGCCCTCAAAGAGAACGGGATCGACATTATCGGCAAGAGCGATGACCAGATCCGCGCCTTGGGGAAAGAAAAAGGGATTGAAGGAGCGACAGAGCTCGGCATCGGCAAGATCATCAACGAACTTTACGACAAGTTCGTTGAGCCTAACCTGCGCCAACCGACTTTTATCATCGACCACCCGCTCGAAACTTCACCTTTGGCCAAGAAACACCGCTCAAAAGCCGGGAAAGTTGAACGTTTTGAACTGATCATGGCGGGAATGGAGCTGGCCAACGCCTTCTCCGAACTTAACGACCCGATCGACCAGATGCAACGCTTCCAAAAACAGGCCGACCTCAAAGCGGCCGGCGACGAAGAAGCCGAATCGATGGACGAAGATTTCCTCCGGGCGCTGGAATACGGGATGCCCCCCGCCGGCGGTCTCGGGATCGGGATCGACCGTTTGGTAATGCTCCTGACCAACTCACCCTCTATCCGGGACGTCATCTTCTTCCCGCACATGCGGCCGCTGGGCAAATCGCAGCCTAAACCGGAAGAAATGGAAAGCCTGAAGAAAGATCAGCATGAAAGTAAGTAAAGACCTTAACCGGACCGACCGGCCAACCCTCTCCTTTGAATTTTTCCCGCCGAAAACACCGGAAGGGGAAGAACATCTCATCGCGGCCATCAAAAAGCTAAGCCAATTCAACCCGGACTTCGTTTCCGTGACCTACGGCGCGATGGGCACGACCCGGGAAAAGACCTTTTACTGGGCGGAGCAGATCAAAAAGAAGTTTAAGATCGAACCGGTGGCTCACCTGACCTGCGTCGGGGCCGAACGGCAAGACATTGCCGCCCAATTAAAACAACTAGCCAAACTGGGCATTGAGAACATCCTCGCCCTGCGGGGTGATCCGCCGAGCGGGGAAACTAAATTTGTCCCGCCCAAGAACGGGTTCCGCTTCGCGTCAGAACTGGTCGAGTTCATTAAAGAAGAACAACCGAAGTTTTGCGTCGGGGTCGCCGGCTATCCGGAAAAACACACCGAAGCTTCCGCCCTGAAAAAAGATATCGCCAACTTAAAGAAGAAGATCGACGCCGGAGCCGAATACGTCATCACCCAATTATTCTTTAACAACCAGGCCTATTTTGATTTCGTCGATCAATGCCGCGCGGCTGGGATCAAAGTCCCCATCATCCCCGGCCAAATGATGATCACCTCGGCCAAGCAGATCAAGACGATGACCGAGAAATGCGGCGCGACTATCCCGAAAGAATTACTGGAGAAGATCGAAAAGAACGCGGAAAATCCCGACGCGATCAAGCGGATCAGCACCGAATGGACGCTGGAACAGACCCGGGAATTAATTATTGGCGGGGTCAACTACTTTCACTTCTTCGTCATGAACCAGGCCGAACCGATCTCGACCGTCCTTAGCGAACTGGGATTTTAGTTCCAACCTTTTCTCTTTTTAAGCGCACCTTCAGGATCTTTTGGGTTGTTAACCGCAAAGTGCCAGGCAGCAAATTCCGTCACTCCTTGGTCGGCATATTTCTCGGCCAGTTCAGCCGCCTTAGCTAGCGCTGTGCGCAGTGCTTTCTCGGGATCTTTCGGATTAATAACCGCAAAGTACCAGGCATCAGACTCCGTCACTCCCTGGTCGGCATATTTCTCGGCCAATTCAGCTGCCTTAGCTAGCGCCGCCTGCATCGCTTTCTCGGGATCGTTGTATTCAACCGCAAAGCGCCAGGCATCAGACTCCGGCACTCCTTGGTCAGCATATTTTCTGGCCAATTCAGCTGCCTTAGCTAGCGCCGCCTGTATTGCTTTCTCGGGATCTTTTGGATTGTGAACCGCAAAGTACCAAGCATCGTCTGCAGTCACTCCTTGACTGGCATATATCTCGGCTAATTCGGTTGCCTTAGCTAGCGCTGTCCGCAATGCTTTCTCGGTATCGTTGGGATTGTGAACCGCAAAGTGCCAGGCATCAAACTCCGTCACTCCCTGGTCAGCATATTTCTTGGTCAGTTCAGTTGCCTTAGCTAACGCTGTCCGCAATGCTTTCTCGGGATCGTTGGGATTGTATACCGCAAAGCGCCAGGCATCAGACTCCGTTACCCCCTGGTCGGCATATTTCCTGGCCAATTCAGCCGCCTTAGCTAACGCTGCCTGCAATCCTTTCTCGGAATCTTTAGGATTTCCAACCGCAAAGCGCCAGGCATCAGACTCCGTTACCCCCTGGTCGGCATATTTCCTGGCCAATTCAGCCGCCTTAGCTAACGCTACCAGCAATCCTTTCTCGGGATCTTTGTATTCAACCGCAAAGTACCAGGCAGCAAATTCCGTCACTCCTTGGTCGGCATATTTCCTGGCCAGTTCAGCCGCCTTAGCTAGCGCCGCCTGCAATGCTTTCTCGGGATCGTTGGGATTGTGAACCGCAAAGTGCCAGGCAGCAGACTCCGTCACTCCTTGGTCGGCATATTTCTCGGCCAGATATTGGATATAGTAATATGGCATCAACTTCTTTACCCCAAGGTTAACCTTCTTCACACTATATTGGGCTGCCAGGTACCCTTCCGTTATTCTCATCAACATCAAGGTCAATCGTTCCGCTCCAACCTCTCGCGACCGCATCAACAGATGGTCGGCATCACTTGGCAGCAGCATTCCCCAGACAATCAATCGCTCCAGCTTCCCTTCATTACTCCTGATCAACGCTTCCGCAACTGTTGAGACTAATTCCTTAGGTTCAATCCCCGGCAAGTTAATCTCGCTAAAATGCCAGTGCCGCTCCATCTCCCCAGCTAAGTATTCAAGATAGCTCTTCTCTAAACCGGATAAGGAGCCTCTTCTTCCTTCTGGCGGAACTACTGGCTGAAAAGTATAATCTGGTTCACTAAATGGGAAGCTAATATCTTTTGGACTAACTGACTGAACACTTGGCCACAAGGTAGCAGGGACTATTTTCACCACTGGGGTTTGATCGATCACCGTTAATCCTCTTACCTGCGCCACCACATTTTCTACGCCATCCAATTCCTGGATAACAATCTCTTTTGGGGGCTTCCCCGGTGCCGCGGTCGCGATTAAAAATTCCCTGGTCTGACCGTTGACCTCCCCAGTTGCCATGACAACGCTAACCGGCGTTTTTTTCAAACAATCAACAGTTATTGCCAGCACCGAGCCGTCGGTATTGGTCCCGCTAAAATGATGGCTGGGGAAGGTGAATTGATGGTAGGAACGGAGCAACTCCGCCGTTTTTGGAGTAAGCCCTCTGAGGGGAGTAAAGATCCCTATTTTATCTGCTCGTAACATGACAGATATATATCGTCAAATATTGACGGGGATTTCAAATAAAAGATGGCAAATGAACCAGGCCGAACCCATCTCGACCGTCCTTAGCGAACTGGGATTTTAACGACTACTACTTCCCGTTTATTAAGTTCGCTCTGCTTTATAACCCGTCCGTATGGATCGACCAAGCCCGAAAGCCCGGTATTCCCTAATTGGACAAAATAGCGCCGGTTCTCGACCGCCCGGAGGATCCCGGACTGCCAGTGGAGGTAGGGAGTAACCGCATCCCCAAACCAGGCATCGTTGGTCACCGTTAAAATAAAAGCGGTCTTTTTGTTAACCCGCCGTTTGATCAGATCCGGAATGGTCGATTCAAAACAGATCGCCCCGGCCGCCTCATAGCGCCCAATGATCAGCGGACTAATCGCCGTATCGGAACTGAACTCGGTATCAAAGTAACCTGTTCCTTTTAGAATGGGATAGATCAGCGGGCGGAGCGGCAGAAATTCACCGAACGGAACAAGTTGTTCTTTCCCATAGCGGGAAACAACCGCTCCCAAGGGCGAAATGGTCACGATCGAATTATAAGCCCGGCCTTTCTCTCCGTAATAAGCAGTCCCAAGAGCCAGCCAGGCCCCGGTCTCGGCCGAAAGTTTTTGCAGCCGGGGAAAATAACGGAAGTGTTGGGCTAAATAAGCGAAAACCGCCGTTTCCGGCCAGACGATCAGGTCAACTTTTTCTCCAACCTGACGGCTCATAGTATCATGCAGTTCATAATTCTGATTAACCAGGAGCGGGTTCATCCGATCAAACTGATCGACATTCGATTGAATCAAGGCAACCGTCAAGGCTTTAGGCGGATCATTAACCACCGGATGTTGGAGCAGGACAAAATTCCCCCAGACCAGCGCCACCGCCACGACCAAAAACGCCGCCAGCGGGAAAAACCGGCGACCCGGCTCGACGATCAACTGGGCAATGGCGGCATTGACCAATATCACCAAAAAACTGACGCCAAAGACCTGAAAAAGCGAAGCGATCTGCAAAACGGCCGGGACCGGCGTTTGCGAATAACCGACTACCCCGACCGAAACCCCCAGCGGGCCCCAAACCCGAAGCCACTCCGCGCCGATCCAAAGAAAAGGGCTCGCCATTAAACGATAACGCGGATCAAGGCGCAGGAAGACCCAGGTAAAGAGGAGCAGAAAAAGCGACTGAAAGAAGGCTAACAACACCCACCCGGTAATGATCCAGTAACCGCCAAAACGAAAGAGCGGCGTGATGCCATAAAAAGCGCCAAGAAAATAGACCACCCCAAAAACCAGGGTCAGCCGATAGGCTTCCCGGCGCTCCGCCGCTTTACTTAATACGACAAAAAATGGGACCAACGCCACCCAGGCCAGCCACCACAGATCGGTTTTCGGGAAAGCCAGGGTAAGCAGAAGCCCCGACAATGCGACTAGTAAGTAATTCATAGCTCCTTTATTGGATCTTAACAACAACTTTATTGAGATCGAGGCTCGGGGGAACCGACAAATCGGGATCGTCGTTGATCGTCAGCTCGGTCCCGGCGACTTTGGAGACGTAATTGCTCATCATCAAATGGTCGGCCGACAGTTTTTCCGCGCCGGCCACCCAGGGAACGGTCAAGACGTCAAAGTAAATGGTGTCCGGCACGTTCGCCCCGAAAAGTTTTTCCAGGCGAACGGTGAAAGTAAAAACACTGCCGCTTGGGGCGGTGGTCGATAAGACCTCCCTGGTCAGCGGCGTGTTGAAAACAAAGGGCCCTTCTCCCAGAAAATACCCCCCCGGCTCGGCAATAACATAGCCGGCCCAGGTTGAATAGTAGTTATAATAGTAAGCTTCCATCGAACCGTACATCGGGACCGTCCCCGGCTCCAGGAGTTCATCGCGCGTCCCGCCCGGCTGGGGGAGCGGCAATTGAACATAATAAGTCGAAGAACTGCCCACCACCAGAAAATAACGGTTGGCGGTCGCTTCGACCGTTCCCCGCGTCGTGACTTGGACCACCATCTCCGCTCCGCTCGGAGCGATCTGGGTGACTGTCCTGGCGCAGCCGGCAACCATCATTACGCCGACGACTAAAACAATATAAGTTAACTTTTTCATCGCTAGAAGCTCCTCTGATCCGTCCCCTTGAACTTGTTCATCTCTTTTTCAAACCCTTCGAAATAAAAGCCGCGACCGGAACCAAAACCGAACGGCTCGTCCGGCATAGCCTTGACGCTAAAAATAAAACTATACTCTTTGCGGTAATCGGAGTAGTTGAATTTCATCTCCCAGCAGTGGAGATCTTTGACGATCGCCACATCCTGCAGGCGGATCTCCTTCTTATCGGTATCATACACCTGACTGAAGTTGAGATGAAGCTGGTTCGGCTCCTTCTCTAAAAAGTAAATATCGTAGTAAGCGCTCCCCTGCCGGATCTCCCCGGCGTTCAGGTCCTGGGTCACCGCCAAACTGCAGCCGAAATAGCTTTGCGGAGCAAGGGTCAGCCGCGAGATCAGATCGCGGTACTTGTGGTTCTCAATATCCCAGCCACCGTCGACCGTCAACCGCCAGGCTTTATCGGGAGCGATCAGCATACTCGACATCAGGTCAAACCAGGTCGCGGTCTGCCAGTTCCGGCCGCTCTCGAACCACCAGCTGAATTTGTCTTCTTTATAAAAGGTTAACCGCTCCTTGATGTCGTGATAACTGGCCCCCAGTTTGTCAAAAAAGAAAGGAGAATTACCGTCGGTCACCCCTTTCCGATAATTAATATTATTTTTAAACCAGCCCCCCAGGTCGGTACTCGTCCCGGCGCTTTCCCGGTAGGCGTACATCTGATCGCCCGGGGTGTAGGCATACTGGTCAGCCCCTACTCCCAGACTCAGGGTCGTTCCCGGACCAAAAGGAACGCTTTTGCTGGCATCCAGGGTCAAACGATAGCGCTGGGTCGCGTAATCACGGTTTTTATTGAGCTGCGGCACCCATTTGACCTCACGGTAGTATCCGTAGCCGATCGTCGAGCTTAGGTCAACCCAGCCCAAGCCAAGGGTCTTGGGATAGATCTCCAGTTCCGGCTGTTTCATCAGGGATTCATATTTGGTCTCGTTCGGATAAAGGGGCTGGCGCAGGTCAACGAACCAGTTCTCGCTGTATTTCCAGGAATAGTCAGCTTCCCGGCCGGTGATCGACATCTCCGGTTCTACCCGCTCCTCGCCCGAATCGCCTTCTTTGGCCAAACTGTAGTAATAATTTGTCGTGGTGCTCAGGACGACATTGTCGGACCAGAGCGGCCGGCTGTAAAACAAGCGCTGGGAATTGCGGACCCAACTCGGCGAATTTTTCGCCTGGTCGTAATTGATCGAATAAGCCAGCGAAGTCGCGCCGATCGTCCGGTCAAAAGAAAAGTTCAACCGCTGGTTCCCCGCGTTCCGGTCATCAAGAGTCGACAGCGCGACGCTCCCGTTCCCCAAATCGGTCGTGTTCAGGTTCAGGCTATAAGCGGTAAAATCGCTCCGGCCGCTGGGGACCTGATAGATCGAGGAATAACGGTGCTCCATCCCCAGGGTCGTCTTTTCGTTCAGGTTTCGCTTGCTGGTGATCTTGGTCACCCAATCCGATTTGGCGGCATCCTTTTCATCGACATGATACAAGTAAAAAGTACCGACCCCCAGCGCCGCTAAACCGTAGGCGACTTGGGTCCCGTAACCCCACCCTTTTTTCTCCATCTGGTCGAGGTAAAGCAGTCCGTAAGGATAATCCCAGGTCGTTTTAATATAATTCCCTTCGACTTCGTTGTTCCCAAAAACCCAATTCCTCTTTCGCTGGCCCTTCAGGTCGTAAACGTAATAAGGGAGCCACATGACCGGGACCTCGCCGATCCACATCACAACGTTCCGCCCTTCCATCTTGTCCTCGGGATAATATTCGATCCGGTCGGCGGTCAAATAATAATGCTCCAGGTTCCGGTCACAGGTCGAGATCTCACCGGGCCCACCAAACATATTATTATTTTCCTGGTCAAGTTTATCGGCGGTCACAAAGATCTCCCCTTTAATTGAGGACGGGGCAAAAGACGAACTAAAACCCCTAAACGAAGTCGATTCATCGCTGGCATCGTAAGTCAGGTGGCTGGCGGTTGCCCGGTAGTCTTTGGCGTAAAGCCGGACATGCCCTTCGGCGGTAGCAATATTGGTCACGGAGTCCATCAGCAGTTCATCGGCAAAAATCGTCACGTCTTTAAGCCGGACCTCGACCGAACCGGTCGCCCTGACCTGGTCGGTATCATCGTAATATTTAAGGAGATCAGCCTTGAGATTAACCGGGATCTTTTCTTGGGCGGCCAGGACCGGCCCAGCCAATAGGCAAAGGCAAAAGCAAAGGCGGAAGCAAAGGTTGTTCATAACCTAAGGAATTTTGTAGAGCAGACGCTGGCGGACCAGGTCGACTAGCGGATCAAAAGAGCCGACCATACGGTAAAGATCGATCGCCTTCTGCGCCTCTTTCTTCAGATAGCAGGCATCACCAAGGTTAATAAAGATCGCCGGAGATTCCTGGTCGAGCGCGTAGCTTCGCTCCAGGGCGATCACGGCAAAGTCGAGCCGGCCGAGCAGGTAATTGACCACGCCGAGATTGTTGTGGAAGACCGGGGAAGCCGGATCGATGTGGACCGCGTCGTTGATCCGCAGGCGGGCTTCTTCCAGTTTCCCCTGTTTCATCAAAGTAACCCCTAAATTATTGGCCGCGGCGGCAAACCGCCGGTCAAGCTGGACCGCCAAGAGGAATTCCTCTTCCGCCGCCTGGTACATCCCTTTCATGTAGTATTCAACGCCGCTCTGGTTATGCTCATGACCGAAGGAAATGCTGACTTCTTCGTTCGCCCGGCCGGGAGCTTTTTGTTCCCGCCCCCAGACCGCGGTTATTTCATTCTTGCCGTAATCGGTAATGACCGCCCGGAGCGGCTGGTTCCGCATGCTTTGCAAGCTGATCCCCTGGAGCTGGCGGACCCGTTTTTGCAGGTCGGCAAAATCGAGGTCTTCCTGCATGATCTCTTCGTAGATCTCCATCGCTTTGCGCGGTTCCCCGGCGCATTCGTAGGTCGTCCCGAGATGGAAGCGGATGATCTTGGCCTGTTCCTGGTTGGCCGACTGCAGCGCCCGCTGGAAATTATCGGCCGCCAGGTCAAACCGTCCCAGGCTCCGGTAGATCCCGCCAAGCATCAGGAAAGCGAGCGGCGCGCGGAGCTGGTCCTTTTGCGCCAGTTGCAGTTGCCGAATGGCGTCATTCCGTTCCCCTTTTTCCAGGTAGGCTTTGGCCAGGTCGATATGCTGCGATAGTTTCCAGGAATCTTCCTGCAACCGCTCCTTCAGACCGATGATCTCCTGTTCAAGCTGTTTTTCTTTTGCCGCCCGATATTTGTCGTGGACTTCAAGATTGTATGGGTCAAGAGTTAAAGCGGTCCGGAAAGTTTCCACCGATTTACGCTGCAGGTTGAGATTGGCGTAAGCTTCACCGAGCAAAAGGTAAGCGGGAATAAATTTCTTGTCGCTGTTAATGACCCCTTCAGCCGAAAGGGCCGCCCGTTGAAAATCGCCTTTAGCCAAACAGGCTTTGCCAAGGACGACGTGGGCCGGCAAGAGCTGCGGCTGGGCACGGAGAATCTCGCGGCAGCGGCGGATCACCATCTCCGCCAGCGACGGGTCCATCTCGACCATCTTGCCAAGCTCGACCAAAGCCTCTTCGGTCCGGTTCTGGCTCAGGAGGATATCGAGCAGGTAGGTCCGAGCGAGGATCTGTTCGGGACAACTTTCGATAATCCCGTGATAACCGGAAATGACCTGGCCGATCATCTCGGGGTGGGCTTTGCCAAGATCGTTATATTGCTCGACCGCTTCGCTCAAATCCCCTTTGCTCCGCAAGGCTTCCGCCAGGGCCATGACGGCCGACGGCAGGCTGGGATAGCTCTTTAAGATCGTCCGTAAACGGGCGATGATCTCATCTTGTTTTGCCGGTTCCAGGCGGAGGATCTCTTTAAGCTTCTCGACCGCCGATTCCGGTTTGATCGTCCGCATGTAAACGTCGGAGAGGATCTCCCTGATCTCGATGCTCGCTTCAACTTTCTGCAGCAACCCTTCCAGCCGCTGGACCACTTCTCGGACGACTTCCGGGTCATCGGAAAACATCAGCTGATAATATCGGGCCGCCTGTTTATAGTTCTCGATCCGGGCATGGAGCTCGCCTAAGATCCGCAGGGTCTGCTTATCGGTTGGACGGTGGGTCAGGATCTCCTCGTAAAACTTGATCGCTTCGTTAAGCCGCCCTTTTTCCAGGTACGCTCCGGCCAGGATCTCGATCAGAATGACGTCGCGAACCCCTTCTTTGATCGAGCGCTCTAAAAGATCGATCGCGTCGTCGATCCGCTCCAGGCGGATGTAGAGACGCCCCAGGGCGTTATAGGCTTCGATATTGCGCGGATCGGCGATCAGGACCTCTTCCAGCTCCAGTAAAGCGGCGTCCAGGTGTCCCGTCGAGAGGAGAAAACCGGCCAACGCCATCCGCGGTCCGACCTTTTGCAGGTCGCCGTCAATGTGGCGTTCGTAATCAAGTAAAATATAGGGAAAAACGTGGGGCGAAAGAAGCGATGCCTGGGCAAAGAAAGATTGCGACTTCTTATAAGCCCCTTCATCCAATTCTTTTTTGCCTAACGCTTTTAATTCAATTGGATCAAGTAATGTTTCCATTTAGCGATACCTTCCCTGAAAGTATAGCATCACAAAGCCAATAATCATAAAGCAAGTTTGGGGCGCGAAAGCGGCGATCTCCGGCGGGAGAACTCCGCCTTTACCGAGCGAGCGAAAGACCGACGCGAAGACGTAAAAAGTGAACATGAAGACGATAGTCACCACGATCCCCCAGGTCTGGCCGGAACGCGGCGACGACAGGGAGAAAGGAATGCCGACCAGGGCAAAGATAAAACAGGTCAAAGGAATGGAGTATTTGAGGTAGAGTTCGGTCATCAAGGCCCGGGTGTTGGAGCCGCTCTTGGCCAGGGAATCGATCATCCCCTGCAGTTCTTTGCGGTCCATATCGGCAAATGTTTTCTGTTCGCTAAAGGCGTCAAAGTTGTCGACGACCGCGATCTTCATCCGCTCAAAGGTCGCCTGGTAGCTCAGGCTCCCCTTTTCGTCGTATTTATGGATCACCCCTTGATGCAGTTCCCAGATCTTGCCGGTAAAGTTGGCGCTTTCCGCCAGGATGGTCCGGGGATAGGTCCCGGGCAAGACCTCGTAGATCATGACCTTGCTCATCGTCTTGTTCTTCATATTGACCCGGCCGGCGTAGTAAAACCGGTTCTGCGCGTCCTTGAAGAAAACGTTGTCTTTCACTTCCGGAAGAGGCTGCTGCTGGATGACCTGGCGGACGATCTGGCTGGAAACGTAATTCGCGTGGGGGACGATCTTCTCGTTGGTAAAAAAGGCGAGCAGACTTACTAAAAGACCCATCAGGAGCATCGGCCGGGCGATACGAAAAAGGCTGACTCCCGAGGTCCGGAAGGCAGCCATTTCGTTATCTTTACAGAATCTTCCCACCGCCATGGTGGTCCCAAACAAGGTCGAAACCGGAAAGGTCAGGACCAGGATCGACGGCAGTTTGTAGACCAGCAATTTCAGGACCGCCAGGAGCGGCACCCCTTTGTTGATGATCAGATCGGCCATCGTGAAAAGAAGATCGACCGTCATCACCAGAATAAAGCCGACGACCCCGATAAAAAAAGGGCCGAGCATCTCACGGATGACGTAGCGGTCGAGAATCTTCATTTACTTAGTCTGAATCTCGGCGTCGTTTGACTTCCCGCCGTATGGCCTCCTCTTCCTCTCTCCTCCTCCGCTGCGAAGGTTTTTCGTAGAACTCCCGCTTCTTCATCTCGTCCAAGGTCCCTTCATGGCGCAATTTCATTTTAAATTTGCGCAGAGCCTTTTCGAGTTCCTCTCCCTTGCGAATCTCAATTTTTGGCATTCTCTTTTCCTCCTCTCTGTATTGGCTTATCGTATTCGTATTCTAAACAGCACATCAGGCGGCCGCAGACGCCGGACGTCTTGGTCGGCGAGATCGCGAGCCCCTGGTCTTTAGCCATCCGAACGGTCACGTGCTTCGGTTTGTCAAGCCAGACCGAACAGCAAAGCGAGCGGCCGCAGGGCCCCATCCCACCCAGTAGTCTGGCATCGTCACGGGGCGAAACCTGCCGCAGGTCAACCTTCGCCGACAGGGTCACCGACAGGTCGCGCGACAGGTCGCGCAGGACCGGCGGCTTGTCGTTATTCCCCTTGTTTCGGTAATAGATGATCAACCGGCTATCATCGAACAGATACTCCAGGTTGATGATCTTGATCGGCAATTCATACTCTTTGATCTTCTGAACGGTTGCCTGCAAGGCCTCCCCTTCTTTGACCTGGATCTGCTTTTCCTTCTCCAGGTCTTCGGGGGTCGCGTAACGCAGGACCTTTTTCAGCCTAACATCTCGGGACAACGCCCGGGAAGTCCCGGCGGTAAAAGAAATGATCTCGCCGAATTCCACGCCGCGATCGGTCTGGACAATGACCGGCGAGCCGATCTTGATCGACTCTTCACGATAACCGGTGATCGGACAGATCCGGTTGAACTTACGCAGCCTGATCCCTAATTTTTTTTGATCGTTCATACTTCACTCATTTTCAAGCAGGCGGCGTCAAGCGCGAGCTTGGCGCTGACGTAGCGCTTGATATTCTTGGTCGCGTCAAGCAGGATCCGGCTTAGGCCAGCGTCCCGGAGCTCCTCGTGCGCGAAAAAAGCCAGGTCATAAAGCAATTCTTCCAGCCGCTCCTTTTCTTTTTCGAGCCGGGCGGAAAAATCGAGCAACTCCAAAACGCTCTTT
>JBAZMB010000033.1:0-12385 GCA_041649975.1 Candidatus Margulisiibacteriota bacterium | reverse complement strand
TCGAGGTCCCCCCAGCGCATGGCTAATGGTTGGTAGAGGCTGGTCAGGATCTCCGGTAAAAGGGC
This sequence comes from Candidatus Margulisiibacteriota bacterium, assembly GCA_041649975.1. Lineage (GTDB taxonomy): Bacteria > Margulisbacteria > WOR-1 > O2-12-FULL-45-9 > XYB2-FULL-48-7 > XYB2-FULL-45-9. The sequence goes on along the minus strand of JBAZMB010000033.1, from coordinate 12,320 downwards.
GGGGAGGAGCTTGGCGGTCTTTTCCCCTTTCTTTTCAACCTTGGCAAACAAATAGTTTTTATTACCGACCGGTTTGATGACGATATCTTTAAGCTCGATCCCCTGGCTTTTGGCAAAGCCGGTCGCGGCCGGTTTCGGGTTCCCCGCCTGGTCGAAGGCAATGTCGGCGGGCGGGCCTTTGACCTCTTCGGAGAGATCGGCCTGGCCGTCAGCCAGTTCTTCAACGAACAGGACGAGGCGGCGATTGGTGCCGAGGATAATGACCTGGCCGAAAGCGAGGCGTTCCCGGCGGAGTTTTTCTTCCGCTTTGGTTTTCAAGTCGCTTAAGAAGCCCGGCATGAACCGGGCCGGGATCTCTTCGCAGCCGACTTCCAGCAGTAAGTTAAGTTTTTTCGACATATAACCTCGCGCAGTTGCGCGCCATCTTCCGGATCTTTAGGATATAGCCCATCCGTTCACTGACCGAGATTGCGCCCCGGGCGTCGAGCAGGTTGAAGGCGTGGGAACATTTCAGGACGTAATCATAAGCCGGGATGTACAATTTCTGGTCGATCATCGCCCAGGCTTCTTTTTCGTAAAGCTGGAATAATTGGAGCAGCCGGTCGACATTGGCGACTTCAAAGTTGTATTTGGACTGTTGTTGTTCCTGGGGGAGGTAGATATCGCCGTATTTGACTTCATCATTCCACTTAATGTCGTAAACGCTGTTCACTTTTTGGATGAACATGGCGAGCCGTTCCAGCCCATAAGTGATCTCGCTGGCGACCGGTTTGCAGGGGAAGCCGCCGCATTCCTGGAAATAGGTGAACTGGGAGACTTCCATCCCTTCCGCCCAGACTTCCCAGCCTGTTCCCCAGGCGCCGAGGGTCGGTGATTCCCAGTTGTCTTCGACGAAGCGGACGTCGTGTTTGGCTGGTTCGACCCCGATCGCCCGCAGGGAATCGAGGTAGAGGTCCTGGATATTAAGCGGTGACGGTTTCATGATCACCTGGTATTGGAAGTAATGGAAAAGACGGTTGGGATTTTCACCATAGCGGCCGTCGGTTGGGCGGCGGACCGGGTCAATATAAGCGACTTTCCACTCTTTTGGTCCCAGGACACCGAAAAAAGTGGCGGGGGACATGGTCGCGGCCCCTTTTTCCAGATCGTACGGCTGGCGGACAGTGCACCCGCAACCAGCCCAATATTTATTGAGATTTTCGATAATTTCTTGAAAAGTGAGCTGTTTCACGATACAATTATAACATGCCTTTTTATGATTACAAATGCGGTAATTGCGGGAAAAAATTCGAGGTCCAGAAAGGGATGAACGATTCAGCTATTCCCCGTTGCCCGGATTGTAAAGGGCTGGCCGAGCGGGTCTTCAGCGCGCCGGCTTTAGCGACCGGGAACGGCAGTTCCTGCGGCAGCTGTAGTACCGGCAGTTGTTCCTCCAGTTGCGGGTGCCACTAATGATCAAAGACGCGATCCGTAAAGTCGTTGACGGCCATAACCTGACCCGCGAAGAAGCGGGAATAGCGATGGATACAATAATGAGGGGGGACGCGACCCCATCCCAGATCGCCGCTTTTATTACCGCTCTCCATACCAAAAAAGAAAGTATCGACGAAATCACCGGCTTTGCCGAAAAGATGCGGGAACATTCCTTGAAGGTTTATCCTCACGCTCATAATTTAGTCGACACCTGCGGGACTGGCGGTGACCATGCCGGGACTTTTAATATCTCGACCATTGCCGCTTTTATCGCGGCCGGAGCTGGCGTCGCCATTGCCAAACACGGCAACCGCTCGATCACCAGCCGCTGCGGTTCGGCTGATCTGCTGGAAGCGCTTGGGGTTAAAGTTGACCTCGATCCGAAACGGGTCGAAGAATGCATTAACCAAATCGGCATCGGGTTTATCTTTGCTCCTAATTTTCACAAGGCGATGCGTTTTGCCGCGCCGACCCGTAAAGAGATCGGGATCAGCACGGTTTTTAATATTTTGGGGCCGCTCTCTAATCCGGCGAACGCCCAAGCCCAGCTGCTGGGCGTTTTCCACGAAGAACTGACCGAGATCATGGCGGCGGTCCTAAAAAACCTTGGCGTCAAACGCGCCCTGGTCGTTCATGGCAATGACGGCCTGGATGAGATCTCGATCTGCGAAAAGACCCGAGTGACCGAGCTCAATGCCGGCGAGCTCAAGACCTATTATATTAAGCCGGAAGATTTTGGTATACTACGGGTAAGCAGCGAGGAGTTGCGCGGCGGGGATCCGGCGGCCAATGCCGAGATCGCCATCCGTCTCCTGAACAACGAAGAAAAGGGGGCGAAGCGCGATATCGTCCTGCTAAATGCCGGGGCGGCAATTTACGTCGGCGGCCTGGCCAAAGACCTGAAAGAGGGCCAGAAAAAAGCGGCCGAGTCGCTTGCTGCCGGAGCGGCCAGAAAAAAACTAGAGGAGCTAGTCCAATTCACCTCAAAACCGAAAAATTAGTCAAGAAGTACGGCGCGAAAACGGCGGTCAACCAGATCTCGATCGAGGTCAATCAGGGGGAGGTTGTCGGCCTGCTCGGTCCGAACGGCGCCGGTAAGACGACCACCTTTTATATGGTCGTCGGGTTGGTCCGGCCGAACGAAGGGCGGGTCTTTCTCGGCGATCACGACATTACTTATTACCCGATGCACCAGCGCTCCAAGATGGGGATCGGCTATCTTCCCCAGGAGCAATCGATCTTCCGCAAGCTGACCGTTGAAGAAAATATTTTTATCCTCTGGGAGCTGATGCCGGAGATCCCGAAAAAAGAATACGAACCCCGCTTGGTCCAGCTGCTAGACGAACTGGGGATCACCCACCTGCGCAAACAGAAGGCCTATTCGCTTTCCGGCGGCGAACAGCGCCGGGCGGAGATCGCCCGGGCCCTTTCGACCAATCCGCAGTTTTTACTCCTCGACGAGCCGTTCACCGGGATCGACCCGAAAACGATCACCGACCTGCAGGAGATCATCAACAAGCTGAAACAAAAAGGGATCGGCATCCTGATCACCGACCACAACGTCCGGGAGACCCTGGCGATCACCGACCGGGCCTATATCGTCCACAAAGGGGAAGTCCTCGTTTCCGGCAATTCCAAAGCGGTGGCGGAGAATCCCGAGGCTAAAAAATTATACCTCGGCGACGAGTTTAAACTGTAGGGCCCATGATCAAAATCATCGACCGTTATATTTTCAAGGAACTGTTCGAGCCTTTCTTCTTTGGGCTCGGCGCTTTTACCGCGATCCTCTCGGCCTCCATGATCCTTTTCGACCTGGTCAGAGCGGTTGTCCTGAAAGGGATGCCGCTGATCGTCGCGCTTCAACTTTTTGCCTTTAAACTTCCTGCCATCATTATCATTATTTTTCCGATGGCGACCTTGCTCGGCGCGATCCTGGCTTTTTCCCGGTTGTCGCACGATTCCGAGGTCATCGCTTTCCGGGCGTCGGGCGTTTCCCTTTACCGGCTGATCGTGCCGGTTGCCGCGCTTGGGCTGCTGGTCGCTTTTACCAACATTGCTTTTTCCGAGATCGTGGTCCCGGAGGCGAACAAAGCGGCCAAGAACCTGGTCCTTATGACCGCCGTTCAGTCGCAACCAAAATTCCAGAAGAACGTTTTTGTCCCCGAATTGGAAAAAGGGGAACTGCGCCGCATTTTCTACGCCGAATCGATCCAGGGGGGGACGATGGCGGGGGTGATCGTTCAGGAATTTTCCGGCGGCAAACTGGTCCAGTTGATCAATGCCGAACAGGCGAGGTGGCAGGCGGCCAAAAGCCAGTGGCTCTTCAAAAAAGGGACAGTTTACCTGCTGGAAGGGGGAGAATACAAGCATTTGATCAAGTTCGACGAACAGCTGATCTCGATCAAATACACGCCGGCCGACTTTTTTACCGAAGAGCGGAACCCCGACGATATGACCATGGCCCAGATGCGCGAGTATATCAACCTGAAACAAAAGATGGGGACCGACACCACCAGTTTGACCATCCAGTTATACATGAAGATGGCGATCCCATTCGCTTCCCTGGTCTTTGCTTTGCTCGGCGCGCCGCTCGGTATTTCTCCGCGGCGGGCTTCCGGTTCGGTCGGCCTCGGCTTGTCGATCATCGTGATCTTTTTCTACTATATCGCGACCTTTCTTTCGATGTCGCTGGGTGAGATGAAACTCTTTACGCCGCTGATCGCCGCTTGGGCGCCGAACGTCGTGACCGGTGGGGCCGCCTGGTATATCCTGAAAAAAGCTTCGGAGAAATAATGAGCTTTATCGCGCAGATCATTATTTTGCTGGTCTTGGTCGGCGGGGTGGTCGCTTATATCGGCAACCTCGTTGGTAAATCGATCGGTAAGCGCCGCTTGACGGTTTTCAACCTCCGTCCCCGCCACACCGCCATGGCGATCACCGTTGTTTCCGGGAGCGTGATCGCGCTGGTCACTTTTTTGATCGTGATCACTATTTCCCAGGATGCCAGGACCGCCATCTTGGGGCTGGAAAAGCTTAAGGCCCAGGTCGATCAAAAAAATGTCGAGATCAAGACCGCCAACCAAGCGCTGGTCCAGCTTAATAAAGAGTTGGGAGAAAAGCAAGAACAGCAGAAAGTGTTGGAAGAGAAGCTGACCAAGGCGAGGAACGAAACCGCTTCCCTGCAGTTGGTGCGGGAGAAACTGGCCAAAGAGATCAAGACGACGAGGCAGGGGCAGGTTTTGTTCAAGAACGGGGATATTATCAGCCTCTCGCTGATCCAGGCTGGCTTCGACCGGGAGAAGCTGGCTGAAGGTTTACAGCGGATCGTCGCCTCCGCCGATCTAAGCTTGCGGGCGATGGGGATCAAAACGTCGGGGGGAGTGATCTCGGTCGCGTCTGATGATTTTGATGCCGCCATTGATGAATTGGCCGGAAAGAGCGAGTTTTATATCGTTAAATTGGTTGCCGGGCGAAATGTCCTTTGGGGAGAAAAAGTTCCGGCCAGCTTTGATTTTGAAGAAAACCGGAAGATCTATGCCGGCGGCGCCGAGATCGGCCAGCGGGAGATCCCGGCCAATTTGTCCGATGAACAGACCCAGCAGGAGATCATGATCCTCCTGAAGACCGTCCATGTCGCGGCTCGGAGCGCCGGGATCATGCCGGACGCGAACGGTTCGATCGGCAGTATCCCGTATTCGCAGATCTTCGAGCTGGCGAAAAAGATCAAAGCGGGGAAAAAGAACGTCGTCCTGAAAGTTGTCGCGAAAAATGACGTTTACACTATCGGTCCGCTGGCGATCGATATTAAGGCGAGCGGCAAATGATCGTGGCGATCGATCCGGGGAAGGACAAATGCGGCTTGGCGGTCCTGGCCAATGACGGAACAGTTAAAGAACGCCGCGTCGTGCCGCGTGATGAGATCGTGGCCGAAACGGTTGCCGCTTACCGGCAGCACGCCCCATTTGCCGTCGTGATCGGTAAAAGCGCCAATGGCAAAACTCTCCAAAAAGAATTGACCCTCAAAGGGATCGTGACGACCGCGGTCCCGGAAAAAAATACGACCCGGGAAGCCAGGACCCGTTACTGGCTGGAAAATCCGCCGCGCGGCTTTTGGCGGCTGGTCCCGGTCAGTTTCCGTTTCCCGCCGGTCCCGGTCGATGATTTTGCCGCGGTAATAATTGGCGAGCGGTACTTGACTAAGGCGTAAGGAGCAAAATATTTTCCAGGTGCGGGGTGTGAGGGAACAGGTCGAGCGGCTGGCAACGTTTGATCCGATAACCAAACTCCTTGAAAGCCTCAACGTCTATTTTTTGCGTGCGCGGATTGCACGAGACGTAAACTAGCTTTTCCGGCCGCAAATCACCTATTTTCCTAATTACCTTTTTGTGCAACCCTGGCCTTGGCGGATCAACGACCACCGCGTCGACTTTCCCTTCAAACGAGGGGAGAACCTCTTCCGCCCGTCCGGCGGTTGCCGAGTAATTGCCGATCCCGTTCAGGCGGGCGTTTTCGAGCGAGAGGGCGGTCGCGGCGGCGTCTTCTTCGAAACCGATCACCGCTTTGGCCAGGTTAGCTAGGGAAAGTCCTATACTGCCGGTCCCGGAATAGAGATCGAGAATTGTTTCTCCCCCCTGTAAGTCGAGAAATTCCCCAACGGTCTTGATCAGCCGCTCCGCCTGTTCCGGATTGGTCTGAAAGAAAGACTGGACCGGGATCTTGAAACGAAGGCCGTTCAACTCATCAAAGTAGTGGTCCTGGCCGCGCGTTGCCTGAATTTCGCCGACGGAAAGATCGGCTGGCGAACGGTTAATCCCCCAGGTGATTCCCTGAACGTCAGCCTTGAATTCCGACCAGAGCGTGTCGAGCGGGAAAGGGCCACTCTCATTGGTCAGGATGTTAAGGATGGTGTTGGCGACTTTTTTCCCTTCCCTGATAATGACATGGCGCAGGAGCCCTTCGGGATGGGTTCGCAGCTCATGTTTAGTGATAAACTCTTTTATTTTTCCGATCAGCCGATTGCTCTTTTCCGAGAGGAGCAGGCACTCCTTGAGATCGAGGACCTCGCTTTTCCCCCGGCGGAGGCCGAGGGTAAAATCAGGGCCGAAGGCAAAATCCATCCGGTTGCGGTAGCGGAACTGTTTGGGCGAGGGGATGATCGGCGCGCTGTCGCCGAAAAGCTCGCCAATCAACGCCTGCTTGTGCTTGAGCTGAGCTTGGTAACTTAAGCTCTGCCAGGGGCAACCGCCGCAAGAACCGGCATAAGGACAGGGGGCCTCGATCCGATCGGGCGATGGCTCAAAGACCTCGATGATCTCGGCCAGTTTCTTGCTCCGATTGGTGACATTGACCGCCAGTAAGTCGCCGGGATAAGCGAACGGGACGGTCAGGAGGGAAGTTTTATTTTCCCTTTGGCCGAGTCCTTTTCCCTTGTCGTCGAAGGCTTTAATAGTAACGATTTCATACATGTTAATTAATTATACCGTTAATTTGCTACAATAGTGCAATTATTGCCGGTTTTTGACGATATATAGCCAGGAGATAACATGCTAAAAGGGATCGGTTTAGGTTTAATGAATTTGGCGAGAAATTTTTCTTTGCCGAAAAACAATGGGAAAGCCAAGGCCTTGCCGGCCTCACCAACGGTTGGCGGCCCGATCATTTCGCCGCCGCATTTACGGGCGATCCCGACGGTCAATGAACTGGCCCGTGTTTTTGGGCCGGAAGTCGCGGCTGACGCGCTTGATCTTTTTGAAATCAAGGGCGGCCGCACTTATTTGAAAGCTTATCAGGGCGGAGGCGAAGTTGATCGAGCGGGCAGGAAATACATGTATCCCGGCATGAAAAATTCGCCGGTCATAGTTGGCGGGCTGGAGGATATTTCTTTTTATCCCTTGGCCGTGACCCATCCCGATCATAATAGCCAGTCAACAGTTTATTATTTGGAAAAATATGTCTTGACCCAAACTAAGACCGGCCAACCTGTTCTGATCGTGGATACCCATAATCATGCCCTTTTTGGCTGGGCCTTAGCCAGGCACCTTGGCCTGACCGACAAAAATGCCGCTCTGGTTCACGTCGACGCTCATTTTGACGACGAATATCCTTATAATCCCAATAGAAATCGGCCAAAGGGCGAGACCCTTGAAGATTGGCTGACCTGGAGTAAAGAATATGCTGACATCTCGAGTTTTTTGTACCCAGGCAATGGTAAATTGTTTAACGAAGCGATCTTTATCCTAACTAAAAACAATGGTTTAGGTGTTGATCGCGAGCAGGGGGACCGAGACGGTTGCCGCCAGCCGGGCCGGATTATTTCGGTTGAAAGAGTTTTGGCCGAAATTAAACAGCTTAGAGCGGCCGGGAAAAAAGTGATCATCGATCTTGATCTTGACTATTTTGCCCATTATTTCCAGGAAGAAAAGGACTCCGGCGTTGAAGCTAAGGATCGGATTAGTTTAGCCGAGAACAAAAGACAGATAAAAGAACTCCTTCAGCAGGCTGATTTTATCACGGTGGCGACCAGTCCCGATTGGTTTGCCGATCAGCAGGTCGTGGTTCAAGCCCTATTGCGGGAGCTGTTGGGACTTGCCTGAAATTTTTACCCCCCGCTGGCGATGAATATCTGGCCGTAATATGGCCAAAGATCGCCTATGAAGATCGAATCAAAACAACCGCCGGTAGTCTTAAATGGAAGATCCCAGCCTCCGGTCCCGCGACCGGCCGCCGCGATCGTCCTCCACGATCATTATAGCCCCGGGAAACTGCCCAATTGGTCCCAGACGCTGACGGCGGTCCTGGCCGGACGTGAATGCGGCATTATGGGCCGGTTTTATTTAAGGAGCCGTCATCGATTGGAGGAACTGAAGGCTGGGTTTTCTTCGGCCGACGGCCAATTGATCGAGCAAGCTTTCCATCTGGCCTGGCGAAGCCATTACGGCCAGTATCGGAAAAGCGGCGATCCATATTTTATCCATGTCATGAACACCGCTAAATATGTTAAAAACTGGGGGTTGGGAGCGGAAGAGCTCGCGGCCGCGATCTGCCACGACACGGTTGAAGACGGTTGGGTTAACGGCCGGAAAGTAACCAAGGAATACGTAGCTGAGATCCTTGGCCAACGGGTCGCCAATCTGGTGGACGGGATTACCGAACTGGGGAAGGAACCGGACTATACCGGGCTCAAGCCGTCAAAAGAATATATTTTCCGGAAATTGATCAATGCCGCTTCCAAGGACCTGGCGGTCCTGATCATCAAATTCGCCGACCGTTTGGACAACATGGAAACTTTAAGCTACGTGAAAATCTCATCTGCCAAGAAAAAAGCGAGCGAAACGCTTCACGTTTACAGCCGGATCGCCGATATCCTGGGGATGTGGGACCTGAAACGAAGATTTGAAGACCTATCCTTCCAGTATTTGGAGCCGGCCCGCTATCGGCAGATCAATTCCCACCGCGACCGGGTTCGCAGCAAGAGCGTGGTGCGGATGGAAGAGATTGGGCAGCAGCTCGAAGCGAATTTAACGCGTTATGGCGTTTCCATCAAGCTGGAAATGCGCGGGATCTATGAGCTCCACCAAAGAATTGAACAGAGGGGAAAACAGCTGACTGATATCGCGCCCGATGATTTTTGGCGGGTCAATCTGGTTGTCCCTGAAGAGGCCTGGTTCTCTGATTTTACGACATCAGATGGCCGGCCCGTTTCCAATTGTTATCTGGCGATGGGGATGATCCACCAGGGTATTTTTCCGCCCGCGCAAAACCAGCGGATCGAAGACCATCTCCAGCGGCCGATGTCGAATGGCCACCGTTTTTTACATACCTATGTTCAGGTCCCGGATTATGGCCGCCTGCTGATCCAGATCCGCGACAGCCGGATGAACGAGGAATACCATCGTGGCGTGCTGGCCCAGGTTGACCGTAATCCGGATTGGCACAAAATGCGGTTGAGCTGGCTTAACTCACTCCAACGAACTCTCCAGGTCGAACACTTCGATGAGGGCGGCTTATTTGACGCTCTGGCCGCGGAAAGTTTGCAGATCACCGTCTTGACCAAGCGGACCAATAAGCCTTATGCCATGCCGCGAGGGGCTTGCGCTCTTGATTTTGCTTTCCATCGTCTCGGAGAAAAAGCCTTAAACGCCGTGAACGCGACCGTTAACGGTAATACCGGCCAGCTGTCGAGGATCCTGGAAGATGGGGACGAGGTTTTTGTTAATTGCTGGCGGACTGCCCAGTCGAAACGGATCTGGCTTGATTGGGTCAGGACCCCGATGGCGATTAAAATGCTCCGGACCCACTTCTCGGGCCTTGATGAGGAAACGCAGCGCAAAGTGGCGTCGGAGTACCTTAGCGAAAAACTGGCCGAACATTATTTTTCTTATGAAATGCTGTTTTCCAAATACTTTCGCTTTTTTCTTGCTGAACATGGCTTTAAAGGGCCGGAAGAGTTCATCATTCAGGTCGGTCAGGGAATGCGCGGGGTGGGGGAATTATTCCGGGTATTTATCGACCGATATGAAAACGATGTTCGGCAGGGGAAAGATAAAGAGATCGATCAGCCTTTCCTGATCATTGCCAGGGATCGGGTTGGCCTGCTCGACAGCATTGCCGGACCGCTGCGGACCCTTAATTACGATATCTCGCTTGGTTATTTTCATCGGTACGATGACCAAGAGAGTGGCGAACCGATGGCGATCATTCAGCTCAATCTCCGATGTGCCGGAGATGAAGCCTTAAAAAAAGTTCAGCAAGTGCAGGTTGAAGAGGTCATTCGCCGGACTAAGGTAACCAGAATTACTAGTAATCCAGATGAAATTAAGGTCAGCGTCCACTATTTTCAAGAGTTATTGACCGGTAAAAAACTCCCGCTCTAACTTTTCGCTTCCGCCCAATTCTTACCAGTTCCGACATCCACCTTCACCGGTACGTTCAGTTTGACCGCGTTCTCCATTTCTTGCGTCACGATCTGAACGACTTTTTGCTCTTCATCTTTAGCGCATTCAAAGACCAATTCGTCGTGAACTTGCATGATCAGGCGGCATTTTACATTTTGCATTTTTAATTTTTCATTTACTTTGACCATCGCCAGTTTGATCATATCAGCCGCGCTCCCCTGGACCGGGGTGTTGATCGCCATTCGTTCCGTTGCCGAGCGGAGACCGGCGTTGGGGCTGTTAATGTCGGGGACGGGGCGTTTACGCCCCAGCATGGTTGTGACGTAACCGTTTTCCCGTGCCTCTTTGATCGTTCGGTCGATAAAAGCTTTGACCCCCTGGTGGCGGGCAAAGTAACGTTCAATGATCCCGGCTGCATCCGTTCTTTTGATCTTCAGCTGTTTCGCCAGCCCAAAATCGGAGATGCCGTAAATGATGCCGAAGTTGACCGTTTTGGCGTCGGAGCGGGAGATGCCGAGCTCGTCGGCGGTCCGCTGGTGGATGTCGGTCTCCTGGTTGAACGCTTCCAGCAGGACGGGGTCGGAGCTTAAGTGGGCGAGGACCCGCAGTTCGATCTGGGAATAATCGGCCGCCAGGATCAGCTGGTCTGGTTTTTCCGGGACGAAGACGGAGCGAAGCCGTTTCCCCCAGTCGCCGCGGGCCGGGATGTTTTGAAGGTTAGGTTCGGAGCTGGAGAGCCGGCCGGTGGCGGTGATCGTCTGGTTAAAGGAGCTGTGGATCCGGCCGGTCTTGGCGTTGATCAGGGTTGGCAGGACGTCGATGTAAGTATTTTTTAACTTGGTCAGCTGGCGGTAGTCGATCAATTTCTCGGCGATCTCGAACTTCCGGGCCGCTAGCTCTTCTAAAACCTCGAAGTCGGTCGAAGGGCCGGTCTTTCCTTTCTTGATCACCGGGAGCATTAGCTTGGTGAAGAGGATCTGCGCCAGCTGTTTGGTGGAGTTAATGTTAAAGACTTCCCCGGCGATGGCGTGGATATGCCGTTCCAGATCTTTTAGCTCAAGCTCGATCTCTTTCCCTTGTTCGGCTAAAAGCTCGGTATCGACTTTGACCCCGGTTTCTTCCATTTCGATCAGGATGGCGAGGAGGGGCATTTCCACGTCATTAAATAAGCTTTCCAGCCTCTGTCCCTTAAGGGCAAGCTTGAAGATCTCGTAGAGGCCGAAGGTCGCTTCCGCGTCGCTGGCGGCGTAATCGGTCGCCAGATCGAGCGGGACGTCGTTGAAACTCCCGGCATCTTTGCCGATCAATTCCAACAGTTCGATCATCTCCCGGCCAAGGAATTGTTTGGCCAAAGCTTTTAGCCCGTACTTGCCGCTGGTCGGATCGATCAAATAAGCGGCGACCATGGTATCAAAGAGGGGATTGGCGACTTCTATCCCGTGGTTGTTCATGACCTCGATGTCGTATTTCAAATTATGGCCGATCTTTAACGCTGCTGACGAAAAAAGTGATTTTAGCTTTTCCAGGGTCGGCCCCAGCGGCAGTTGGGTTTGGTTTTTGTGTTGGAGCGGGACGTAGTAGGCGCTTTTACTTTCGCAGGAGAAGGAGATCCCGACCAGCTCCGCTTCGAAAGTGTTCAGGCTGGTCGTTTCGACGTCAAAAGCGAAGGCTTCGGCCCGGCTTAAAACTTTGATCATTTGGTCGAGCGCGGCTTCGTCCTTAACGCAGGTGAAATTCAGTTTGGCGATCTCTTCTCGTTTCCGCTCGATAACTTTTTCCGGTTGGTAATTAATGAGCCCCTGGCTGTACTTTTTATAGAGGCTGCCGAATTCGAACTTCTTGAAGACCGGCAGGATCTTTTCCCAATCGATCGGAGAGCGGCGGCTGTGTTCGAAATCAATGTGGATCGGGGCGTTAGTGACGATCGTGCCCAGCCGGCGGCTTAGGTCGGCC
>JBAZMB010000032.1:0-12679 GCA_041649975.1 Candidatus Margulisiibacteriota bacterium | reverse complement strand
CAATTCTTCCAGCCGCTCCTTTTCTTTTTCGAGCCGGGCGGAAAAATCGAGCAGCTCCAAAACGCTCTTTTTTCGCGCCGCTTTCAAGTCCAGCCGATACGGCGCGAAATCAGGGTTCGGGGCCGCCTTTGGGCCTTCACCGAAAATGATCCTCTGACAACGGGAAAGGATCGTGTTCGGCAACCGGTCGTCCCTCTCCACCAGCAAAATAAAAACCACGCCCGGCGGCGGCTCCTCCAACGTTTTCAGGAAAGAGGCCGACGCTTCCGGCGTCAGCTTGTCCGCTTCTTCGATGATCGCGAAGAGTTTCGGGCTGGCGGTCGGGCCGTAACGGACCACCTGCTGCACTTCCCGGACCTGTTCGATCTTGATCGTCGTTTTTTCGGGCTTTAAGACGACCAAATCGACTTTTCGGGTCCCCAAACTTTCAGCGAATTCCCGCGCCGCTTCGGCCTTAGACGGTCCGGGCGGTCCCATAAAGATATAAGCGGAAGCGACCCGCTCATTTCGCGCGATTCCTGCAAGTACGGGATGCACGTTGTAAATTATAGCACAATAATCGAGGCGGAAAAAGTGTGGCTACTTCCGTTTAACGGTGTAAACGTCGGTCTCTTTTTTGATCGAGGCGACCACCCGGCCAAGATGCTCCGTGTTCCGGACATCAACGGTCAAGAGCAGCACGGCAAAGGTCCCCCTTTTAGTCGAGATCTTGGCATTGGCGACATTGGTCCCGGTTTCGGAGATCTGCTCCAGGATATCCTTTAAGACTCCAACCCGGTCAAAAGCCTCCACTTCGATCTGGACCGGGAAAAACTGGTCAAGATTTTGTTCCCAAACAACTTTAACCACCTTATCGGGAACGATCTCGTGGCGGACGACGTTCTTGCAGTTGCTCCGGTGGATGGCGATCCCCCGGCCATGAGTGACAAAGCCAATGATCTCCTCTCCCGGGATCGGGTAGCAGCACTTCGACATCCTAACCAGGATGTTTTCCAAGCCGGCCACGACGATCGGGCTCTTCCCTTTACCGCGGCGAGGCTTGCGGGTGGCGGCCGGGGCCGGCATACGCCTTTCTTTTTTAGGTGGTTCCGGCGGCGGCGCTTCTTTTTCTTCCGCCAAACGCAAACGCTTGAACCAGTTTTTGATCTTGACCCGGGCGCCGGCGGTCTTAACAAACCCGAGCCAGTCCTTGCTCGGATTATCCTTTTTACCGGTAATAACTTCGACGATGTCGCCTTGTTGAAGCGGGTGGTCAAGCGGCAGGATCGAGCCGTTGACCTTGGCTCCAACGCAACGGTGGCCGACCTCGGTGTGGATCCGATAGGCAAAATCGACCGGCGTGGCGTTGATCGGCAGGTTAAAGACATCCCCTTTCGGGGTAAAAACAAAGACCTCTTCCATCACCAGGTCGATCTTCAGGCTTTCCATGAAATCCTTGGCGTCTTTTAGTTCACTCTGCCATTCCAGCATCTGGCGGAGCCAGGCCATTTTTTGGTCGAGCATCTTATCGGTCGACGACCCTTCCTTATAGCGCCAGTGGGCCGCGACGCCGTATTCGGCGATCCGATGCATCTCCCGGGTCCGGATCTGGATCTCGACCGGACGCCCGGATGGACCAATGACCGTGGTGTGAAGCGACTGGTAGCCGTTCGATTTCGGCATGGCGATATAGTCTCGGAAGCGGCCGGGGATCGGCTTCCAGGCGTCATGGACGAGCCCCAGGACGACATAGCAGTCCTTAAGTTTGTCGACGATCACCCTAACCGCGAACAAATCGTAGATCTCTTCGAAATCGAGCCGCTGGTCGACCATTTTCCGGTGGATGCTGAAAAAATGCTTGGCCCGCCCTTTTAATTCCGGCTGAATGCCGACTGAATTGACCAGTTCTTTTAAGAGCGCGATAAAATCGGTAATAAATTGCTCTCGTTCACCGTACCGCTGGGAAACCTTCTGCCGGACCTGTTGGTATGGTTCCGGCTCAAGGTAGCGGAAAGCCAAGTCTTCAAGCTGCCATTTGATCCGCCACATCCCCATCCGATGGGCGAGCGGCGCGAAGATCTCCCTGGTCTCGAGCGCCGTCTCCTGCTGTTTCTCCGGCGAGAGGTATTGCAGGGTCTGCATGTTGTGGAGGCGGTCGGCTAGTTTAATAACGATGACCCGGTAATCTTCCCCCATTGCCACGAACATTTTCCGGAAATTCTCCGCCTGGCGCTCTTCCCGGGAAACAAAAGAGAATTGGCTAAGCTTGGTCACCCCTTCGACCAGCTTAGCGATTTCCGAACCGAACAACGTGGTGATTTCTTCCGAGGTAATCCCGCCGTCCTCCATCACGTCATGCAGAAAAGCGGCGGCGATCACTTCCACTTCCTGCTCAAGATCGGCCAGGATATTGGCGACGGCCAGCGGGTGGATGATGTACGATTCTCCGGAGAGGCGTTTGTGCGGAATATGGACCTTGTCCGCGAAAGCGAAGGCTTTCTTCAGCAATTCAATATTGGCGTTGGGATTGTAACCTAGGACCTTTTGAATCAGCTCATTCATCTTTTATGGTAACGGCTCCGGTCCATCACCCCTATTCCCGGGGGAATGGCGCTCCGCCTCTGGGCCGGTTTGTCACGGTTGGGATTATTACTGATACTGACCGCCGGCGACGGACGATTGCCGCTGCCCGAGGATCTGATCGCGATAAGAATTTTGCAGGAACTTTCCAGCGCCGAGGTGAACTTATACGCTTCTTCCAGGTTTTTCCCGATGGCAAAGCTCCCCTGCCCTTTGACGACCGCGACAACGTTGGTCCCTTGCAGGAACGACGGGAGGAGCCGGACGGTCTCGTCGGAACCGACCGCCTGGTGCGAACGGACGATCGCCGCCGAATGGAACAAGCGGAGCCCTTCGCCGTCCTGCGGCACGACTTTATTATCGGTGATCGAGATCGCGGTCGCGTTGACCGGATAAGCATGAATGATCGCCAGCGCCTTGGTCTCGCGGTAGATCGCCCGGTGGGCGGGCAACTCAACCGAAGCTTCGCCCAGGTCGCCGACCAGGTCGACTTCCGCGATATCGCCGTCTTGCAATTCACCAAGCATTACGTCCCGTTTAGTAATATAGATCTTATCCCCATGGCGAACGCTCAGGCTGCCGACGTGCGAACTGACTAACCCTTCCCGGAACATTAAACTACCGATCTTTTTTAATTCGTCTAGCATTTTATTCTCCTTTTTATTCCCAGTGTGATTCGGCCAACTCGCTGAAACAAGCGCATTTTCTGATCTCCTCGAACCGGGCGCGGACCTCTTTTGGCTTGAGGCTCTTCATCCGGTCGAGGCTAAAATCTTCAACGTTGAACGAGGCCATGACCGAGCCGACCACGACCGCGCGGCGAATGTTCTCCGGACCACAATCGTCGCTTTTAGCGAGGTAGCCGATCAGCGCGCCGCCGAAAGTGTCTCCCGCCCCGGTCGGATCACGGAGCTGTTCTTGCGGATAAGAGGGAGCGGCAAAATGTCCTTCTTTGCTGAAGTACAGCGCGCCATGTTCCCCTTTCTTGACGATCACCCCTTTGCAGCCCAGATCGAGCAGGCGCCGGGCGGCCAACGGAATGTTCGGGGTTTCCATGAACTGGCGGATCTCGCCGTCGTTCATGACCATCAGATCAACCTGCTTGATCAATTTATGCAAAACTTCGCGTTTTGAATCGATCCAGAAGTTCATCGTGTCGGCGACGATCATTTTCGGTTTTTTCAATTGGGCGATGACCTTGAGCTGCAGCTCGGGATCTAGATTTGCCAAAAAAACATAAGGGGTATCGCGCAGCCCGGCCGGGATCACCGGATCGAACTTCGTCAGGATATTAAGTTGGGTATCGACAGTATGGGCCTGGTTCATGTCGTACTCATAATAACCGTGCCAGCGGAAAGTCGGCCCGTCGATCTTGTGCAAGGCGTTGCAGTTGATGTCCCGCGACTGTAAAAATGTTAGATGTTCCTTGGGGAAGTCGCTGCCAACCGGACCGATCAGGGTCGTCGGCGCGAAAAAGCTCGACGCGACCGCCGCGTAAACGGCCGAGCCCCCCAAAATATCTTTTTTATCGCCAAACGGGGTCTTAATTGAATCCAGCGCGATTGTGCCAACGATCAAAACTGACATTTAAACCCTCCATGCAATAGTGGTTAATAAACGGGAATTATATCGCCCAGCGCTTGCTGAGGACTTTTGACTTTTGGGTCGCAGCCGTAACCGCGGCGGCAAAAGCTTCGTGAACTTTTCGGCCTTTCATGACCGCTAATCCTTCCATGGTCGTCCCGCCGGGAGAAGTCACCATTTCCCGCAAAACTCCCGGTTCGATCCCGCTTTCCAGCGCGGTCTTGGCGGCGCCAAAAACGGTCTGCAACGCCAGTTTCTTGGCCAGCGGGCCGGCCAACCCGGCCTTCTTCCCCCCGTCGATCAGCGCTTCCATCACGGCGTAAATATAGGCCGGTCCGGAGCCGGAAAGCCCGGTGACCGCGTCCAATAATTTCTCCGGCACAACGACCGTTTCGCCGACCAGTTTAAAGATCGACTCGGCCAGTTTAAATTGTTTCGGCGCGACCCTTCTGCCCTTCGCCAAGGCCGACATGCCGGCCCCGACCAGGCAAGGGTTGTTCGGCATCACTCTCACGATCGGATATCCGGGCAGCTTCTTTTGCAAATAAGCTAACGGGATCCCGGCCGCGATCGAAACGATCAATTTATTCCGCGCCCCCTCCGTTCTTATCTCATCCAGGACGACGGCCAACTGCTGCGGTTTGACGGCCAGGACCACGACGTCGGCCTCATTCGCCGCCTGCTGGTTGTTCGAAGCGATCTTAACGGCATACTTGCCGCGCAAATATTTAAGACGGGTCGGATCGATATCAGCAATAATTATCTGGTGGGAAGTGAGGCGGGCGATCAGGGCCTCGGCCATTTTCCCGGAACCGATAAAGGCTATTTTCATCTGGAAAAGAAAGTGTCTCTCTTGCTTTCCCCAACCTCTTCGCCGATATTCCCGCGATCTTCGCTGGAATTGATCCGGATAGCGCTGGGGGTGAAAAGAAAGATCGAATCGCCGATCTTCATCATGTGGCCGTCGATCGCGTAAGCGGTCCCGCAAACGAAATCGATCAGGCGGGTCCCTTCCGATGGATCAAGATGCTTCAGGCTGACGATGACCGGGCTCCCCGAACGGAGATTGGTCGCGATGTTCAGCGAATCCTCGTAGATCTTCGGCTCAAAAAAGCCGATCTCATATTCGCCGTCGGTCCGAGGCGCTTCTTTTTTGACGCGGATAAAATGGTCCAGCTTGACCTGCTGGGTGTTCTCGCTGATTTCTTCGAAATCTTCGCCTTCCAGCCCGATGAACCGCTTGGCCCGCATCAAAATATTTTCTGTCATCTTTTATCCTCCCTTAAAAATTGCCCGGCCAATCCGCACCAAATTGGCCCCTTCTTCTATCGCGATCTCAAAGTCGCTCGACATCCCCATGGAAAGATAACGCATCTCAACCGCTGGTAAGCCTAGCCCCTTAACCTGATCGGCCAGTTCCTTTAATTTTCTAAAACTCGTTCTGATCCGCGCCTGATCGTCGGTTAACGGCCCCATGGTCATTAGTCCCTGAACTGACAGCCGGAATTTGGCGGCAAAACGGACAAGCTCGATCGCTTTCGAATACTCAACGCCAAATTTCGATGGCTCACCGGAAGTATTAACTTCGATCATGACGGGGACGGGGGCGCTTAACCACCGGTTGGTTTGCAGCGACCGCGCGTCGATTTCTTCGACCAGACGCTCGCTATCAACCGACTGAATTATATCAAACATGTCAAGAGATTGTCTAACTTTGTTCCGTTGCAAATGCCCGATCAAATGCCACTTCAGCCGCGGGTATTTAGCCGCCAGGGCCTGATAATGAGTCGTCGCCTCCTGGATCCGGTTCTCACCGACCGCGGTCACCCCACACGCCAAGGCTTCTTCGATTCGTTCAGCAGGAATTGTTTTTACGACCGCGACCAAAGTAATGTCGGCTAAAGAGCGGCCGCTTTTCTGGGCTGCCGCCGCGATCCGCTCCTGGACTAATGTGATATTTTCCTTGATCGACACGCTAAAATAGATTATAGCATAACGACCGTTTTTTCTGCTATGATAGCGGCCAAGGAGAGTTTTATGAAAAAAATCAGCTGGGCGTTCGTTTTGCTTTTAACGGTAACGATTATCAACTACCCCAACCCCTTCAATCCCAAAGCGGGGCAAACGACAACCTTCGAATGCACCTCCGATACTGCTTTCACCGGGACCTTGTATATATATGATATGGCAGCCCAGCTCTTATTGAAGCGCGACTTAACGGTGAACGCAGGGACGACCCGCTTTGGCTGGAATGGCTATAGCGACCAAAACGAACTGGTCGGCAGCGGAGTCTACCTCTATTGCTTAAGCGATAAGAGCCGCGGACGAGTGGGGAAAGGTAAATCGTGGGTCATCAATCGATGAAAAAAGGCTTCTTATTATTTGTCGCTTACAGCATACAGTTTACGGTGTGTGTTTCCCCAGTTCTCGCGCTCTCTTCGTTTGACCCTCTGGCGGTCGGTTCCGGCGCCCAATCGCTGGGGATGGGCAACGCTTTCGTCGCCAGAAGCGATGCCACCGATTCCATGTTCAATAACCCGGCTTCTTTAAGTGAAACGACCGGTTTCCGCTTTTCCAGCATGTCCGGCTCATTATTAGAAGACGTCAACTATCTTTTGGTCGGCGGAGCCCTCCCCCTGGGAAATCAAACGTCGGTCGGAGCCGGCTATTGCGGCGCCTTTGTCTCTAACATTGAATTACGCAACCAACTTGGACAATTGACCAAAACCGCCCAGTACGGCAAAAGCGCCGCCTTTGTCTCGATCGGGAAACGGATCGACGAATCGGTTTCTTTCGGCGCCGCATTCAAGTATTATATGATCGACGCGACCGAGAACCGGGATTCCAACGGCAGCGGACTTAATCTTGACCTTGGGATCACGCAAAAAAGCCTGGAATGGTTAAGTTTCGGGATCGTCGCCCAAAACATTCTCGCTTTCAGCCCGATCAATCATCAGAACGGCGAGAAGGAACGCCTAACTCCGCTGATCAGGGCCGGCGCCAGGATCCACCTGCTGGGGAGCAGCTATTCGGCCGCCTATGTTTCCAATAACGATCTGATCGCGACCATCGATTCCAATATCAACTTCGAACCGTCCATCCCCCAGGCGACCCATCTAGGCCTGGAATTCTCTCCTAGCCAGGCCATCAGCCTCCGGCTCGGCCTCGACCGTTCAACCTTCACCACCGGCCTCAGCCTGAATTGGGCTGGATTGGGCTTCAATTACGCTTATCACCCGAACGTCAGCGACTCCTCGACCCAGGCCCACTATTTTTCGATCAGTTACGATGAATTAGGCTGGCCGCATACCCCGGCGCCTGATATTTTCATCGCCAAAAACGACCAAAACAGATAATTTCCCCCGCAACTCTTGCCATTTCTGCCGCGTTATGCTAAAATTAATCCCTTGTTGACTGCAAATAAATATCTAGAAGGAGGATCCTAATGGCTGTCGTTACTATGAAAGAATTGCTCGAAGCGGGCGTGCATTTTGGCCACCAGAGCAAACGTTGGAACCCCAAAATGCAAAAATTCATCTATTCCGCGAGAAATGGTATTCACGTCATTGATCTCCACAAATCAATTCCTTTGATCGAAAAGACCTTTAGCTTCATCAAAGGGCTGGTCGCCACCGGGACCATCCTCTTCATCGGCACCAAAAAGCAAGCTCAAGAAGTGATCGAGGAAGAAGCCAAACGCTGCGGCATGTTTTTCGTCAACCAGCGCTGGATGGGCGGAACTCTCACTAACTTTAAGACCCTCAAAAAGAACATCGCCCGTCTGAACGAGATCGAAAAGATGAAGGAAGACGGGACCTTTGATAAGCTCCCGAAAAAAGAAGTTATTCTCTTGGAACGCGAGCACCGGAAACTGATCCGGGGCCTCGGCGGGATCCGGCAGATGACCAGTCTCCCGGCCGCGGTTTTCGTGGTCGACACCGTTAAAGAACAGACCGCGATCAAAGAAGCCAAACGGCTGAATATCCCGGTCATCGCCGTCGTTGACACCAACAGCGATCCGGATGACGTCGATTACCCGGTCCCAGGTAATGACGACGCGATCCGCTCGATCAAACTGCTCACCAAATTGATCGCCGACGCGGTCATGGCCGGTCGCGAAACGACCACCGTAACCGAAGGTCTCGAAGGTGAGGCGGCGGCCGATTCGATCGCCGTGCCGCTGGAAGTGGAAGAAGAAGCGATGCTCTCCCAGGAAGTGCAACTGGAAGATAAAGTGCTCGCCAACATCATTCTGCCGAAAGAAGAAGAGGAAGAAAAGCGAATCGGTTTCTAACCTTTCGTTTCTCGCCAATTATCTTTTTACAAGGGGGATCCCATGGCTATTACAGTTGAAATGATCACTAAATTAAGAGAAAAAACCGGTTGCGGCATGATGGACTGCAAAGCCGCGCTGACCGAAACCGCCGGCGACTTCGATAAATCGATCGAACTCCTCCGGAAAAAAGGGATGGCCGCCGCGACCAAGCGGGCCGGCCGGACCGCTTGCCAGGGATTGGTTGACTCCTACATCCACATCGGCGGAAAGATCGGGGTCTTGATCGAGGTCAACTGCGAGACCGACTTCGTCGCTCAAGGGATCGATTTCCAGGCGTTCGTAAAAGACCTTTGCATGCAGATCGCCGCCTCCAGCCCTCAATACATCAATAAGGAAGACGTCCCGGCTGAAGTCGTCGCCCGGGAAAAAGAGATTTTGACCGCCCAGACCAAAGAAGAAGGAAAACCGGAAGCCGCGATCGCCAAGATCGTGGAAGGCCGCCTGCAAAAGTTCTATGGCGAGATCTGTTTGATGGAACAACCGTTCGTCAAGGACCCAAAGGTTGCCGTCAAAGACCTACTGGCTAATTTGTTGGCCAAGATCGGCGAAAATATCGTCGTTCGGCGGTTTGTCCGTTACCAGCTCGGGGAAAATTCTTAAAACCTCGGGCTCGCGGCCAATAATTTACGGGTGTACTCTTCGCGCGGCGCCGTCAGGACCGTTTTCTTCTCTCCCAACTCAATGAGCCGCCCCCCTTTCATCACGGCGATCCGGTCGCTTAAATAACCGATGACCGACAGGTCGTGCGCGATGAAAAGATAGGTCAACCCTAAGCGAGTTTTCAACTCTTTTAGCAATTTCAGGATCTCGACTTGAATAAAGACATCCAGCGCCGAAACCGGTTCGTCCAAAATAAGGAACTTCGCTTCACCAGCTATAGCCCGCGCGATCCCGACCCGCTGGCGCTCTCCCCCCGATAGTTCGTGCGGGAACCGTTTGGCATAGGCAGCCGGAAGCTTTACCAGCTCTAAAAGAGAGGCCACCCGGTCAGCGATCACCGTCCGGGGGAGCAAATTATGGATCAGGATCGGCTCGCCGATCGCCTCTCCGACTCTAATCCTTGGATTAAGTGAGTTCTGCGGGTCCTGGAAAACTAGCTGGCATTCCCGCCGGATATTGCCGATCCCCTGGTAGTCGATTTGACCGCTATCCGGTTCGATCAATTTCAGGATCAACCTCGCCAGGGTCGATTTTCCCGACCCCGATTCGCCAACCAACCCCAAAGTCTCCCCCTGTTTGATCGATAAAGAAAAGTCGTTGACCGCAATAAGATTGTCAAACTTCTTGGTTAAATTATTAATCTCTATCATCTTAACTCCCGTAAACAATCAACCAGTTTTTTTGTGTAGGGATCCCGCGGGTGGTCAAATATCGCCCCGGGCTCCCCCGCTTCAACGATCGCCCCTTTGTGCATGACAACCACTCGGTCACAAAGCTCTTTGATGATCCCGAAGTTATGGGTGATATAGATGATCGACAGGTTAAATTGAGCTTTAAGCTCCCGGAGCAAGGAGAGGATCTCCGCTTGGATCGTCACGTCGAGAGCGGTCGTCGGCTCATCGGCGATTAAGATTTCCGGCCGGCAAGCCAGCGCCATGGCAATAACGACCCGTTGCCGCATCCCGCCGGAAAATTGGTGGGGATAATCGTCGATCCGGGCGGGATCGATCTTGACGGCCCGCAAGGCTTCGGCCGCTTTCTCCCTGGCCTCTCCCCGTTTTACGCCCTGATGAAGGATGATCGATTCAATGATCTGTTCGCCAATCGTCAGGACCGGATTTAGAGACGCAAACGGATCTTGAAAAACCATCGCGATCGCCGCCCCTCTGATCCGGCGCATTTCATTTTCCGGTAATAGTAAGAGGTCCCGGCCGTTAAGAATAATTTCTCCGCCAACGATCTTACCTGGCTGATCAATTAAACGAAGCAGGGCAAAACCGAGGGTCGATTTCCCTGACCCTGATTCGCCCAAAACGCCTAAGATCTCCCCCTCTTTCAGCTCAAAGCTAACTCCGGCAACCGCGTTAACGGTCCCTTCGTCAACATAATAATTTACCGACAGATTTTTAACTTCCAGCATTGCGTTCCTTGGGACTCAGCGTCTCCCTGATCCCTTCGCCAATAAAATAGAGGGAAAGGACGGTGCTCATGATCAATAATCCGGGAATGATCGCCATCCAGGGGGCATCGCGCATGTAAGCTTGCGAATCCATTAGCATATTTCCCCAGGAAGACATGGGAGGTTGGACCCCCATTCCTAAAAATGAGAGGGCTGATTCAGTGAGGATCGCTCCGGCCATCCCCAGGGTCGCGGCAACAATAATCGGCCCCTGGGCGTTAGGGAGCATGTGTCGGAAGATTATCCGCAGGTCACTACAACCGATCGCCCGGGCCGCTTCGACATACTGGAGCTGGCGGATCCTGAGGAATTCACCCCGGACCAAACGGGCAACCCCCATCCAGGAGGTCAGCCCGATCACGACCATAACATTGTAGATATTAGGAGTGAGCATCGACTGGATCGCCAGGATTAGGAAAATCGATGGGAACGCGAACATTACGTCCACCATCCGCATGATCAAGCCGTCAACCCAGCCCCCGTAATAGCCGGCAACCGCTCCAGCTAACGTTCCTAGGAGCAGCGCGATCACTACCGCGACCACGCCGACCGTTAGGGAGATCTGCGCCCCGTAAAGAGAACGGCTCAGGACATCCCGCCCCAGGTCGTCAGTTCCGAAAAGGTGTTGGAGGGACGGCTGGTTTGCTCCGGCCGAAGAGATCTCGTCCGGCGAATACGGGGCGATCACCGGCGCTAAAACCGCCAAGCAAAAGAAAAGCCCCATTATTATTAGGCCAAACATGGCCGTTTTATTTTTTTTCATATCTGATCCTTGGATCAACCATCGCGTAAGCGATATCGGCCAGAAGATTCCCAACTATAATTAATAACGCCGAGATCATAACGATCCCCATGATCGTCGGATAGTTCCGCTGGAAGATCGCCTGGACCCCAAGCCGTCCCATCCCCGGCCAGGCAAAAATTGTTTCGATCACGAAAGCCCCGCCGAATAAATCCGGGAGTGACAAGCCGAGGATGGTTATCGTCGGCAACAGCGCGTTGCGCAAAGCATGCTTAAAAATAACGAGCCGCTCCGGCAAACCCTTAGCCCGGGCAACCCGAATGTACTCTTGATTCAATACTTCGAGCATCGCCCCCCGCTGGTAGCGAGTTAGTCCAGCCAAACTCCCAATGGTCATCGTAATTAACGGCAAAGCCAGGTTTCCAACCGCCGGGAGCCAGTGTAATTTGACCGAAAAGACCAGCATCAGCATTAAACCGAGCCAAAAAGTCGGGATCGCCATCCCAGCAAAGGAGAAAAAGGTGAAAAGATTGTCGAACCAGGAATTTTTCTTGACCGCCGAGATCACACCAACTGGGATTGTGATCAGTAGGGTTAAAATAAATGAGGGGATCATCAGGAGCAAGGTCATAGGCAGCCGTTCGCTGATTTCGGCAATGACCGGCAGGCCGGTCGTATAGCTCCGGCCAAAATCCAGTAGGAGAGCGTTCTTCAGCCAAACCAGATACTGAATAAAAATCGGCTGGTCTAAGCCCCAGTTCGCTCTGACTCTTGCTAATTCAACCGGATCAATATTTGGTTCGATAAAAAGAGCGGTCGGGTCTCCGGGCGCGAGGTGCATGACCAGGAAAGAGAGCAAGGAAATCCCCAATAAGAGTGGAATAAGCTGCAATAGCCGGTTAAAGATGAATTTGCGCATCTATTGGTAATTGTAAACCAGAGCCGCCGAGCAAACCAGGGTTATTTCTGTTTAATAAAGATCTTTTCGAGATGAACAAAAAGACCGGCGGGACCTGGTTTGGAGAGTCCCCCTACCCGGTCACGAACACCGGACAAGGCTTTGGGGTACCAGAGGAAAATATAAGGCTGGTCGGCGGCAATCTCCCGCCAAATCTGGGCGTAGATCTTTTTGCGGCCGTTCCGGTCGATCGTGGTTCGTCCGGCTTTTAGCAGCTCATCAACCTTCTTATTGTCGTATTTATTGAGGTTAAAACCGGCCGGGTATTGGCTCGAATGCCAGATCGAATACGCGTCGGGATCGAGTCCCAGCGACCAGCCCATTAAAACCGCTTCAAAATCTTTCGGTCCCTTCGGCGCGTTGATAATCTTCAGCAGGGCC
>JBAZMB010000031.1:0-13063 GCA_041649975.1 Candidatus Margulisiibacteriota bacterium | reverse complement strand
CTTTTCGGCTAAGACCCTGGCCAGTTCGACCGCGTTCATTTCCGAAACCAGTTGGGCGCTGAATTGGTACAACAACTCGGTTTCGCGTTCGCGCGCCAGAGCTTGATTTTCCCGTTCCTTGAGCCGGCCGGTCTGCAGTCCCATCAGCACTCCGACCACGAGAAAGGTTAACAGGGCGAGCCAATCTTTGGGATTGTCGATCAGCAGGGTGTAATAAGGAGGAAGGAAAAAATAATTCCACATTAAAAAAGAGAGGATGGAAACCAGGATCGCCGGCCAGACGCCGGACAAATTAGCCATAAAGACGACGATCAACAGGTAGAAAAGGGCCCATTGGCCGGTATTGAAATAGGCGCGGCCGGGGATAAAAACAATGGTTGCGATGGCCACTAAGATGATTGGCAAGAAATAACGAAAAAATTTCAATTTGGAAAAATCCCAGGCTAAGATAGCTCTTCACCCCCGGATATTATAACACCGATTCAGCGGAGAAAGTTCGCTTTCCAGAGACACTCTTCCCATTCTCCCTCCGGGGTCGAATCCCAAACTATTCCGCCGCCGACCCCCATTTCCCCGCGCGTACCATCTAGCAGAATTGTCCGGATCGGGACGTTGAACATCAGATCCCGTTCCGGAGTGATGTAGCCGATCGCGCCGGTATAAATGTGGCGGGGTTCTGGTTCCAGTTCACGGATAATCTCCATCGAACGGATCTTGGGGGCGCCGGTTACGGAGCCTGAAGGGTGGAGTGCCTTAAATAACTGATAGAGCGGCAACTCCTTGGGGATATTAGCGGTGACTGTTGAAGTCATTTGGTAGAGAGTATTGTAGCGGGCGACCTCAAAGAGCTTGGGGACCTTAACGTTATGGCCGATCCTCCCCAGATCGTTACGGAGAAGGTCGGTGATCATCAGGTTCTCGGCCCGGTTTTTGCCGTCAAAGTGAAGTTTTCGCCCGGCCCAGAGATCTTCCCAAAGATTTTTTCCTCTCGGCCAGGTCCCCTTCATCGGTTTCGTGGTTAGAAAATTACCTTTCTTTTTCATGAACAATTCGGGGGAGAGAGATAACATGAAGTAATCATCACCCTCAATGTAAGCGGGATAAGGGACTGGTTGAGTATTGTAGAGCTGGCGATAAAAAGTGTAAGGGTCCCCGGCAAAGTCGAAGAGGAACTTCAAGCAATAAGTGATTTCATAGGTGTCGCCTGCCTCCAGATACTCCCGGATTTTTCTTATATTAGTGAAGTATTTCTCCTGGGTGATGTTTGTTTTTTTATTCGTCACCTTGTAATAGGACTGATTTTGGAAACCGCGGCGATATTGCCGCAGGTTTCCATTTCTTTTCGGTTCCTTATAAACCCCTATCTGAAGCAAGGGGCAGGCTGATTGATTTTGAGTGGCGAGTTTTTCTTCAAAACCGTATCCGGCTTCATATGATAGGAACCCGGCCAGGTAGTAACCCTTAGCAAGTGATGATTCCATTTGGGCAAAACAGCCTGCCAGCTCATGACCATGACGCGCCACGATCAGATCGGTTGGTTGTTCAAATAATAATGGTTGTTGTTCAAATTCAATTTGGACGCGCATAAGTGAGGTCTGGGTGTCCCGGCTTCGGTCCGGGAGTGAAGTTCATGACCAGAATTATTATAGCAGGCTTGATCGTTAAATTATAGGATCTTCTCTTTCAGCTCCAACAGGTCATCGACCAAGAAATCGGGGTTGGCCGCCGCCAGCTTATTTTTGTCGTCAAACCCATAAGTAACGGCGCAGGTATGGATCCCGGCGTTCTTCCCGGTTTCAACGTCGACCGTCATGTCGCCGATCAAAAGGGCCCGCTCCGGCGCGATCCGGTGGTCGGCCAGGATCTTCAGGATGGTGCAGGGGTCTGGTTTCAGGCAGGGGGCGGTATCGCCGCCATAGATCTCGTTGAAATAGCCCAACAAGCCGTGGTTAGCCAGGATTAAGCGGATGAATTCGTCCTTTTTATTGGAAATGACGTACTTTGTCTTTTCTTTGAAAAATTCCAGGAATTCTTTAACGTGAGGGTAGAGAGGAACTTGCTTGATCCCTTCATTCGCGTAAATGCGATAATATGTTTCCAGCGCCTTATTTAACAGGGCCGGATCATGGCTGTCGATGGCGCCGGCAATTAATGGGAGCTCGCCGAAACCGACATGCCGGTGGATTTCGGCCGCTGTTTTTGACGGTAGGCCTAGCTCTTTGAGCATCGCCTGAACGGCGACAATCGCCGGTGGGATGGAATCGGAGAGGGTCCCGTCCAGGTCAAACATGATCAGATCGATAGGCAGTTTCATGGGAGGCTCTCCTTTTCTTCGCCGATCGTCGTTGGGCGGCCATGACCGGGGTAAACTATGGTTTCCGGTGGGAGTAGCCTGAGCTTTTTCAGGGAGGCAACCATTGCTTCCGGTGATGAACCGAAAAGGTCGACCCGCCCGTATGTTCCCCGGAAAAGAGTATCACCGCTGAAAAGAACCCGGTCTGTTTCATTATATAAACAGATTCCGCCGGGGCTATGGCCGGGGGTGTGGATGACCTTTAATATGGTTTGGCCGAAGGTGACCGTGTCGCCATCATGGAGAATTTCATCCGCCGGGGTGGGATCGGTCTCTTTCGCTATTGCCGAATCGAGCTCGTGGCGCAGAAGCTTGGCGCCGGTCTCTTTTTTCAGGAGCCCGTTCCGGCTGACATGGTCAAAATGGCCGTGAGTGTTGATGATCTCCTTGACCGTTAATTGGTTTTCCTTAACGATCTTCATAATGTTGGGGACCTGACCGCCCGGATCAATGACGATCGCTTCTTTAGTTGGCTCGTCCCAGACGACATAGCAATTAGTGGCGAGCGGACTGACTTTGAGAACCTCGAATTTCATGGTTTAATTATAACACGGGAGAAAAAATGAAAAATTGCCTTGTTTACATTACGACCAGGGACCGGGACGAAGCGAAAAAGATCGGTTTTGAACTGGTCTCCAATCGTTTAGCGGCTGGGGTCAACATTATTGATAAGATCGAATCGATCTATTGGTGGGAGGGGAAGGTTCAGAATGGGTCAGAAACCCTCCTGATCGCTAAAACAAAAGAGTCAGCTGTTCCGGCCTTGATCGAAAAGGTCAAAAGCCTTCACAGTTATAAAACCCCGTGTATCGTCAGCCTGCCAATTAACGAAGGGAATCCCGATTTCCTAAGGTGGATCGAAGCCGAAACCGCCTAGGTCCGGTGCGTGATATCCAGGTCGAGGTTTTTGAGCGATTCTTCTTCCCCGAACATAATCAGGACGTCGTCTTTTTTGATCGGCGTGCTCCACGACGGCATGACCAGGTTTTCGGTCCCGCGGCGGATCGCCAGAATGGTAATGGCGTACTTGTTGCGCAGGTCCAGTTCCGATAAGGTTTTGTTGACCCAGCGGTCGAGGGCTTTGGCCCCGATGATCTTAACTTTTTCCCCGAGGTCGAAATAGTCGAGCACTCCCTGGCTGGTCAAGACGTTGACCAGTTTGATCGCGGTATCCTGCTCCGGGAAAATGATCTGGTCGGCGCCGAGCTTTTGCAGGATCTGGCCGTGGACGGTATTGTTGGCTTTGCAAATGACCTGGGGGATCTTCAGGCTTTTGCAGATCTGGGTGGCGATGATGTTGCTTTCCATGTGAGTGCTTTCGGCAATGACGACGGTGTCGCAGTCGGAAACCCCGGCTTCTTTTAGGGCCCCTTCATCGGTGATGTCGCCGACGTAAGCGTGGGTCACCTCATCTTTAATGTTCTGGATCTTGATCTCGTCTTTATCGATGGCGATGACTTCCTGGCCTTTATAGAAAAGTTCCCTGGCGACCTTACTGCCGAAACGACCCAACCCTAATATCGCGAATTGTCTTTTTTTCATATTTTTCCTCCTTAACCGATGGAAATACCTTCTTTAGGCGGTTCAACTTTATTATCCCGCTGGTTTAATGTCAAGGCGATCAGCAGGGAGAGCGGTCCGACCCGGCCGATGAACATGACCAGCATAATGAGCAATTTACCGGCGGCCGAAAGGCTGGGGGTGATCCCCATCGAGAGGCCGACCGTGCCGAAAGCGGAGAAAATTTCAAAAGCAACTTCCATCAGGCTGAAATGTTCGATGTTATCGAGAATAAATATCGACAGGCCGACGACCGCCAGGGCAAGAAAAGTCAAGGTAATTGCCCGGCGGACGGTTTCCACCGGGATCCGGCGGTTGAACATGATCGTGTTGCGGAACCCTTTTAACGTCGCCCAGATCGTGCCGATGATCACGGCAAAAGTGGTCGTCTTGATCCCGCCGCCGGTCCCCCCGGGGCTGGCCCCAATGAACATCAGGACCATCATTATCAGGAGAGTTGGGGGGGCGAGATTGCCGATCGCCAGGGTATTGAACCCGGCGGTCCGGCAGGTGACCGACTGGAAGTAGGCGGCGAGGAGCTTGTCGAAGAAGGTCATTGGTCCGATCGTCAACGGGTTGTGGTATTCGAGGAAAAAGATCAGGCCGGTTCCCAGCGCGACCAGGGCAAAGGTCGTGCCCATGACGATCTTGGTGTGCAGGGAAAATCTTCGCCGCTCGATCAAGTCGGCGATGACGATAAAACCAAGGCCGCCGACGATGATCAAAGAAGTGATCGTCAAATTGACGAC
Source organism: Candidatus Margulisiibacteriota bacterium (assembly GCA_041649975.1). Lineage (GTDB taxonomy): Bacteria > Margulisbacteria > WOR-1 > O2-12-FULL-45-9 > XYB2-FULL-48-7 > XYB2-FULL-45-9. The sequence goes on along the minus strand of JBAZMB010000031.1, from coordinate 8,401 downwards.
CCAATCGGTCGCGTAGGGCATCAGGTTGGCGAAATTAACCGGCAGGGCGAACCCGGCGTTATTAAAAGCGGAAATTGAATGGAAGACGGCGTAAAGGAGGGCTTGGTTGACCCCCATTTCGGGGAGCCAGCGGAAAAAGAGGATCGCGGCCCCAAGTCCTTCGACGAAAAAGACGATGCCGAAGACCTTTTTTAAGACCAAAACAACGTCTTTAGTCGAGTAGACATTCAGGGCTTCCTGGATGGCGAGCTTTTGGGAGATGAACAGTTTTTGGCGAAAGACCAGGACCATGAAGGTGGAAAAGGTCATGTAGCCGAGCCCGCCGATCTGCATCAGTCCCATGATAATGAAGAGCCCGAAGAGGGAAAAATGGACCCCGGTATCGAGCGTGACGAGGCCCGTCACGCAGGTGGCGGAATTAGCGGTAAAACAGGCGTCCAGAAAATTGGTCGAGGTTCCCCGTGCCGATGAGATCGGGAGGGAAAGAAGACAGCCCCCAACGAGAATAACTATTAAAAAACTTATGGCGATGATCGCGCTCGGTCGTATTCTAAACACAGGGTAAAATGTTAGTACAATTGGACTGGCAAGTCAATTATTTATGTTATAATACCAGCCATGGGCAGAGAAGAAGAGCGTCTCGAAAGTTATCGCCGGACCGCCGCGGTCTCTTTTGTGGTTATTATTCTGCTGCTTTCTTTTCTGATCGTCAGGCCGTTCTTTATCGCGATCATGTCGGCCGCCGTCCTCGCTTTTATCTTTTATCCGCTTTACGGTAAATTAGCCGAATTGTTGAAGAACGTGCCGCTCGGCGAAAAGCTGGCTTCGCTGCTGACTTGTCTGGTGATCTTGCTGGTGGTCCTTATCCCTTCTATCTTAGTGGCTGTCTTGTTGACCAGCGAAGTCAAAAGCGGCTACCACTTTTTGCAGACCGTTCTCCAGGCACCCCAGTTCCAGCTCGACAACTTGCCTCCGATCATTAAACAACTGGAACAATTCTTGCCGCAATTAAAGGCCGGCACGGCTGATTTGATCGGCCAATTGATCGGCATGCTTCAGGATGTCATCAAGGTGATCCCGAATGTCCTGCTGCAAATCTTCATTACTATTTTTTCGATCTATTACTTTTTGGTCCATGGCGACGATCTCTACAAGTTCTTTGCCGATCTTTTCCCGATCTCGGAGAAACGGTATAAGCAGATCGTTAGCCGTTTCGATAATTTAAGCCGGGGAGTGATCATTGGCCAGGTTTTTGTCGGGGTCATCCAGGGGGGCTTGGCCTGGCTCGGCTTTTTTATCCTTGGGGTCCCCAGTCCAATCCTCTGGGGAAGCCTGACCGCGATTATTTCGATGATCCCTTTGTTCGGCGCGGCCCTGATCTGGGTGCCGGTCGATATTTATCTTTTTCTGGTCGGGACGATGACCGGTAATTATATCCCGGCGATCTGCCTGCTGATCTACGGCGTGTTTGTGATCAGCTTGATCGATAACCTCCTGAAACCGAAGATCGTCGGCGATAACGCCAATATCCATCCGCTGATCGTTCTTTTCGGGATCCTGGGCGGCATCCAGCTGTTCGGCATCGCCGGTATTATTCTCGGTCCGATGATCCTGACCATCTTCGACGTTGTTATCGAGATCTTCAAGGAAGCCCTTTGATCGATGCCTGAACTTCCAGAAGTTGAAACTGTCCGGCGCGGTTTAAGCTCTGTACTCCCTGGTAAAAAAATTATTGGGTTTGAAAGCGATTGGGCTAAGGCCCATAACCGGCCGGTGGCCGATTACTGCCGCGTATTAAAAGGAAAAAAACTGCTGAAAGTCGACCGTCGCGGCCGGTTGTTGATCCTGGAAGCGGAGGGTGGGTGGTCCCTGCTGGTTCATCTTAAAATGACCGGCCAGTTGGTCTTTCGCGATCATCGCCATTGCTTGATTGGCGGTCATCCAATTGAACAAAGCTGCCAGTCTCTCCCCAATAAATTTACTCACGCCATCATTTCGTTTAGCGACCAGAGCCGTCTTTTTTTTAACGACGTACGCAAATTTGGTTGGGTCAGGCTTTACAATGCCGCTGAACGGGTGAAGACAATTGAACGGATGAACCTGGGGCCGGAGCCGCTTAGCCGGGAATTTTCCCTTGATTATTTTAAATCGATGGTTGCTAAACGACCACGGAGCAAGGTTAAAGTCTTCCTGATGGACAACAAAGTAGTGGTTGGAGTGGGGAACATTTATAGCGATGAAGTCCTTTTCCGCGCCAGGGTAATGCCGAGTCGAATGGTTGGCTCTCTAAGGGTTAAGGAAGTTGAATTGCTCCATGACGGAATAAAAAAAATCCTGACCGCGGCGATCAAAGCGCAGGGGACGACTTTCAGTAATTACGTGAACAGTAACGGCGAAGCTGGAGCGTACACGAAAAAACTCAAGGTCTATGGCCGCTACGGCGAAAAATGCTTTAAATGCAAAGGGGAGGTTGCCCGGTTAAAGATCGGCGGCCGGACCTCGTCTTTTTGCCCCTCCTGTCAGCGATAATCTGCAATTTCCTTTTTGTCTTATCGATATATATCCATGAGTTTACAAATGCCGGTTATTTACTCTTCTAAAAGACCCTTGATGTTCGGTGTCCGCCAGCTGCGGAATTTTTCTCCGGCCAAGTCCGGCTTGGTTGGGCAGGGGGGGGAAGCGGAAGTCTATCGTCAGGGTGGCCGCTGCGGAGTTCCGCTGATCATCAAGAAATACGCTTGCGGCGACGCTCTTTTCCTGGCGAAAAACGAAGGGGCGCGCCTTTGCGAGCTCGATCATCCCGGGATCGTCAAAGGATATGGTTATGGCGCTGATTACGTGGTGATGGAATATTTTAACGGCCGGAACCTCAGCCTGGAACAGACCCGGCAACCGCTCTCGGTCATCGAAGCGGTCGACTTGCTCTTGATGATCGCTACGCCTCTGGCTTACTTGCACGAACGAGGGCTGGTTCATGGCGACCTGAAACCGAAAAATATCCTCTACGACGGTGAAACGATCAAGCTCTGCGATCTTTCTTCTTGTAGGCTGGCCGGCGAACGCCTGATCATCAATGGCTACGGGACCGATATCGGGACCTGGCATTATTTCTCGCCCTCCCGGAAGCTGGGGCATGCCCCTGTTCCGACCGACGACCTGTACGGCTTGGGCTTGACCTTTATCCAGTTGTTATCCGGTAAACCGATCCCGATCGAAGAAAAAGAATGGTGGCTTAGGCGAACGATCGAAGGTTCTAACTTGACCAGCCCATTGCGGGAGATCGCTTATCGCTTGACCATGCCGAATGATCGGGTCCTCAAGAATGCCGGGGCCCTGATCAATGAAATTGTGACTTTACCGGAAGAAGCTTTTTCGCTATCGCCGCTGCAATATCTGGAATACGAATTTGAACGGATTACGTCCGGCCGCTGATCAATGATATAATCCGGATATGGAAAAACGCCCCTCCAAGATAGTCTGCGCCGGTTTGAACTATATAGAGCATATTACCGAGATGAAGATGGCCCGTCCCGACCACCCGATCCTTTTTCTCAAAGCCCCCTCCGCGCTGATCGGTGACGGAGACGATATCGTTTATCCTTCTCAAACCAAAGAACTCCATTACGAGGCGGAACTGGCGATAGTCATTAAAGACCGGATCCGCAATATCACCAAGGAACAGGCGTTGGCGCACGTGCTCGGCTTTACCTGTGCCAACGATGTTTCCGCCCGCGATCTGCAGTTGCTAGACGGCCAGTGGGCGAGGGCGAAATCGTTCGATACTTTTTGTCCGGTCGGCCCGCGGCTGGTAAAGGGGATCGATCCCAATAACCTGGCGATCAAGTGTTATTTAAATGGGGAATTAAAACAATCGTCTAATACCGCGAGCATGATCTTTAAAGTGGAAGAGTTGATCGCTTTTATTGCCGGCGTCATGACCCTGGAACCGAACGATATCATCTTAACCGGGACCCCTCCCGGGATCGGCCCGATGAAGGTTGGCGATGTCGTTGAGGTCGAGATCGAAAAGATCGGGCGCTTGAAAAATCGGGTGGTTTAAATACTTCTGGGCATTGGGGTCATTAACAGGTCGCCTTCTTTGAGGCTGGCTAATTCCGGATTAAGCCTTTCGAGTTCCGCGATGGTGGTCCGGTGCTGATCGGCCAGTTCTTTAACTTTTGGCCCATTATCAATATCCTGCGGTTTAATAATATGTAAATGATAGGACGAATCGTAACGGACAGCGGTAATTGATGTCATTTGTTCCCCCCTACATATACTATTCGTACCAGAAGACGAAAAACTTGCGTTTTTGGGGCAAAATGTGTCATTATATTTTTGGCATGAATAAGCTAATAATTGCGATATTTGGGTTGTGTCTGCTTTTTGGGGGTAGTAGCTGGGGGAGCGGGGTTATTGACCAGCCGGTCCCGTTTTTGTGCCAGGCTCCTTATGGCGACTGGCGTCAACCATGGCAGGACGCTTGTGAAGAAGCGGCAATCATCATGGCGATGGGAAGGGTAAAAGGAGAATCGATAAATAGGCAAAAAGGGAAAAAAGAGATCCTGGCACTAGTGGAGTATCAGATCAAGAACTATGGTGGACATTATGATCTGACCGCCGAGCAATCGGCTAAGTTAATAAAAGACTATTATCAATACGATGGGATCGAAGTTCGCCATGAGATTACCGTGCAAGAGATCAAGAAAATTATTGCGGATGGTGATTTGATTGTTGCTCCCATGGCCGGACGGGAATTAGGGAACCCGTATTTTACGCCTCCCGGTCCTTATTATCATTATGTATTGATCAAAGGCTACGACGATACCCGCGGGGTTTTTATTACCAATGATCCCGGGACCCGCCGGGGAGCGGACTACCATTATAAATACCGGACCATTTTTCAGGCGATTCACGACTGGAACGGCCGGAAAGAGCTTATTTCCCGGGGCAAAAGATCGATTATTGTGATAAAATTATAACCAACAGTGGGCCCGTAGCGTAACTGGATAGCGCATTGCCCTCCGAAGGCAAGGGTTGCGAGTTCGAATCTCGCCGGGCCCATTTTTTTGGAGAACCTAATGAGCGAAATCTATCGCGAAGAACATTTCTACCAGGCCACCCCCGAAGCCGCGCTTGCCAAATTAAATAGCTCCGCCTCCGGTTTGTCCGCGGCTGAAGCGGCCGACCGTTTGAAAAAAAACGGTTTGAACCAGCTCCGGGAAAAAGGCGGGGTTGACGCCGGCCGCCTTTTGCTGGAGCAATTCCAGGGTTTTATCGTCTGGGTCCTGATCGCCGCCGCGCTGGTCGCCGGCTTACTTGGCGAATGGCTGGACTCCGGCGCGATCGTTGCCATTGTAATTCTTAACGCCTGCCTCGGTTTCGTCCAAAGCTTTCGGGCCGAAAAATCACTGGCCGCCCTTAAAAAACTGGCTGCTCCTAACTGCAAGGTGATCCGCGGCGGAGAACGGCGCCAGATTCCGGCCGTTCAGCTGGTTCCTGGGGATGTCGTGGAGCTGGAAGCTGGCGACAATGTCCCGGCCGATGCCAGGCTGCTTCAGCTGACCGCTAATTTTACCGTCCAGGAAGCGAGCCTGACCGGAGAATCGTCGCCGGTCAATAAAACCACCGTCGCGTTAGCTGAAAAGGAAGTTCCACTGGCTGACCGGGCCAATATGCTTTATCTCGGGACGACCGTAACTTCCGGTAAAGCCAAGGCGCTGGTCGTCGCGACCGGGATGAAGACCGAATTAGGACGGATCGCCGGCCTGATCCAGGGGATTGAGCAGGAAACAACGCCGCTCCAGAAAAAGCTTGATGAATTCAGCAAGTGGCTGGTCTATCTCTGCTTCTTTCTGGTTGGGCTGGTCTTTTTACTTGGCTGGCTGCGCGGCGGCGAATTGCTGGAAGTCTTTTTAACCGCCGTTAGTTTGGCGGTCGCCGCCATTCCGGAAGGTTTGCCGGCGGTAGTGACGATTGCTTTGGCGATCGGCGTCCAGCGGATGGTTAAACGGTCGGCGCTGATCAGGAAACTTCCATCGGTTGAAACCCTTGGCTGCGCTACCGTTATCTGCACCGACAAGACCGGAACTCTCACGAAGAACGAGATGACCGTGCAAGCGGTCTACGCCGATGGCCGCTCTTATACGGTCAATGGGATCGGTTACGCCCCGCAAGGTGAATATTTATTGAATGGTTTAAAAATTGAAGCGGGGGAACAGCCTGGCTTGATCAAGACTTTAATTTCCGGCGTACTCTGCAACAGCGCGGAACTGACGCCGACCGGGATCGTTGGCGATCCGACCGAAGCGGCCCTCCTGACGGCGGCGGCCAAGGCCGGGCTGACCAGGGAGAATACCGGACGGGAGCTTCATTTTGTGGAAGAGATCCCCTTCGATTCCGAACGAAAGCAAATGACGATGATCTTTGCGCGGGGTGCGGAACTGATCGCCTATAGTAAAGGGGCGCCGGATAGCCTGCTTAGAAAATGCCGTTTCATTGAAGAACATGGCCAGGTTAGGGAATTGACCGCAGATGACCAAAACCGTTTTGCCGCCGTCAATGACGGGCTGGCCGGCCAAGCCTTGCGGGTCCTGGCTTTTGCTTACCGGCCGATTACCGACCGTCCGGAAAAACTTGACGATAAAACGGTTGAACGCGATCTTATCCTGGTCGGATTGATGGCGATGATCGATCCGCCGCGCGACGAAGCCCGCCAGGCGATCGCCGATTGCCGCCGGGCTGGGATCAGGACCGTCATGATCACCGGCGACCATAAAAATACCGCCGTGGCGATCGCCAGTTCGCTCGGTTTTTTCCCGGCCGACGCCCTTGCCTTGACCGGGGAAGAGCTAGACCGGCTCGATGACCAGGAGCTGACTTTCAAAGTCGACCGGGTCCCGGTCTACGCCCGGGTCTCGCCGGAGCATAAGCTTAGGATCGTTAAAGCCTGGCGGCGGCGCGGGGAGATCGTGGCGATGACCGGCGACGGCGTTAACGACGCCCCGGCGGTCAAGGAGGCCGACATCGGCGTGGCGATGGGGATCACCGGGACCGACGTGACCAAGGAAGTTTCCGACATGGTCGTGACCGACGACAACTTTGCCTCGATCGTGGCCGCGATCGAAGAAGGTCGGGGGATCTACGATAATATCAAGAAGTTTGTCCACTATCTTCTCTCCTGTAACGCCGGCGAGATCCTGGTGATGTTCCTGGCCATCCTGATCGGCTGGCCTCTGCCGCTTCTCCCCATTCATATTTTGTGGGTTAATCTGGTGACCGATGGTTTGCCGGCGTTAGCTCTTGGGATGGACCCGATCGAGCCGGGGATCATGTCTCGGCCGCCCCGGAAAAAAGACGAGCCGGTCGTGCCGGTCGGCCGGGCCGGGTTAATACTGCTGCAAGGCTTATTTATCGCGCTCTGCGTTTTGGCCGCCTTTAGTTTTGTGCTGTTTATTGAGGGGGAGGGAATAATCCGGGCCAGGACCGCCGCTTTTATCGTCCTTTGCTGCGCCCAGCTTTTTCACGCTTTAAATTGTCGGAGCCAGACTAGATCTTTTTTCCCGGGAATGCTGACCAATCCCTGGCTGATCCTGGCGGTCTTGTTTTCCTTTATTCTACAGATGGTGGTCGTTTATTATCCGCCGGTACAGTTGGTCTTCAAAACAGAAGCCCTGGGCTTGGCTGATTGGTTGATGGTCCTGGTCCTTTCCTCTCTCCCGCTTTGGGGAATGGAAATTGTTAAGCTGGTTAATATAAGGAAAAGGTTTATTAAATAATGGACTTCATTAAATTCCTTGGGACTGCCGGGGCCAGGGTCGTGGTTTCCAAACAGTTGCGGGCGTCCGGCGGGATCTGGCTGTCGCTTGACGGGACGAACCTCTACCTTGATCCGGGACCGGGAGCTTTGGTTAAAACCCTGGCGGCCAGGCCAAAGCTTGATCCGGCCGACCTGGATGGGATCTTGCTTTCGCATAAACATCTTGACCATTCCAGCGATATTAACGTCATGATCGAAGCGATGACCGAAGGGACCTTCAAAAAACGGGGGGCGGTCTTTGCCCCTAAGGAAGCGCTGGTTGGCGATCCGGTGATCTTAAAATATGTCCGCCACTACCCGGAGCGGTTGGAGATACTCAAAGCTAAAGGTAAGTATAAGGTGGGGGAGTTGACCTTTACCACTCCGGTCCAGCATATACATCATAATACGGAGACCTATGGCTTCAAGATCAAAGGGAAGACGACTGTTTCATATATTGCCGATACCAAATTTTTCCCCGGACTGGTCAAAGCTTATCAGGGTTCCGATATTTTAGTGGTGAGCGTCTTGCGCCAGGAGCCATCGCACCTGGAACACCTCTGCGTTGAGGACCTGAAGAAGTTGGTGAAGGGGATCAAGCCC
>JBAZMB010000030.1:0-13129 GCA_041649975.1 Candidatus Margulisiibacteriota bacterium | reverse complement strand
GATCGAAAAGAAGCCGCTTTATGACGGGACCATTTTCCACCGGGTTATTCCCGACTTCATGATCCAGGGAGGAGACCCGATGGGGAACGGCATGGGTGGGCCTGGCTATAAGTTCGATGATGAAACGCCGCAAACCACCAAATTCGACAAGCCGGGACGCTTGGCAATGGCCAACTCCGGCCCGAACACCAACGGCAGCCAATTCTTCATTACCGTCGCGCCAACGACTTGGCTCGACGGCCGCCACACGATCTTCGGCAACGTAATTAAAGGTTATGACGTCGTGGTCAAGATCTCCTTGGCGGAACGGGACCAGCGCGATCGGCCGCTGACCGAGATCGTCCTGAAGAAAGTCACCATAACCAATAAAAAGCCGTGATCGCGCAGCTGCTTGAATTTTTGCTCCATTTCGTGACCGGCACGATTTCACAGATCGGCTATGCCGGCACCTTCATTCTAATGACCCTGGAATCAGCTTGTATCCCAATCCCGTCAGAGTTGATCATGCCGTTCTCCGGATATCTCGTTTCAACCGGTAAAATGACTTTATTCGGGGCAACGATGATGGGGGCATTGGGAAACCTGCTGGGGGCGGTCTTAACTTACGCGATCGGTTTTTACGGCGGGCGGCCGTTCGTTCTTAAATACGGCAAGTATTTTTTCATTAAAGAAAAAGAGGTCCATCACGCGGAGAAGTTCTTCGCTAAACACGGCGATTTTGCCGTCTTTATCGCCCGCAACCTGCCGGTGATCAGGACTTTTATCTCCCTGCCGGCCGGGGTAGCGGAAATGCCCTTCCTGAAGTTTTCTCTCTACTCTTTTCTGGGCTCGATTCCCTGGTGTTTTGCTTTAACCTATCTTGGCTACCTTCTGGGGAGCAACTGGTTGGTGATCAGAAAATATGGCGACATTATCGATATCCTTGTTGGGTTGGTCATTCTCGCTTTTGTCGCTAGGTGGGTTTACAACTACTATCACGAGAAGAACGGGCGAAGTTAAATAATTTTCCGCGGATAATAATCTTCAAAGGCATCAAAAACAAAAGCGATCTGTTCGTTATGAAAAGCGGACGCCCCCACTTCAGCGCATAAAGCGCTTAGTGAATAAATCGGCCCGCGCCTCGCTTCAGCGGCATAAGTTGGTAATAACGCCTGGTGGTCATAATTTATGGGATCCGAAGTCAACAAATAGTACATTTCATTGTTTCGGAGCCATTTTGACGGACTGCCGGCAATTCCCTCAAATTGGACCAAAACGCCTTTTTTCATCCCTTTCCCCAGGGTTTGTTCTTTGTTTATGCCGACATAAAAACAATACCCGCCTTCTTTATTCCAACGGCTCCAAACCCGCCAATAGTCTATGCCATTATCAAGAATATTCATCGCTCCCTCATAGTTTGTTTCATGAAATAAGGGGAAACTAATGTCTTGAACAACTTCAACGTTTTTTTTGGTGGCAGTTAAATACATTTGACGAACGGCTCTAGAATAATACTCATAAGCTGTTTTCAAGGGGCTCCCTTCAAGCAGGGCTTTTCTCCGGCCTTCTTCCGTATGGTCTAACCAAACAAATCTTGGTTGCCTGACCTTCTCAAAATCGACAAGTTTGATAATCCTTCCTTCATGAAGCTCCCTTAGGATTCGAGGTTGTTTATAAACATCTTCTAAACCAACGGCATTAATTATCAGGTCGCCAGGCCGCAAAGCAGCTTGCTTAGCTTCGGTCACCGGAATTAACGGGGAGCGATATTCCTGATAGCCATTGCCCCGATGATAAGCACGGAAAGCCGCTTGTTTTTGCCTGTAACTGCTTGGTAAGGGATCAAGTTGAAGCGCCATGATTACCTCCAGGATATTATCGGTATTTTTCAACGTTTATTTCACTTTCTCTTGATCTATGCTAGTATTTTGTTATGAAAAAGGGCATCACGATCCTCGGCTCAACCGGTTCGATCGGCAAACAAACACTGGAAATTGTTTCTATTTACCCCAGCCGTTTAAACGTCGTCGCGTTGGCCGCCAGGAACGACATTCCGATCCTGGTCGAGCAGATCAAGAAATTCCAACCCCAGCTCGTCGCCTTAGCGACCGAAGAAGGGAAGCAGAAGCTCCTGGCCGCCCTCCCCGATATCAAAGCGGAAGTTGTCGTTGGGCCCGAAGGTTTAATAAAAGCAGCCACCATGCCGACGGCCAAAATGGTGGTAGTCGCGATACCCGGCGCCGCGCCTCTCTCGGCCGCTCTAGCCGCGGTCCAGGCTAAAAAAGATATCGCCCTGGCGACCAAAGAGGTCCTGGTCGCCGCCGGCGACCTTTTTATGAAAGAAGTCGCAGCTAACAAAGTCAAGGTCTTCCCAATCGACAGCGAGCATAGTGCCATCACCCAATGTTTAAGGGGGGAAGATCGCAAAACGATCAAAAAGCTGATTATAACCGCTTCCGGCGGCCCCTTTTTAAAGACCCCGGTGGAAAAGTTCGCTACTTTAACCGCCAAGGAAGCCTTAAAACACCCGACCTGGAAGATGGGCCCCAAAGTCACGATCGACTCCGCGACTTTAATGAACAAAGGGCTGGAAGTGATCGAAGCACATCATCTCTTTGGGCTAGATTATTCCCAGATCGAAGTCATCATTCACCCGGAAAGCACCATCCACTCCATGGTCGAATTCATTGACGGCTCGGTCATCGCCCAGTTAGGCGCCCCTGACATGCGGGTCCCAATCCAATACGCCCTCCTGGAAGAAGAACGACAGCAAAATATGTGGGGGCGGCTCGATTTTACCAAGATCGCGCAACTAACCTTCCAAAAACCGGACTTCACTAAATTTCCCTGCCTGCAGTATGCCTATGATGCCGGTAAAAAAGGCGGAACCATGACCGCCGTTCTCAATGCGGCCAGTGAAGTCGCGGTTCGCCTGTTCTTGGATGGCAAAATTACCTTCGCCGAGATCCCCCAACGGGTCAAAGCAACCCTTGATAAGCACCAGGGCCAACCAATCTCCACGCTGGAAGAAGTCCTCGCCGCCGACGCCTGGGCCAGGACCGCCTAACTTTTTTTAATTCCCCTGCAATTATCGGAGTTTATTGCCGATGATTGCTTGACATGCTTGCCACAAATTGGAAAATCGATTATCGCAGCCATATACCAGGCCGGGGCCTAACCCTTGCCCAGGCGCGCTGTTTCAGTTTTTCTCCAGATAATCTTGTCGGCAAAGGCGGAATGTCTGAAGTTTATCACCAACCCTACAAAGAGCCGGACAAAATAGCGGTCAAGCTCGCCCCGTTAGGCAAATCATATTCTCACTATAAAGAGTTTTTTATCCTGAACGAAGCCAATGTTCTCGGCCAAGTCCCACCTCACGCCAATATCCCTGAATACTTTGGGACCGGCCATTTCACCCTTGAAGAAGAAACTGACGGGCGCCATTTCATCGCCTTGGAGCTTTTTTCCGCCCCCGATCTCCGGACTTCTGTTAATAGAGGACAACTTTTAACCGACCTGGAAATCCTGGCCGCCGCTTTGGGCGCGGCTCGCGCGCTGGCCCATTTGCACGACAAGGGGATCGTTCATGCCGACGTTAAACCAGACAATATCCTGAAAAACGGGAAATTGATCGATTTCGCTTTCGCCCGCCCCGAAGGAAAGGCTTTGCCGATCGAAACCCAGGCCAGCGCGGGGACCCCCTCGTACTTTTCCCTGAACCGCTGGGTGAAAAAGGAACCATACAGAACTGATGACCTTTTTGCCTTCGGGCTTTCGCTGTTTGAACTTTTTACCGGAGAAAAAGCGTTGCCGGATAATCTCGCGGTCGCCGACGGCTATAAATTCCTTGGTCCCCGGATCAAAGCGGCTAAATTAAGCGCCTTAAAAACGGACTTTCTTTATAAGCTGACCGGCACCAACGGAACGGTAAACTTCGTCGAAAATTATGGCTTCAGCGATTTTCACCAGGTCGAGGCATATATTCATTCCGTTATCTAATACCCCTTTCTCACGTCATATGTTATACTTATCACATGAGTAAATTCGACTTGGAAACCTTACGACATTCAACCTCCCACATCCTGGCCCAAGCGGTCATGGAAATCTTCCCCGGGGTTAAGCTCGGGATCGGCCCGGCGACCGAAGACGGTTTTTACTACGATTTTGATCTGCCCCAGGCGATCACACCGGAAGATCTGCCGAAAATCGAAAAAGCGATGAAGGATATTTGCAAAAAGAACCAAAAATTCGAACGCCAGGAAGTCAGCAAGGACGAAGCCATTCGTTTATTCGAGGAAAAAGGAGAAAAATACAAGGTTGAGATCATCAAAGACCTTGCTGTCGACCAAGTCAGTCTCTATCGGAACGGCGATTTTGTCGACCTCTGCCGCGGCCCTCACGTTGATTTTACCGGCCGGATCAAGGCCTTCAAGCTTCTCTCCATCGCCGGCGCCTATTGGCGCGGGATAGAGACCAATCCGATGATGCAGCGGATCTATGGCACCGTTTTCCCAACCAAAGAGGAGCTAGACGCCTATCTGGCCAATCTGGAAGAGGCCAAGAAGCGCGATCACCGTAAATTAGGCAAAGAGCTTGATCTCTTCTCCCTCCACGAAGAAGCCGGCGCCGGACTGGTCTATTATCACCCGAAAGGGGCGATGCTCCGCAGCCTGATTGAAGATTTCATGAAGAAAGAGAACCTTAAGCGGGGGTATGAACAGGTTTACATCCCCCACATCGCCAAGATCGACCTCTGGAATACTTCCGGTCATACTAATTATTATCGCGAAAACATGTATTTCATGAAAATCGATGAACAAGAGTACGTCGTTAAACCGATGAACTGCCCCGGCCATATCCTGATCTATAGCCGAAAAACCAGAAGTTATCGCGATCTGCCGATCCGCTATTTTGAATTCGGCACTGTCTATCGTTATGAAAAATCGGGCGTCCTCCATGGTCTGTTGCGGGTCCGGGGCTTTACCCAGGATGACGCTCACATCTTCTGTCGCGAAGACCAGCTCGAGGGGGAGATCGTGCAAACGTTGGATTTTATCGCTTTTGTCATGAAAACCTTTGGTTTTGATTTTAAGATCAACCTCTCGACCCGGCCGGAAAGTTTTGCCGGCACGGTCGATAACTGGGAAAAAGCAACTGCTATCCTGGAAAAAGCGCTACAAGATCGGGGGCTTCCATTTGAAATCGATCCCGGAGCCGGGGTTTTCTACGGTCCCAAGATCGATGTTAAACTCAAAGATTCCCTGGGCCGGGCCTGGCAGGGACCAACTGTCCAGGTCGATTTTAACCTCCCCCAACGCTTTAACCTTAATTATATCGGTGAAGATGGGAAACAAAAGACCCCGGTGATGGTCCATCGCGCTATTTTAGGCAGTTTAGAGCGATTTATCGGGGCTTTGATCGAACATTACGGCGGGGCTTTCCCCTTCTGGCTGGCCCCTACCCAAGTCTCGATCCTACCGGTCTCTGATCGCCATAACGATTACGCGGACAAAGTGGCCGCCCAGCTCCGGGAGATCGGGGTCCGAGTTGAAGTCGACGCCCGCCGGGAGACGATCGGCGCCAAGATCCGCAACGCCCAGCTCCAAAAGGTCCCTTATATGCTGATTGTTGGGGATAAAGAAGAACAAGCCGGCACCGTTGCCATCCGCTCCCGCGAAAAGGGAGAGATCGGCGTTAAGACCATCCAGGATTTTTCCTTTGACCTCCGCCCTGAAATGCGCTATAATTAAGTTGTATGGGGGCTAACAATTAAACAGTATCAGGTTAATGAACGCATTTGGGCCAAGGAAGTCAGACTGATTGACGAAAACGGACAACAGCTTGGCAACTGCCCAACCCCCGAAGCTCTTCGTATGGCGCGTGAGCGCGGTTGCGATCTTATTCTGATCGCGCCGGCCGCCGTTCCACCGGTCGCTAAGATCGGCGATTACGGCAAGCTTAAGTACGAATTGTCAAAAAAAGATAAAGAGGCGCGTAAGTCCTCTAAATCCGGGGTTATAAAAGAAGTTAAACTCTCCCCCAAGATCGCTCAACACGATTTTGATGTACGGGTGAACAAGTCCAAAGAATTCCTCGCGAAGGGATTTAAGGTCAAGATCAATATTTTCTTCCGGGGAAGAGAAATGGCCCATAAAGAACTGGGGCATCGGGTCCTGGAAAGAATGATCGAAGCGGTTACGGAGGCGGGCAAGCCAGAGGCTCCTCCAAAGATGGAAGGGAAAAACCTAAATCTAATGCTTGCGCCGGTGAAACACTAATGCCTAAAGCAAAAACAAGACGAGCGGCCGCGAAAAGGTTTGAAATTAAAAAGTCGGGAAAGATCTTAAGACGGTCTTCCGGATTACGCCACCTTTTGGAATGGAAATCCGCTTCCAAAAGACGGCGCCTGAAAGCGAAAAAAGAAGTTTCGCCCTCAGACGTTCGGCGGATCCACGATATGTTGCCAGGAGGCTAAGAAATGGTTAGGGTTAAAAGAGGTTTCGTTGCTCGTCGCCGAAGAAAAAAGGTATTTGACCGGGCTAAGGGATTCCGCCGGACGGTCAGGACCCAGTTCCGCCGCGCTAAGACCGCGGTTTTCAAGGCCTTAACACACGCCACCCGCGGACGGCGCCAGAAAAAACGGGATATGCGCTCACTGTGGATCGGCCGGATCAATGCCGCCGCGGTAGCCGCCGGCTTGAAATACAACACTCTCATCTCCGGCCTGAAAAAAGCCGGCGTCGCTCTGGACCGCAAAATGCTGGCTGATCTCGCCATGAACGATCCGGCGACCTTTGCCAAGATCGTTGAAATAGCCGCTAAAGCATGATCGAGCTGATTGTCGGTGGGTTAGGTTTTGACCCGCGCAATCTCTCCCCCTTGGTCCTGCTCCGCGATCAGGAAGAGCTGAATTTTCTCCCCATCTGGATCGGCGTGTTCGAAGCCGCCGCCGTCGCCATGGAAATGCAAGGGGTTAAGCCCCCCCGCCCCATGACCCACGACCTGCTCCGCAATTCGATCGAAGCTTTGGGCGGCAAGGTTAAACAAGTGGTCATTAATGACGTTAAAGAGGGGACCTTCTTCGCGAATATCAACATCGAAACAAAAGAAGGAAAGATCCTAAACATCGATGCCCGCCCATCAGACGCGATCGCCCTGGCGGTCCGCTGTCACATCCCAATCCTGGTTTCAGAAGTCGTCATGATGCAGGCCAAGCTGGTCAATTCGGAAAAAGACGCCGAAGAGACAAAAAAGTTCAACGATTTCGTGCAGGATATCCGCCCCGAAGACTTCACCAAGTACTATAACAAAGACTAACTGCGGGAAATAAGGACAACCCCGGCCACGATCACCGCAATCCCTATCCAGCGGACCAGGCTGACCGGTTCACGGAACAAATACATTGAAACCAGCGCGACAATGACATAGCCGACGCTGACCATCGGGTAAACCAGGCTTAAGGGTAAGCGGGAGAGGACAACCAGCCAGAACAAGGAAGAGAGGCCGAAACAGACAAAGCCAAAAAAGACCCAAGGATTGAAGATCATTGGGATAACTTTTACTAATATTTGGTTGAAGGGGAAAGTACCAAACGCCATCATCCCTTTTTTCATCATCAATTGTCCGGCGACCGCCAGCAAAATAGAAACGATCATGATCAAATAGTTTGCCATTTTAAATTTCCCTCTTTCTTTCAATTTTTCCCGCGCTAAATTCGCCGCTCATAACCACTCTGGCGGAAGCAAAAGAGCCAACCGAGTATACGAGCTTGCTTCCTTTTTCCCGGACAACTTTGACCTGTCCGTTTGCCAAAACAATCGTCTCTCCAATGGCCGTTTTTACCAGCCACTCCTTCTTGTTGGTCAGGACTGGCAAATCGGTAAACCAATCGGGGTTTGTCTTTAAACTGGCTTCCCCCCACTCCAGGCCGCCAGACGCCAGCCAATAACTCTTTTCCTTGAGCAGCATCGCTTGCGACGTCCAGAGGTTATTATAAACTATTCTGGTCGCAATTACACCCAAGCTTAAAATCGTCCCCCCAATGACTATCACCATTAATAAGGCAACCCCGCGGCTCATTCTTTGCATATCAGCACCTTGCGTTGATTGATGGTCATTTCTATCGTATTCGGCTCAATCGCCCGAAAGGTTAGCGCCTTTATCTCGCCCGGATTCGAAAGGGGTTGGTTGCTTTTGCCGCTTTTTCGCTTAACAAGTCCGCCTTCATAAGCATATGAAACCGTTAGGCTCTCCGTTTGAAGTTCCGCTTCATTAGAAGCCACGATCTTAATAAGATCCGCCCCACGCAAACTACTGACTAGCCGCCAGGAAAGGATCGTTTCAGCCTGCTGACCTAAGCTACGCGCAATAACCTTATCGCCGCTTTTTATCTCACTGACCAGGATCGAAAGCATGGTCGGCATTATCGCCGCTATTAGGCTAATGACAATAATCACTTCGATTAAAGTAAACCCCCGTTTCATTCCACGCACCTTAGGGTCGTGAAGCGTTCTTCTCTCCCGTCGATTTTCTTAATTAGCAGGTCGACCCTCGCCACCTTGGCGGCAAAGGGGATAACCACAAAAGAATGGTTGGCACTCGACGATAACTTCATCAGATCGCTCGCCCTAATCACTTCGGTCAGACTATTTTCGGCTTTGTTCAGGAGTTCGAGCCGCTGGTCGCTTTTTTTGGAAAGAACGCAAGCTTCGCGATATAAAGCCGCTGAGGTGGCGGTAAAAACCAGGAGCAAACCGCAAGCGACAACCAACTCGAGCAAGGTCACTCCTTTATTCACTCCGCACCCTCCCCATGGAAGAAACAATGACCTTGCGTTTCCCATGTTTTGAAACGAGAGTCGAGGTTCCAGAGCCGGCCGGCGGGGCGAAGCCATCCGCTGAAAAGACGTAGGTCTTAGCTGTCATGATGGCGGCGCCTGATACAACTTCTCCGGCAACTAAACAGCCGGCTTGGTCCGATCGCAAGATCGCGGTCGCTTGGGCCAACCTTAAAGCCGCAACGGTTAGGTTGGCGGCTCGCTTCAGACACACCCGCTCCTTAAATTTATTAAGCACGGGTAACAGTGAAAATAACAATAACCCGACAATGCTTATCACAACCAGCAGTTCAACCAAAGTAAAGCCCCGCCCCTTTCCCATGACCGCTCCCCCCTGAAACCTAAACGACTAAATTATCGATCAGCCTGGTCTTGCCGATATAAACGGCTAACGCGACCAAGCACTTTCCGTCCTTTGAAACATCCGCCAGCGTCATTGGATCAACAACCACGACGTAATCAACCTTGGCCAAGGGTTCTTGGCCGATAAACCCTTCTATTTGCTGCCGCACCTTGATCGGGTCGGTTCCTTTGGCGAGGGCTTCCTTGGCCAGAAGCAACGCCCGATAAAGGATGGTCGCGGCTTTTCTTTCTTCCGGGCTAAGATAACGGTTGCGAGAGCTCATCGCCAGGCCATCGTTTTCCCTAACCGTCGGCAGGGTTACGATCTCGACCGGAAAATTCAGGTCTTTGGCCATCTTTCTGATCACCAGCTGTTGCTGATAATCTTTCGCTCCAAAAAAGGCTTTATCCGGCTGGACCAAATTAAATAATTTAGCCACGACCGTCGTCACGCCGGCAAAATGACCGGGACGGCTTTTGCCGCAAAGCATTTCCGTTAGTCCTTTGACTTCGATTTGAGAGCTAAAACCTTCAGGGAACATCTCCGCCGCCTGCGGCGCGAAGAGAACATCAACATTATAAGGAGCCAACAATTGGGCGTCTTTTTCAAAGTCTCTAGGGTAAGCGTTAAAATCTTCTTGGGGACCAAATTGAATCGGGTTCACAAAAATGCTGACGACCAGCAAATCGCACTCTTTTCCAGCCTGAGCAACCAGAGAGAGGTGCCCTTCATGAAGCGCCCCCATCGTCGGAACAAAGCCAATCTGCCGTTTATCGCGCCGAGCTTGGGCGGAAAGCTCCTGCATTTCTTTCAGACCGGAAAGCCGAAACATTTATCTAACCGTCCAGTATCTCGCGATCGCCCAGAGAATGACCGCCAGGACCACCGCCATTATCTTTAGGCTGGTATTTTTGGTAAAGAAATCCCTAAGCATTCCCTTCCTCCTTGGTCTCCGGCTTCGGTTCGGCGGTCGGCCGCTGCCAGGCGGCATAATCGCATTTCGGATAGTTGCTGCAACAATAGAAGATCCGCCCTTTTCTGGTCTTCTTCATCACGACGTCGCCGCCGTCCTTGGGACACTTTACCCCGATCTTGCGGAGCAGGGGCTTGGTCGTTTTACAGTTTGGATAATCCGAGCAAGCCAGGAAAGAACCAAAGCGGCCGTGCTTGACGACCATCGGTTTGCCGCATTTTTCGCATTTCTCTTCGACTTCCGGCGCGCCGCCTTCCCCTTCCGGCTTTTCCACGTCTTTAGTATAGGTGCATTTCGGGTAGTTGGAGCAGGCAAAAAAGTCGCCGTAGCGTCCCTGGCGGATAACCAGCTTGCTGCCGCATTTCGGGCAAACCTCGTCGGTCATGATCTCTTTTTTGACCTTTTCCATTTTCTCGTCGGCTTCGATCAACGCGAGGCTGAACGGTTGGTAGAATTTTTTCAGGACATCCACCCAGTCGACCTTGTTTTCGCTGATGTCGTCAAGCTGGTCTTCCATGCCGGCGGTAAAGGTGATGTCCATGATCTCCGGAAAGTGCTTTACCAAAAGACCGTTGGTCACCATCCCGATCTCGGTCGGCTTTAAGGCGCGGCCCTCTTTTTCAACGTAACCGCGGTCCTGGATCGTCGACAAAATTGGGGCGTAGGTCGACGGCCGGCCGATCCCTTTGTGCTCCAGTTCTTTAACCAGCGAAGCTTCCGTATAGCGCGGCGGCGGCTGGGTAAAGTGCTGGTCGGGCCGGATCTCGATCTTTTTTAAGTCCTCGCCTTCGTTCAAAGCGGGCAGACGGCCGTCTTTTTCTTCTTCTTCGTCAACGCTTTCTTCGTAAAGCTTCAGGTAGCCGTCAAATTTAATGACCGACCCGGTCGAACGGAAAATATAGTCACCGGCCGCGATGTCGACTGAAGTTTGGTCGAAGACCGCGCTTTCCATTTGACAGGCGACAAAGCGCTTCCAAATCAGGTCGTAAAGCTTGAATTCGTCCGGCTCCAGGCTTTCTTTGAGCTTGTCCGGGGTCCTGGCGATCGAGGTCGGGCGGATCGCTTCATGAGCGTCCTGGGCCGATTTCTTCGTTTTATAATGGTTCGCTTCCTTGGGCAGATATTGTTTGCCGATAGCTTCGTCAATATAACCGCGGGTCTCAACCAGGGCCCCGTCGCTGATCCGAACCGAATCGGTTCTCATGTAAGTGATCAAACCGATCCGGCCTTCGCCCGGGACTTCTTCGCCTTCGTAAAGGCGCTGGGCCAGCATCATGGTTTTTTTCGGCGAGAAGCCAAGCTTGCGGGCCGCTTCTTGTTGCAATGAGCTGGTAATGAACGGCGGCGAGGGGTGGCGGTTCTGTTCCTTTTTCCTGACTTCTTTAACCGCGAAAGCAGCGTTTTCCAACTCTTTCAGGATCTTTTCAACTTCTTCTTTCGAAGGGATCACGTTTTCTTTCTTTTCCGGTGAAGTTGGACGGCCACCCATCGATTTCGTGCCGCGGGCAACCAGGCGGGCGGCGAATTCTTCGTCTTTAGCAGTCGCTAACTGGGCCATGATGTCCCAGTATTCGATCGCCTGGAACTTCTTGATCTCTTCTTCCCGTTCGCAAATTAGCCGAACCGCGACCGATTGCACGCGGCCGGCGGAAAGCCCTTTGCGGACCTTTTTCCAGAGAAGAGGGCTCAGTTTATAACCAACCAGACGGTCGAGTATGCGGCGGGCTTGTTGAGCGTTAACGCGGGCGACGTCGATCTCCCGGGGGCTTTTTATCGCTTTAGCGACTGCCTCCTTGGTGATCTCGTGGAATTCGATCCTTTTGGTTTTTTTCGCCGCGTCTAAGATGGCGTTGAGATGCCAGGCGATCGCTTCCCCTTCACGGTCCGGATCCGGGGCCAGGTAGATCATTTTCGCCTTAGCGGCATCCTTTTTAAGGTCCTTAACAATGTTCTCTTTTCCTTTAATTATCTTATAGTTGGGTTCAAAATCTGATTCGACTTTAACCCCAAGCGACTTTGGCGGCAAATCGCGGATATGCCCGCCGCTTGCCTTAACTTCGTATTCTTTCCCTAAAAACTTCCCCAGAGTCCTAGCCTTAGCAGGTGACTCAACGATAACTAGATTTTTCGCCATTTGAATCTCCTTTCGAGCCATGTTAACAGACCTTCACCCATGCTGTCAAACAAAGCAATTTTATTGCCAGTCAACAGCCTTACATCATTATAGTATCGTGAAGTCGGGTGGGAAATTTCGCTTATTTCGAATATTCCTTATTTTTCAACGTTTTTTAGGCGTTAGCGATGGAATTTTTTCAGGATTTCGGTTTCTGGAATAGTAAAAATCAGTGGTCGGCCATGAGGACAAGTTGTCGGATTCTCCGTCAGGAAGAGGTCCCGGATCAAAGCCGCCATCTCCTGGCTGGTCAATGGCTCCCCAGCTTTGATCGCGCTATGACAGGCCAATGATTTGCGGAGATTTTCTTGCCTGATTGCCAACTGTTCGCTTTGGCCCAGGGCCCGCAAGTCGCTGGCAATGTCTGAGAGCAAAGTAGTCGCCGAAACTTTTCCGTTCAAAGCGGGGACCGCCCGAACGATAAAACTGTTCTGGCCAAACTCCTCGATCTCAAACCCTAGTTTTTGCAGTTCAGCCAGATTAGTCTTTATGGCGCCCGCTAAGGGGAGCTCAAACTCAAGCGTTTCCGGGATCAGTAAGGTTTGTCGGTCGATCGCCCGCTCCGTTCGGCTCAGCCGATCATAGATGATCCGCTCGTGGGCCGCGTGCTGATCGATAACCGATAAGCTCTTGCCGTCAGTCGCGACAATATACGACTTCTGCAATTGATAAAGCGGGACCAGCGGTTGTTTGGCGCTGAGCTCCGCCGTTGGCTCGGCTAAGATCGGCGTTTCTTCGCTCGGGAAAAAGGCGGCGCTCATTTGCGGCTCCCACTCCGCGATATGCTGGGGATACGATGTTTCGCTGGCCGGGATTGGCGTAACG
>JBAZMB010000029.1:0-13345 GCA_041649975.1 Candidatus Margulisiibacteriota bacterium | reverse complement strand
CCTCCTCCAGGCGCTGGGAGCGGCCGCCGCGCCGATCGAACTCGACCTCCAGCTGACGACGGAGAATAAAAAGACGGCGGAAGAATATCTCGCCGGGATCAAGACCGACAGTTTAGTCGCCCTCTCCCCCGGCACCAGCGGGACCAATAAAGCCCTTTCCGCTTCGACCTACGCCCGCTTCATCGAGCTGGCGGTCAAACGTTTTGGTTTTCAGTTCATGCTGCTTGGCGGCAAAGACGAGACCAACCTGGCCAAAGAGATCACCGCGCTGGCCGGCCACGAGGTCATCGACCTGACCGGCCGGACGACGGTCGGCGAGAATGCCGCCCTGATCGCCCGGGCCCGTTTTCACGTCGGCTGTGATTCCGGGCCGACCCACCTGGCGGCCGCCGTCAAAACACCATGCCTTGTTATCTACACCAGCAAAGCGCAGAAGCCTCTGACCTGGGGACCATGGGGCGTTCCCCACCGGATCGTCCGGAAAGCGGTTAATTGCCCGTTGATCTGCGCCACCCGCGCCTGCCAGGCGACTTATTGCGCCGATCAGATCTCGGCCGAAGAGCTGCTGGCCGAATTCGCCGAGCTGGTCGCCGGCCGCGGCGTTAGCGGAACTTTAGAGACCAAGCGGTACTGGGCGGCGAAGTCGCTCAATATCCTCCTGCTTGGCGACGAAGAACCGACCGGCTTAAAAGAAGAAGGGTTCAACCTCTTTCGTCCGGAACGGGGAATGATCGATCCTTTGGTTGAGCGCGACATCAGCGTCATCTATAATCCTGATAGGAAGGTCGGATTCAGTTGGCGTCTGGCCGCCCTGCTCGCCGGCGCTTACCTGAACTATCCGCCGGTAATTATTGAAGGGAAGCCGACCGGCAGTTTTGCCGACTTTTTTCTGGAGAAGATCAATGCGTAATTACTTTAAAAATATTTTAGTCATCAGGCCCGACGCCATCGGCGACCAAACCCTGATCACCCCCGCCCTTTCGGCCTTGCGCCAGCGTTTTCCGCAAGCAAAGATCACTTTATTGACCCGTCACTACAGCGAGGCCCTTTTTGAAACCTCGCCAGTTGTCGACGAACTCCTCTTCGACGAAGAGCTCTACGACCGGATCTTCAAAAGGGAACGGGTCGCCCTAAAAACGATCGCTCGTTACGTCAGAGAATTCCGGAAAAGACGCTTCGATCTGGCTGTTTTTTTTACCGACAACTTGAGCTACTCATTGATCGCTTTACTGGGCAAAGTTCCCTGCCGCCTGGGTGATAAAGCCCACCTGGTGACCGCTCTGTTTAAAAATATCAAAGCCTTGCAGCGCTGGAAAGATATCACCCGTCACGAAACGGAACAAAACCTCCTCTTGCTCGAGCCGCTCGGGATCAAAGGGGAACCAGGCGAAATGACGATCGTCCCCTCGCCGGCTCGCGCCTCCAAAGTCGCGGCGATCCTCGCCGACAACGGGATTAACCCGGCTGACCAGGTGATCGGCCTCCATCTTGGGACCGGGAGCGGCAATAAGCCGTGGAACCCGGACGGCTGGCCGGAGCTGGTCGAATTGATCCTGGCCCGCCATCCGCAGGCCAAGATTGTTTTGAGCGGCGGCCCAGGCGACCGGGAAAAGGCGGCCAAGGTCCTGCGGCTGGTCAAAGGTCCGATCGTCGACTTAACTAACCAATTATCGCTCGGCGAACTGATCGCCCTGATCGCCCGCTTCTCCGTTTACGTCGGGGTCGACACCGGGCCGTTCCACCTGGCCGCCGCCCTGAAGCGGCCGATGGTCGCGATCTTCACTTCCAAAGCGGCCAAGCCGACCCGCTGGGGCCCCTGGAAGACCGAGCATGTTGTCGTCAGGAAAAAGAGCCGCTGTCCGAAATATTGCGACGCCAGCCATTGCCCCGATAATCTCTGCCAGACCGAGATCGCTCCAAACGAGATCGCCGACGCGCTGGACCGGCTGCTTAAAGGTGAAGGGTTAAAGACTCACAGCGAGGCGTTTGCCGAGTGGTGTAAAAAGACTTTTTGCATAACTTACAGTTATTTCGGCCGCGATGAAAAAGAGGTCGCGCAGGTCCGCTCTTTCCTCGACCAGATGCTCGCCGACGGTTATATGTTATCGCTGATCACCGCCGCCGATCATCCGCTGGCCACGGAATTCAAAACCCGGCTGAACGTCTACCCCTTCGCGACTCCGCCGAACCTTTTTTCGCTCCGGGAATTGCTCAACATCTTTGTGCTGGAGAATACCAACATCCTCCACCCGCTTGACCGGCAGAGCCGCTGGACATATACTCTGGCCGCTATTTTATCGGCGAATAAACTGCAGATCCCGGCGGTCTTGATCAAGGGGAAAGGTTGCTTCCAGTCGACGACTGAAGCGGCCGCCAATTACGTCACCGCCTGCCGGAGCACCGGCTACTAAGCTCGTTCTACCCCAGTAAAAATAACACCCCACACTAAAGTGTGGGGAATATTCCACATACTTTAGTATGTGGTGTTATTATTTTGGAAGCCGTAGACAGTATCGTCTCGGCTTCCAAAATTTGATTATCTTTAACGGAAACCGCGACGATACTGTCGCTGGTTTCCGTTCTGTTAACAAGAGAGCGTTATTTCAGCAGTGCCAGCTGCCTTTTGACCGCCTGGAACATCTCGTCGATTGAAATAGCGTCCATGCAATGAGGTTTTTTCTCGCAGCTCTTCTTGTAGCAGACTGAACACTCGATCGGCGACAAAAGCTTCTCTCCTAATCCGTAAAGTTCGATCTCAGCCGACGAGGTCGGGCCAAAGAAGATGACCAGCCGTTTTCGAAGAGCAATCCCAAAGTGCATCGCCAGGCTGTCGCTGGAGACGAGCGCCTTGGTCTGGCCAATGACCGCCGCAAACCCCCGGAGCGAATGGCTCCCGGCGCTCGGCATCCCGGTCTCTTTGGCGATCAAAGCGTTCCGTTCCTGCTCCTGGTCGCCGCCAAGGATCAGGGAGACTACTCCCAGTTCTTTGCGCAAGCGCTTGACCAGTTCGATCGTCTGTTCAATTCCCCAGCTCTTAAGCGGCCAGCGTTTCCCCGCTCCGGTATTTATCCCCACTACCGTTTCCCGTTTTCCAATCCCTAAGTTCCTGATCACCTGTTCACCGTATTCCCCTTCCTCCGGCGTTAAGTTAAAGACGTACGGAGAAAGCTCGATCCCGAGAAGAGCGGCCATATGCCGTTGGTAGGTGTTCTGGTTCTTTTTCTTGAGGACGTTCGCCTGTTCCAGGCCGAAGCGGGAGATCATCGACATGTCGAACCAGCCGGACGGCGTGTACGTTTGCTTTCCGTTCTTCAAATAAGCGCCGACCACCTGTTCCGCCCGACGGGAAGAAACGAATTCACACGCCTCTTTGTCGTCTTCCAACCCAATGACCAGCTGATAGTCATTAAGCGGCTCCCGTTCTTCCCAGATCGCCAGGCGGTTGATCTGCGGGTTGTTGAGCAGAATATCCTTAGCCGAGCTGGCGGTCAGCCAGTCGATCGTCGGCTCGCGGAATTTATCGCGCAAGCCGGGAAGTAAGGAGGTCGTCCTTAAAACGTCCCCGATCGCCCCTAATTTTACGATAAGTATTTTCATCCCTATATATTACCAAATCCCAGACAACGAAACCCGGTGTACATTATTAGATTCAAACCCCGCTTGCTGGACAAATGCGTAATCGAGCCTGGCATGGCCAACGGTAAAGCCAAAGCCAGCGGTCAAACCACTAGAGTTATACCCTGCCCGATAGGCAACACAGCCTTGCGTCAACTCAAACCCGGTCGCGACTTCTGGAGAATAGCCTGATTTAACCGTTTGGCTAATATCAACCGCCACCCGGCTTTCCGACCAAGGAAACCAACTCAAGCCCAACCGCGCTTTAGGCGAAACGTTTTCGACCGTTCCGGTTCCCCACTGCTGGGTATTGATCAGTTCGTCGATCTTGAAGCCGATAGTCACCGGATACTTGGCCAAGCGAAGCATTATACCAGGAGTTAAGGAGTAGCCCCAACCGCTCCCGCCACTGATCCCAAACATCTCGGAACTTAGATATTTCACCGTCAGACCAAAGGCAATATAGTCGTTCAGTTTTTTACCGTAAGAAAAGAGATACGCGCTGGAAAAATAGCTAAACAGGCTAAGATTCTGCACTTCGTTGTGAATATCGACCTCATTGGAGGTCTGGGCGATATTCCCCAACCCTATTTGAATCCAAGAAAGGCCAACGGTTCCTCCCAAAGCGGGGAAAACATAACTAAGATAATAATGATCGGCATCGGTCGAAAGCCTGGTTTGGCTGCTAGTGATCTCTTGGCTGCTAATAAAACCCAAACCGGCAGGATTCCAATATGGGGCATCGGCATTATCGGCAACCGCAGTGAAAGCGCCACCCATGGCGAGCGGACGAGCTCCCACTCCGGCATTAAGCACGGCGAGGTCAGCACCGGACTGGCCAAGGGCGAAAACAGCGGTAAGCGATAAGCTGTAAGCGGTAAGCAAGAGAAATATAACTTTCTTCATTTCAGCACCGCTATCTTTCCACGGCCGCTGACGGTCTTATCGCCTATTCGCGCCGTGATTTCGAACGGATAGATTCCGTTAACGACCAGATCCCCTCGCCCATTCCGCCCATCCCAGGAAACGTCATTATACTTCTGCCAGACGCTCATTCCTTCGCCGTTGGTTGTCCCATCAAGCTCTGTCACTAACGAACCGGTTATATCATAAATCCTGATCCGCACTTCATCGGCGTCAGCCGAGAGTCGGTAGCGGATCTTAGTCTGCTCCCGGTTCGGATTGAACGGGTTCGGGTAGTTGGTCACGCCGACCAGAGTCAGTTCCGGCTGGATACGGAAGCCCCACGTCTCCGAGGTCGCCGCGTTGGTCGGCGAAAGAGCGGTCACTTTCCAGAAGTAGTCGGTGTTCCTCTCCAAGCCAGGATCAAATTCATGTATAGCGTAGTTAAAGGCATAGAGAGTACTATCAGCCTTATCTTGTGTCCCTGTCCCGGCCGCTTTGCTAAAGGTCTGGTGGTCGATCGTAAAGCTATCGTTCTTGGCGACTTCAACCCGGTATTCGGTCGTATCCGCCTTATGATGCTGCCACTCAAAGGCGGGCCTAATGTTTTGGACATCCTGGCGATTATTTACCGGCGCGATAAGGGACGGCGATTCGAGGGTAGCGGTCGCCATTATCCCTTTTTTAATCGCGCTTGCTCCCAATTTTGTTCCGGTAATGGGCGCAAAATTAACCGGGATTTTCTGGAAATACAATTCATCATATTGCCCAACATTAATTATCCAAGAAACATATGAAACATTATTACTTTCGGCACAAATAGCAGTATCAATAGCATTTCCACCGCTATATATTTTTACGGGACCATACAGATCGTTCCCGTTTCTTCTTTGATAATAAACATTCCCATTTGAAATTGAAACAATATGTTCATAATTGGCAGTTGAATAATTAGTATACTTTGAGACAAGGCCTGACCGAGGATTAATTGTGGCCGTTATTATATTAGTTTGATACTCTTTGCCACATCCTTTTTCATAATAAGGACTTCCCCCAGGCCCATCATGCCATTGCAAAGTCATAAATTCTTGAACACTGATATCAAACCCAGTCAACTGCGCTGGGGCATTGCCGTTTTGCAATAAATGTTGGTCATCCTGCAAGTTAATACCACGGCTCACAGTGGCCGCGTTATTGCCAACCGCATCGACACCGCCGATTTCGATGGTGTAAGCCCCTTCATTTTCGTAGTCCCCGCTAATGTTCATCCCATCCCACAAGACGTAATATCCATTTCCTCCACTAGCGTAAATTGGCAGATATTTCACGATCTGTCCGTTATATCTAACCACCGAGGAAATATTACCAATCGAAAAACCACCGCTTGGCGCCGGATCGGTCGCGGTAAAATCAATTCTGCCGCTGCCGTCAACATAAGGGTTAAAGGTGATCGGCGAAACCGGAATAATCGTAATAACCGGCTGAGTATTATCAAGTCTAATGGTTATCTTCTTTTCCGCGTAATTACCAACTTCATCGGTCGCCGATAATCTTAAGTCATAATCACCGTTTAATGAAGCAGTGTTCCAGGCGGCTAAAGCCCCACTGACTGGACATACCCCATTGGAAATTAAGGTCCAATTATTGGTATTGGCAATCGCGTATTCAAGCTTGTAAGGTCCGGGATTACTGTCAGAGGCGCTGCCGCTGATACTTATTGTCCCTTTATACCATTGGCTTGGGGTCGGATTTGTTATATCAACCGCTGGAGCAGTTTTATCAACAAAGACCCGGTAATACGTATCGTCCCCGCCCAATGGTTTGTAAGCACCATAGCCGGCTTTTCTGGAGTCAAAGGCATTGCCGGCCGCGTCGGTCGCGGTAAAATAATAGTAATAATAACCATCAAGACCGGTTGGTTCCCACTCCTGATTAATAACAAGATCGCCAGTTTGCGCGGGAGTAACCGTCGCGCCAAAGGTTTTGACAACGCTACCACCGGCATTGATAATTTTTATCTGCCAATTGCTTATACCGGAAATCGTATCGGCTCCGCCATTGAAATCAGCCATGACCCCAAGCAAACTGGTTGTGGGACTATTAATAGTAACCGGTTGGGTCTGAACTACCGATTTAATAACCGGCGCGGCAGAATCTAAAACAATCTGGTCGGCAAAAAGAGCGGTCGAATAGTTTCCCGCGTTATCCATTAATCTTACCCGCACCGTCGTGGTCCCATCTCCGGCTGGAAGCAACCAGGCCTTGCCCAACGCCGAATAACCTTCCCAGGCTGACCAGTTTACACCATCGTTACTAAAGCTCATTTTATTGACCCCGGAAGTTGAATCACTGGCAGAGGCAAACAGCTCAACAGTTGGCGAGCTGGTAAATTGCGGGTTCCCACTACCAATAACGACCACCCCATCAGGAGGCAAGGTATCAACCTTGACGTTTGCCGACTGGAGAACGGAACTATTGCCGGCCTCATCATAGGCCAGGAGTTTCAAGGTGTATTCTCCATCAAGGGAACCGCTCCCATTCGCATTGCCAACATAACCGCTCACACCGGCACCATCCCAATCAACCGAATAATTACCATTCACCTGCCAGGCATCAGCCGTTAAAGTTTTTACCAGCGCACTTCCGCAATAAGCTTGGGCCAGGAGTTTCACTTTGCCGGAATTATCGGCAACCTCGTAACTGCAAGTGGTCGTTTTAATATTCGAATTCGTCCCGCCCGGAGCAAAGAAATATGGAGCAGCTAACACATTCTTAACCTCAGGCAAAGTGCTATCAACAGTTACCTGGCCGATCAATAGTGGTTGTTTATTACCAGCATAATCCTGAAGCTCAACCGCCAACCAATAATTACCATTTGAAGCGTAGGCCCCACCATCAGTTTTCCCGTCCCAATCTTCCCAGGAGAGTGTTCCCGATTGGGCGACAGCTTCTGCAGTAATGGTCCGAACCAGATTCGCCATGGCACTATCACTATAAACCTTCAGAGAATACTTGCCGACTGGTTTAGTATTAATAGTTACCCCCATCGCTTCAATCCGTTCCGCCGCTTCAACCGTCGACGGAACCAACGAAAGATCGATCATAAAGTAGAAACGAGCCCGTTTTTGAGCCGGCTCCTGGCTATTACCATTCGGCGAAATCGCCTGTGGATCAGGATTGTTTGTTACCGCAAGCTTCGCCAGTTCAAGCTGTTCTGGGGCGTGGAGGGATAGCACGTTATTCTGGATCCAAACCGTTCCACCCCACTTTCGGAGAGTGCTATTGCCAAGGCTGTCTTCACCTTCAACAATAAAAGCGTACTTGCCAGGCTCGGCATAAGCGCCACCAGCCCTTCCATCCCAATTGACCTGATATTGTTGGCCGCCACTTTGCCACTGGCCATTGACCAGCGTCGCGACCAAATTCGTAAAATCTGTCCGTTGGTAATCTTTCTTGTTATTATCAATCTTATACACTTTGACCGAAACCAGCATATCTTCAGTCAGTTTGTAATATAGAGTGGTACTGCGCGGCCGATCGCTCCCATCCGGATTAGCATTGGTCGAAAAGCTTGACGGGTTAGCGATCATTCCCGCTTCGCTGGAAATAACTACTTCCGGGTTGGTCACATCGACCGCGAAATCTTTGGTCAACGAAGTAATTGTCCCCAGCGGGTCAGAAATAGTGATCCGGGCATAATATTTACCTGTGGTTATTGATGAACCGATCGGCAAGCCCGGCGCGTTAAAATTAGTCTTCCCGTCAAAAACATACGTGTAGGTTCCGGGGGCGCGTTCTAACCCAGTCTGATAGAGAAGATCGCCATTCGCCGCCAGGATCGCCAGCAGAACCTGAGGCTCACCCGGCACGTTATAGAACGGCGGATAATTGATCGAATAAGTTATCCCAAGGGTTTCATTAACCCCATCACCATTGGGAGAAAACGACTGAGCGCTCAAGCTAAAATTAGGAGTGATCTTCCCCCCAGCGACTTCGAGCTTGCCAGAAGCTTCCTGTTTAACTCCGTCAGCGTCAACCGCGGAAACCTGGTATTGATAGTCGCCGTCGGAAACATAAGTTTCGACGGATGAAAGAACCGTTGATTTCCCATCCCAATAGAATGAATTGCTACCGGCGGATTGCTCGTCATTCTCCGCCAAGCGTTTTACACTGGTCCCGGAGGAGTTAGCGATGTTCACATTAACTATGTAAGGAGCCCTGCCGCCACTAAGCTTATAGGCGATCCGGGTGGTATCGGTATGACCGTCGCCATTGGGGGTAAAGATCGCCGGATCGGCCAGGTGGTCGGTAATCTGCAGTTTCGGCGGAAGGAAAGAGAATGAGACCGTCGCGGCCGCTTCGTTTTGCGCCCGGTCAATCGCCGCAACCATTACTTGCCCATCGCTGCCAACGATTGCCGCACTAAACGACAACTGGTGTTCTCCAGCCGCTTTTGCTTCCCCGGACATTAAAACAACGAGACTCCCATCGGCTTTAACGACTGAAAGATCAACTTTGGCCTCTTCCGGGATCGAAAAGATTATTGTTCCTTGTTTGCTGGCATAATCGATTTGCAGCGGCTTAAGAATCACCATTGGGCTGGTGCTATCAACCCTCACAGTATTAGTCGCTTCCGCCGATAGCCCATCACCACCCGCTTTTATCTTAATGGTGTATGAGCCATCAACCGCTTTCCCAGCGCCATCGAGATCGCCACTCCAAAATAGCTGATGTTCCCCCTTCCCCTGAACAACCTCATTAAGCAGGTATTTAATAACTTTGTCCCCTTCCCCAACTATTGCCGCAGTGACTTTTAGATCGGCCTGGGAAAGATAGTATTTAATACTGGTCCCCTTTGCCGAGGAAAATGGATCGGACTCGGCAAAAACGTACGGGATAAGGGTCGGCGCCCGATCGACAACAAGCTGTTTGACCTCCGATGAAACAGCATTACCTACCCAATCTTCAGCGTAAATAGAATATGAATAGTTTCCGCCAAGAAGTTCGTTGCGATTTCCCCGGCCATCCCAAGGGCAGGAACCGCTCGCGGCCCCCTTATTAAGGGAGAGACCAGTTGGATAAGCATAATTTTCCGTTTGCCCTTCAGTATTTTTAAAGAGCCCGCCATCTTCGCGGTATATTCCCAGGCTTACCGTCACCGGCTCGCTGAATTTATACCAGAAACTAGTTGTATCCTTTACCCCATCATCGTTGGGGGTAAACGGATTGGGATCGGCGTTTAAGCCCAAAACCTTTGGCGGGGTGAGATCAATTGTAGTTTTAACAATAATGTTCTCGGAAATATTCCCCGCTTCATCGATCGCGTAACCAACCACAGAATATTCTCCGTCTGTTAAATTTGAAGGATTCGGTACCTGGGAATAAAGAGTCCAAAGGCCGGTCGCGCTATCGCGACGATATAGCTTAAAGCCCTCTTTTGACCAATTGACCTTGAGCTCTTTCCCCGCCTCCAGCGGCGCGTCAATATTGATCAGGTCGTTTGAATCGCTCTTAACTCCTAAATATATTTTCCCTTTTTCATTCATTGTTAAAAGGTAATCGACGCTGTCGTATTTACCGTCACCGTTAGGCGAAAAGGCGTAGAGATTTGGAGCAATGCCAACCGTTGGCGGGACTGTGTCTTTTGTTACCATAACGTCGCCGCAAGTTAAAATCTCTGAATTCCCTTGAGGATGAGCGGTCACATAAATGTAATTAGCTCCTTCCTGTAGCAAGGAAACATTTTCGATTTGGAAATTACCGTCCTCACCCACCATCACCTGCGGTGATGGTCCCCCCTCTCCACTAACGTGGAGAGGGTCGAAATCGGATTTGGTTCTTACGTAAAGAGTCAGGACCGAGCCCGGTTCTGCCGTGCCGTAAATAGTGACGCTATTTCTATTGGTAATATAACGGTCGGCCAAGACGATCGGCGCGGAAAGCTTAAATTTCCCCGGCAGAAGCGCGTAAGTTGAGAAATGGTCGAGGGCCGCGTAAAAAACGTAATGCTTTTCGCCGTTATTTTCTTCTATCGTCTGCTGGTTATCGGAAACGATCTGCAGATCCCCGGCTTCAGTCACTTGATGGATGTTCCAGGGGAGGTTTTTGGGCTCTCCTTCGCCGTTCCAGGCTCCCAATTCTTTCAATTCGTCAAAAGTGTAAACAAAACGGAGGGTCGGCCGCAGGTCTTCCCCCTCGAGAGAGCTAACTGTAAATTTCCAAGGTGAAGGCTTGATCTCAACAATCGGTCCGGAGGTCAGAATGATCGGCTTGTTACGGATCTTGATCTCTTTCATGGTCACCGGAGTAACTGTCGCCAGCTGGTCACGGCCAAAAGCATGGGGCGGGAATTTGAGCTGGGCCCGTTTATAGGTGCTCCAAGCGTCTCCCCCATCATCTTTTTTGATCAGCGTCCCGATCGAAACGTTTTGGGTCGAAACAAAACCGCCGGAGCGAAGCATAACTGTGTATTCACCGTTCAAGCGAGAGACATTCCACCAGGCGAGGCGCCCGCTGGTCGGAGTTTCATCAAACGATTGGATGATCGACCGCCAGCTCTTGCCGTCGTAATAGAGAAGCTCATATGGGCCGGGGACAGAACCGCTCAACTCAACATAACGGGCTTCTGAAGCATCAATTTTCAGCTTAAGAGATAGGGCATCGTCCAACCGCTTCGCGCCAGTAACAACATTTTCAAGCGCAACATCTTTATTGACCGCCCCGCTTTTATCTTTAACAATGACTTCCCAGCGATCGATCTCAAGATTAGGGTTGTCGACCGGGCTATCCTGATTGTCCGGTTCCCAGGGATGTTTTTTCAGGAAAGTGAATTTTGCCGCTCCGGCCGACTGGTAATCAGCCACAACCGGATAAGCGGAAGAGAGTTTGATCGACCGCTTAGAGCGGAAAGCATCAGGATTAAAGGTCAGCGCAGGGCTCTTTATATAACCACGGACCGCAGCCAAATTACCGTCATCTCCTGTCGTCCAAGGAAAACCATTGATATCTTGGTCTTCGGCCTTAACTACCGCGCTGGGGGCCGAAGAAGAGAGCGAAAGCTTGATCCCTGGGGTGTTACTTTCAACTTTAAAGGATTTATCATAAACATAGCTTGGCAAAGGCATAATCTGATCGACACTCCGGCTAGTTACCGGGTTCTGGCCCGAGCTCCATTCCCCTCTTCTGGTCGCTTTATTGTAATGAATCTGACCACCGGCAACCTTGCTATTATTTTGGTCGATTTTCCGTTGGTTGACTTGTGATGGGTCAAGCGTCCAGAATGTCCCATCAATCGATGGCGCGGAATAATTCTGGGGTTCACCGCCCAATTCCTTGTCCAATCTTTTCCGTTGCGTTTCTTGAGTAGCCAGAAAAGCGGTGTATTCGCCTTCCCGCCAAGGCCAGCTAAATTCAAAGGGCGATTGGGGATTGCCACTGCCGTAATAGGTAAGATCGGTATGAACCTTAACCAAGCTCGAATCATCAGTATAATCGAAACCGGACAAGCCTCTATTTGCTTGGTCCGGATAAGTAATCGGGAGAAATTCATAGTATCCGTCAGAAAGATAAGAGTCGTAGCCAACGGACGAAGCAAGAGAATCTTTATAGCCGAGTAGATTGGCTTTTTCGCTCATCTTTTTTAGGCTTTCCCCCCAATCTTTCCAGCTAACTCCAGAAAATTCAGCTTTAATCTCATCTATCGACTTGTACGCGGCATCAGGTTTGGCACTGGGGTCATCAAAAAACAATTTCCCTGGAAAGCCTAAGCCACGATTGATGTCGGTTAAATACTCCGAAAAATCTTTTTGTTTCGCTTCATTGGCGTTGACAAACCCAAACCAGGGAACAAAACGGTTGGTCAGGCGGGAATACTTGATGTTGTCGGCCAGTTCAACCTCAACCGAGAAATTCATCCACCGTTCATAATGCGCATCATCAGACCATTTGGTCCATCTTGGCGTTATTTTAAATATTCCTTTCTCTGTCTGAATCGCAGTCCCAGATATTACCTCATTGTAAGGAATACTTATTTTATCCAGTTCCCAACCAGTGTCCCCGGCCGGACGAACAACAATATTTAAATCGATCCCATCAAATCGTGGTTTTGGTTCTCCATGTAAATCGCCCCAGTTGTATTCATCGCGGCTTTTAAAATCCCAAATACTAAAATTTTTAGTAATCGGTGGAGTCCCGATTGGTTTATCCACCGAAAATGTGTAGTTACTGGAAAAATCACGGGTCGCATCTTTCCCATTCCCCTTCCAGCCCTCTAGAAAAATATAGCCATATTGCGTCCAATGTATTTTCGTTGTAACTTCAACTTTAACGCTAACCTTATCAAACCCACGATGCATAAGTCCGGCAAACGGCACATATGGATAAGCGGTCAGTTTTTGCTTCCCTTGAGCGGTCAGAGTATAAGTAAGATCTTTTACCGGATGGTAATTGCCATACCCCTTGGCTTCAAAATAGAAAGGCGATTCTCCGTCTGCTAAACGAATCTTTTTCAAGCCAAAGCCATCGTTATAATCAATCTCCTCGCCAATCGGTTCAAGTTTAACCAAGGCTTCATTTCTGGCAAAAGAGACAACTTTAATCCCACTAATCGTTTCGGTCCGGTTTCCGGACCCGTCCTTGGCAGCCGCAGTCAGAATGAGTTTATAAGTGCCGCCGGTCACTACCTGGGCCCCGTCACTATCGGGGTAATTCCCGGTCCAAACCAGGGAAAGGGGATTAGTTGGGAGAGTCCCTAGGACCTCTTTCCCGGCGGCCAGGCTGGCAACAAACTCGCCGTTCTCTTTTTCTACCCGCGCGGTTATAAGGGCAT